>UQNA01000033.1 GCA_900542195.1 uncultured Sutterella sp. | reverse complement strand
AGGAACCCAACGAGACCTTCTACAACAATAGGCTACGGCTGTTGTAGTGGTGGTAAGAATCCTCTTCGTTTACGAAGAGGAGGAAGTCAAAAAATGGAATAGTCTAGACGCGAGAGGTCCCCAGACAAATTACACGCCTTGGTTTTTCTTTCCTTCAGGCTTAGGATCCTCTCTTTTTCTCGCGCCTCCTTCCGCTATAACTGCCTACCTGTTCAAGCCTGACGCAGATTTTTTTTGTTGCTAACCAACATAACTTACAAAATTATTTGTTGGAACAGCATTAGAAGAAAGTGAATGGATAGGAGAAAAAGCAGAAGAGCTCCGTATGCGCAGAGTGCCATCCTCCAGTGTCATAGAGCCGTAATCTTTCTGAAATTAAACCGTCATAAAGCAAAAATAGAATCACGGCAACTTGTTGAACAGATCGCCTTGTCGCGAAGCCTTTATGAATTCAAAAGAAACTCAGAAAAAAACAAAATTATCCGCCGAGAACGTAAATTTCTACTATGGGGAAAAGCAGGTAATTAAAGACGTCTCTCTTTCTTTTAAAGAAAATGAAATTACCGCTTTAATTGGTCCCTCGGGCTGCGGAAAAAGTACTTTCCTTCGTTCTCTGAATCGTATGAACGATTTAATTGAGTCGTCCAGGATAGACGGCCTCATTACTCTCGAAGGAGAAGACATCAACTCTAAAGAATGTGATGTTGTTGAGCTGCGCCGGCGTGTCGGCATGGTTTTTCAGAAACCAACTCCTTTCGCTAAAAGTATCTTCGAAAACGTGGTCTACGGCGTAAGACTTAACGGTATCAAAGATAAAGAAGAGCTGATGAATATTGCCGAGGAGAGTCTTAAAAAGGCAGCTTTATGGAATGAAGTCAAAGATCGTCTCCATCAATCAGCTTTGTCTCTATCCGGGGGGCAACAGCAAAGACTATGTATTGCAAGAGCCTTGGCGGTCTCTCCGGAGGTCTTATTAATGGATGAGCCGGCAAGTGCGTTGGATCCGATCGCTACGGAAAAATTGGAAGAAGGTATTAAAGAGCTGAAGAACGATGTTTGTATTGTCATCGTTACACACAATATGCAGCAGGCCGAAAGAATCTCGGATAAAACAGCTTTCTTTTATATGGGGGAATTGATTGAATGGGGAGACACGAAGAAGATCTTCCACTCCCCCGATTGCATGAAAACAGCGCAATATGTCAGCGGTTCTTTTGGCTGATGTAGTTATTGCGGAAGCTGCGTAGTCTGCAGAATGTCGATTAGCTCGGCAGGATCTGTAGAACGCGGCCAAAGGACGCTAGCTCTTTTAGAAATAAAGCCTTTGTTTTGGGCATTTTCCAGGAAACGGAAGAGGTCATCATAGTAGCCCTCAAAATCCAAGAATCCTAACGGCTTTTTGAAGATTCCTAACCAATTGCTTGTAAGAACTTCGAAAGTTTCTTCCATGGTTCCGATACCACCGGGTAAGACAACAAAATAGTCGGCCATTTTTCCCATCAGACGCTTTCTTTCAGCCATGGTCGGCGTGATAATGAGCTTAGAGAGGTTGGCTTCGGGACGCTCGACGTTATAAAGAATTTCAGGAATAACTCCGGTGACATGTGCACCGGCACTGAGAGCCGCTTGAGAAACGATTCCCATCAAGCCGGTTCCGCCTCCGCCGAAGACCATATCCATTCCATGTGAGCCAATGGCAGTGCCGAGAGATTCCGCCAATTCCTTGAAAGCGGGATTGTCACCGAGGTGAGAACCGCAGAATACACATACTGTTTTACGCATTTTGCCAAAAATAAAAATCCTCACTCAACAGAAGATGTGAGTGAGGAAAATTTACAAATAAGATTACTGAGCTGTGCCGGTGCCATTGACTGTGTTGGCTTCAGCAGCTTGAGCAGCCTGAGCCTGCATAGCTTCTTGTTGTACACGCTGAGCGAACATGGCTTGGAAGTCGATTTCGCCCATGTAAACAGGAGGCATGCCTGCACGTGTCAAAAGATCGGACACATTGGAACGCAAGTACGGGTAGATGGCTGCCGGGCAAGTGATGCCAAGAATCATCGGGAGATGTTCCTGAGGGATGTTGTGAATGAAGAAAATACCGGCTTGTTTGCATTCAACCAAGAACACAGTCTGTTCCTGACCATTTGCTTTTGACTTTGCTGTGACAGTTCCGCGGACGACAACTTCAAAAAGATCTTCAGCGTCAGCAAGCTTAGTCTGTTCAACGTCAACTTGAATGCTGATTTCAGGAGCGTCCTGAAGAAGGAAAATCTGAGGAGCGTGCGGCATCTCGAGAGAAGCATCTTTCAAGTAAATGCGCTGGATGGCGAACTGAGGTCCGTTTTCTTCCTGAGCTGGAGCTGTGTTTTGGTTTTCAGCCATTTAATAGTCCTTTATTAAAAATGAGATTGAAGAAACAGATTAATGTTTCCTTTTTGCCTTTTCTTTTCTATTGATCGCAAGGTTGGTGAGCGGAAGCTTGGCAGCCTGCCATGCAACAATACCGCCTTCGAGTGTGTAGACTTCTGCGAATCCCTTACCCTTCATGTCTTTTAATGCTTGAGCTGTACGGCGTCCGTTTTGGCAGACAAGAATAACAGGTCTGTTTTTATCCAAGGTACCGAGTTTTGCCATCAGATCTTCGGTTGGAATATTGACGGAGCCGGCTAAGCTGCCGGTTGCAAATTCTTTTGGAGTTCTGATGTCAACTAATTGAGCATTCTTGTCGTTGACTTTGATAACAACTTCTGCAGGGCTCAGACCAGAATTTTTTCCTTTGGACAAAGATGGAAATGCCAAAAGAATACCTGAGCCGACAAAGCACAGAATGAGGAGAATATTTTCAGTAAGAAATTCCATTTTGGAAGCTTTTCGTAAGTCTAAGATTTATCGTTTTATTTGATAGGCTTCTGGCCTATCAAATAATGCCAGTTACTTTAAACTTCATATTATGGAAGAAATTGACCTCCTATTACAACTATAAATTTGAAAGGAGACTTAATTCTTACGGCTGACTTATAGAGTTGCAAAAATAATCAAACAAAGAAAAAAGTTGAAAACACTTTTCGACAGAAAGATCGAAAACCCGTTACAGAAGAGCAGGAAGCAATTCCCGTCGATAAAGAAATATTGGATAGCGGACTATTTGAGTCATTTCCACCGGCATTTGGCTGATTGTTTTGGCACTTTGGAACGCATTTGACAAAAACTCCAGGTAATTGCCAAACAAAAACCACGGAGCGCCAATACCGTAATGCGTTGAGCAGAATGAAGCGCTCCTTAGAGGAAAATGAATTGTCCAAAGTCATTACTTCGTTATTTCAGTTTGTCGTACACCTCGTCTGTAACCGGTTCGAGCCATTCATTTGAAGTATTTCCTCCAGGAAGCTCGAAGGCCAGATGAGCGAACCAACTGTCGGCCGCTGCTCCGTGCCAGTGCTTCACGTTAGCTGGAATGTGGATGACCTTACCAGGCAGAATTTTCACTGCCGGTTTGCCTTCCTCTTGATACCAGCCGCGGCCGGCTACGCCGATAAGCATCTGTCCTCCGTCTTTTGTTGCGTTGTGGATATGCCAGTTGTTGCGACAGCGAGGCTCGAAAGTGACATTTGCTATGAGAATCTGCTGGTTCGATATTAAAGCGAGGTAGCTGTTGCCGATGAAATACTGCGCATAGGCTGTATTCGGTTCGCCTATCGGAAAAATCATCTCACGTTGGAAAGCGGCTTTGGCATCTCCACCTGCCGTATCTTCTGCCCATACGCCTTTGGCGAGGTTAAACGCCGCCCAAGCCTTCGGCCAACCGGCATAGAAACCGATATGAGTAATGATTTCGGCAATCTCGGAGCGCGAAATTCCGTTTTTCTTTGCCGACTGGAGATGGTATATGAGCGAATTATCAGTTATACCTTGACTAATAAGCGACGTAATCGTGACCAAACTGCGGTCTCGCAGATCAAGTTTATCGGTGCGGCTCCATACTTCGCCAAAGAGGACATCGTCGTTGAGTTCCGCAAATTTAGGTGCGAAGTCGCCGAGTTGGGAGCGTCCTGCTGTCTGTACTATTTTTCCCTGTGCCATAGTGTTGAAAGTTAATACGCTAAATATTGTTGCCAATAGAAATTTTTTCATAATCGTTCATTACTTATTGGTGCGGACGACTTGAAGACGATAATGAGTTGCACCAACGCCAATTTTTTCAGCCATCTCAAGAGACTCGACAAAATGCTCTTGTTCCCACTGTATTCTGGTTTGTTCGTTAGGTGCAAAGCCATAGACAATGTCCACTGCGGCTTGATCACAGGCAATCGGATCGGTGCTGAGAAGAATACCGATATTGCCGATATTCTTTGCTCCGTCGCACGAGTCGCGTCTTTGAGGCTCAAGCGAATCAATGATGTTGAAGAAAATCCACCGGCCTGGTTTGAAATCGAGTGCAGCTTTGACGGCATCCGCCATAGATTCACTGGTGACCTTTTCTCCGGCAGATGAGAAATAGTCAGTTATTTGGCCTCCGCTGTGGATCTGAGCAGCTCCTTTGGGTGTGCCCAGGCAGATGGAAAGATTTTTCATTGAGCCGCCATAGCGAGGAAGATTATGTCCTTTGAAACGAACGACCGAGATTAGAGAGTCATAGTCAGCGAGCTTAGCTCCTGTGATAAATGTCTTGAGGTGATAACCTCCTTTTACCGGAAGTGCAATCTCGCCTTCCGAGTCTAATATGTCGATTGGACCGGCCTTGTCAAAGCCGTTTGCTCTTGCGGTTGCCAAATGAGCTTGTGTATTGCTGCGGGCGCCGTCAAAGTAGTTGCTGTCGATCATGGTGCCTTTAACATTTTCAATGAGAGGCTTGATTAACATCGGATCGATTTTTACTGCGCTGTCTCGGACGTTGGAGAACGTCATTTTGATTCCGACTTTGCCGGAGACCTTGTACTGACTAGCTTCTAGAAGCTTGAGCATGGCTTCAGAAGAAACAATAGGACTGTAGAAGACGATCGGCGCGTTTTTATCTTCGGTCAGATGAGGAAGCCTGATGTTCGCAATCGGCGTGCCGGCTAAGAAGTTTTCTTGAGCATGAAGGACAGAGGCCAAATGACTGCCAATGTTGAGAAGACTCAGCATGCCAAGGCTATTTAAAAGTTTCCTGCGTTTCATTTTCTTTCTCTGAAAGTAAGTCGTTTTTAGCCCAGAGAGCTTCTTCTAAGGTTTCGTTGTCCAAACCTTGTCTAAAAAGTTAGCCATAAATTCGTAGTGCTCTTTCGTTTCCGGCGCTTTGGGGACTAAATAGTATTGAGCGTGTGAAAGCCCCTCATAGACAATCAAGTCTGCAGGTACTTTGTTCTTCAGTAAGTTGCGATGCATTCTGATGGTGTTGCTTAAAAATAAGTCACGAGTTCCGGAAATCAGCAAGGTTGGAGGAAACGCTTTTAACGTGTCATTGGAAGCGTTAACCGGTGAGAGCAACGGAGACTGGTAGTCATGACCATTGGCGTAGGCTTTGGCCGCGGCATCAATCATGCCGTCGTATGTGCCGAGAATATTGTCAACCTTGTCGTTGAGGAAGTAGCTGTCGCCTTTCTTGCCAAGCTCAGACCATGGTGTACCAGCGATAATTGCAGCAGGCATAGGCAGTTTATTTTGATGTGCCTGGATAGGCAGAATAAGAGCCATTCCGCCGCCGGTCGAAGTTCCAAAAACCGCGATGTCTTGTGGACTGTATTGAGCAAGAAGAGCTTTATAGACTGTTAGGGCGTCATCAATAGCAGCTGGGAAGGGGTGTTGAGGTGCCATGCGGTAGTCGACACAAACAAGCTTATAGCCTTCCAGGCCTGCCATTAAAAGAGCCTCTCCAAGTCCGGAACGTCCGTGTCCCAGAACGTAGCCGCCTCCGTGAAAATAGAGAATGACTTTATTCTCAGCCTCCTTCTTAATGTGCTTCGGCTGAAGAATGAAGACAGGGATACCATTCATCTTTTCTTCAAAGATTTGTACTTCAAGTGATTTAGCCAGTTTGAGGTTACTGACTGTGGCCGAAGCAACATAGCCTTTTTGTATGTTTTCCCAATCTTCTATCGTTTGTGGGGTCTGAAGCCAAAAATTAGACAGCGGAGCGCTGACTGCGGCTGTCATTTCCGGACTTAAATCGGAATGAATTGGAAGAGCGGAGGAAGATGCAATCGATCCTTGGAGGCCGAGGATGATAGAGAGAAGGATGAGTGATTTTTTCATGAGAAACTCCTAAAGTCCGTTAACAACGGCAAGAGCGTTTAATGTTCTTGGAAAGCCGTTGAGAGGGAGAGCGATCTGTAACGCGTCAACGAGATTCTGCTTTGTGTATCCTTCTTTCAGATTTGCCGCCCCATGAGCCTTTAATTGAGGCTCACAAGCACCTAACGCGGCAATGCAGGAGAAAACAGCTAATTCTCTTTCTTTAATATTCAGGCCGCTTCGAGTATAAAAATCTCCGAAGCAGTAACCGGATAAGTCATCAATCATCAGCGGCTTCATATTGTCGGGTGTATTTTTGTGCATTTGAGTAATGGTATCGCCAAAAATTGCCGTCTGGACTTCAATGCCTTTTTCGAGTCGGTTGTTGTCAGTGACTGTGGTCTGGGACGGCAGAGGAAGTTCAATGTGATGCTCTTTGAATGCGGCGTTGACGCCTCGCATTGTTTGTTCCACTCGTCCGATTCCAACATAAGGAGCTGTTTGGTACACGGCTTCTCTGATAACCAGTGGTTTTACTCCGGCTCTAAGGGCATCGGAAGCAATTTTGCGGGCTTGAGTTTCAAGAGCCTGAGCAGCACATACAGCAAGCAGAGAGATGAATTTCTCTTTAACAGTGAGCGTACTTCCGCGCGAGTCCAAAGAGAGTAGGCGATTTTTAATTTTAAGGAGGTCTTCGTCGGAAGAAATTGAAGCTTCAGGAAGCGGTGCCGACGAGGCCAAGGATCCTGTTGTACCGACAACTGATGCAAGTAATAGATGACGTCTGAAAAATTTTGGCATATTGAACTCCTTGTTTCCTGCCTAAAAATTGTCGCTATGGATGTAGGT
Source organism: uncultured Sutterella sp. (assembly GCA_900542195.1). GTDB lineage: Bacteria > Pseudomonadota > Gammaproteobacteria > Burkholderiales > Burkholderiaceae_F > Turicimonas. The sequence goes on along the minus strand of UQNA01000033.1, from coordinate 23,600 downwards.
CTAACCGTATGATTAGTTTAAGAAAAAGAGTCAATTATTTCCAATGAGAATTTATAATAGAAATAATGCATAAAATTCATAAATGACCTAAAGGCTATGGATCTCAAAGTTCTAAAAGCATTTTTGACTGTTTGTAAGACCGGCAACATAACAAAAGCAGCTGAAGAAATTTATTTGTCTCAGCCGGCACTCTCCCGGCAAATTCAAGATTTGGAAGAGGAGCTCGGCTGTAAACTTTTGAATCGTCATACTCGAAGTCTGTCACTTACGGAAAGCGGCTATTTGTTCCAGTTAAGAGCCCAAGAAATCCTTGAACTGAGTGCACAGGCCAAACGCGAACTTTCCCAGCAGGGCGAACTTGGCGGCACTGTTGTGCTTGGTGTAGTTGAAAGCTCCGTGATGGATTACCTTTCGAAAAAAATAAAGAAGTTCCGCGAAAAATATCCTCGAATCAGATTTCATATTCATTCTGCGACTGGTGATGAGCTAAGAAAAAAAATAGATGCCGATAAACTGGATCTTGCCGTCCTAATAGAGCCGGTGGAAGTCGCTAAATATAAAAGTGTTCCGTTAAAGATAAAGGAGCGGTGGGGCCTGGTAGTGAAGGAAGACTCTGTTGAAGAGGAACGACTCGCTTTTTCCAAAAAAGAAGCGGCATCTCTGGAATTAATTCTGCCGTCAAGAGACATTGTTATCGAGGAGATTTGTGAATGGCTTGGAGTTTCGGAGAAAGATCTGAAGATTGTTGCCTTACATAATCTTCTATCTAATGCAACAGCCATGGTTCAAAACGGTCTAGGTGTATCGCTATGTATCGAAGGCAGTTTTACCAATCGGAGCTGTCCGGGATTGCGCTTTGTGCCGATTGAGCCGGAAATGATCTCGGACCATGTTCTGATTCGGAAAAAGAATAAGTCTCTGTCCAAGATAGCCGAGCAGTTTTGGGAATTTTTGGAAGAAGAAATTAGGAAAGACCATGAGGACGAGGCCTGATGACGGATACTGACTTCTAGGCTCTGAGGATACCCGGAACTGGAAGATGAGAAAAATGAAGAGAGAAAAACATTATTGCGAATAATTCTCGATATCATCTTATTCCAGAATGAACGACTGAAAAATAACCAAGGAGAACATCATGGCGTCATTTGAGATGGGAGTGCAACTTCTTAAAAACATGCTTATTAAGAAGAAGAGCTACTCAGCTTTCTTTGCAGATGAAAGCGATGCCTTACACGAAGCTTTTCCAGCAAAAGCAACGGTTCATGCAGGTCCGTTCGGGATTCCGATGTTATGGAACTCGGCACGAAACTTTCTGGAGAAGAAGTCGTTTGAACCTAGAAAAACAGAAGGAATTGCTTATGTTCATATTCCTTTTTGCGAAAGCCGCTGTCTTTTCTGCATGTTCTACCAGAATCCTTACTCGAAAGAAGCGTCAAATGCATACACGGACACTCTCATAAAGGAATTTGAACTCTGGAACGGCCGAGCTGCACAAAATTCCGCACCTATCAAGGCTCTGTATTTCGGAGGCGGAACACCGACAGCTCTCGAGGCTTCCGATATCAGGAAGATCCTTGGCGCAGTGCGTAAAAACTTACCTCTTGCAAAAGATTGCGAGATTACCTTTGAAGGCCGTCTACATGGTTTTTCCGATGAAAAACTTGAGGCTTGCTTGGAAGGAGGTGTAAATCGTCTATCTATCGGCGTCCAGACATTTAATCCGGAGATCCGTCGTGAAATGCAGCGGCTGGATTCTCCCGAATTCATTATTCATCGTTTAGAAGAACTCGGTGAACACGACAATCTTGCAGTAGTTATCGATCTTCTCTTCGGCTTTCCCGGACAAAAGGGAAAGGTGTGGACCGAGGATTTGAGAATTGCCGCTGAGCTTCCGATTGACGGGGTTGATTGTTATCAGCTGAACGTTTTTGAAAAATCTCCTTTGAATACCCGCATTAAATCCGGATTATGCGAGCCTGCAGCTACTTTGGCAGAAGCTGCTGATATGTATGCAGAAAGCGTTGAGAAGTTTTCTTCCCATCCGGATTGGCATCGTTTGACCAACACGCATTGGGCTAAAACGCCGCTGGAACGTAATCTTTATAACCGCTTGGCAAAAGGTCCTTCCGACTGTCTGCCGTTTGGCTGCGGCGCGGGCGGTAAATTATTCGGATATAGCTGGATGCAGGAACGCAAACTAGCAAAGTGGAGCGAGATGGTTGAAAAAGGACTCAAGCCGGTCTTTGTCATGATGAAGCCTCAAGAGCATTGGACGTTAATGCGGACATTGGCCAGTAGCGTGGAATCAGGACCTTTCAACTTGCGTGAGATTGGCGACAATTTCAACGTTGACATCGAAAAGCCCTTGAAGCCGGTGATGGATCAATGGATTAAAGCCGGTCTGTTAGAGAAGTCAGGAGACCTCTATAGCCCGACGGTTGCCGGTCAATTTTGGTACGTTACTATGGCACAGCTGGCGACCGAAGCGCTGACTATGGTCATTTCCAAGGACGATTCTTTTAAAGCCGATCCGATTACGCAGAGCGTATATTCTCCAAATCAAGCCGAGGCGTGGCTCAAGACAATTAATAAGCGAGAAGAATAGAGAAGAATTTTTCTAAATTTGCGTGGTTCTCAATAGCCTAGTTCTTGGGAAGGAGCATAACTTCTATTTTTGAGAAGATAGAGATGGCCGTAAATACTAGGCTTGAGTTAAAGCGCTGGTAAAATGGAAATTCATTTTTCAATTTCCTTCGGAAAACTATATGTACAAAATCGTTTTGATGAGACACGGCGAGAGCCAGTGGAATCTCGAAAACCGTTTCACAGGCTGGGTAGACGTTGATTTGACCGAAAAAGGCCGTAAAGAAGCCGCATTGGCCGGACAGCTGTTAAAGGAACAGGGATTTGTCTTTGATCTCTGCTACACCTCAGTGCTCAAGAGAGCTATCAGAACACTTTGCATTGCTTTAGACGAGCTCGACCAACTCTATCTTCCTGTTATCAAAGATTGGAGATTGAACGAAAGACACTACGGTGCTCTTCAAGGACTTAACAAGAAAGAAACGGCTGAAAAGTTCGGCAACGAACAAGTCATGATTTGGCGCCGTTCTTACGACGTTCCGCCTCCGGCATTGTCCAAGGAAAGCCCGATGTGGCCGGCTAACCAGTCTCGTTATCGCTTAGAAGATCCGGAACTGATGCCTTTGACGGAATGCCTCAAAGATACAGTGAAGAGAGTAGTTCCTTACTGGGAAAATGAAATCGTTCCGAAGATCCGCGAAGGCAAGCAAATCTTAATTACAGCTCACGGCAACTCCCTGCGTGCTTTGATTAAGCATTTGGACAACATCAGCGATGCAGACATCGTTGGTTTGAACATCCCGACGGGAACTCCTCTTGTCTATGAATTAGATGAGAACATGAAACCAATCAAGAGTTACTACCTCGGCGACCAAGAAGCCATTAAAAACGCAATGGCTGCAGTGGCTGCACAAGGTAAGGCAGGAAAGTAAACTGAAAACTCAGGTTGTTTTGAGAACGGCTGCTGTCTTATTGCTGACAGCAGCATTCTCGTTTAGTACGATGACAACAGGTTTCGCGGCTCCGAGTCCGGAACCCGCGTCATCTTCTAGTCAAAAGAAAGCCAAAACGGTTAAAAAGGCCGTCCAAAAGAAGCCGGCCGCTAAAAAGAAAACGACGGTTAAAAAAACAACCGCAAAAAAACAAACCGCGACGAAACGTTCTTCTCAGCAAAAAACAACTAAAAAGAGAACTTCTTCTGCCTCAAAGAATGTTTCAGTTAGTCAAGTTTCTCAACAAAGAAGTAATACGCAGCAAAAAATCGAGAAGCTGCAGGCCTCAATGGCTGAGGCTCAGACCAACAGAACAAATATCCAGGCTGAACTGCAGAAATCAGAAAAAGAAATCGGAAAAGTACGGCAAAACCTCCAAAATCTGCAGAAAGAGCGCCGTGTTGTTGAAAGAGATCTTCGCAACCAGCTTCGCCAAAAGCAAAAGATCGAAGACGCAATGGCTCAGGAAAGAAAAATCTTGAGCGAAATCGACAAACAACGCTTGGAACAGATCAGTCTTCAAGACGCTCCGGACTGGCTTGGGAAAAGCGATCCGCATCAGAAAGCTAGGGCTGAGGCTTTGCTCGAACTTTTAAGGGAGCGTTCTGAGACTTCCTATAAGAAACTGGAAGAGCAGCAAAAACAACTCGAAAAAGTTGTGTATGCATCTCGAGTTTCCGGAGAAAAGCTACGAAATAATGTCAGCAGCGAACGCCAGCAGCAACAAAAACTGGTAAGTGAAAGAAGAGAACGCCAAAGGACGGTTGTTCGGTTGGAAAAAGATTTGGCGATGAAGGCAACAACGCTCAAGAAACTTGAGCAAGACGAAAAACGTCTCGCCAGCTTAGTGACGAAGCTGCAGAATCAAAAGAAAACGGCTTATCGTCCTCCTGTCGCAAAGAAAGGCACGACAGAAAAAGCGGTTGCGGTTAGCGCACCAAAGGCACAGAGCGGACTTGTGCTCGTCTCTTCCGGTATTCCTGTTCTTGGAAAAGTCGCCGCATCTTACGGCCAAAAACGTGCCGCAGATAAGAACATGGGCAATTGGAAAGGCGTAGTATTCAGCGTCAATGAAGAGCAACCGGTTAAAGCAGTCCGTGCCGGAAAGGTGGTCTTTGCCGATTATCTAAAAGGTTATGGAAACTTATTGGTTATTGACCATGGCCGGGGCTATTTTACGGTTTACGGCAACAACTCTTCGATGGAAAAAGATATAGGTGATTTGGTAGAGGCCGGAGAAATTATTTCTCATGTTGGTTCAAAAGAAAGCGATCTCTCGGTTTTATACTTCGAGTTGCGTCACAATGGGAAACCAATTAATCCGAATAAGTGGCTAAAACTTTGATAATCTTGAATAATTTTCTAAAAGCTAACTAAAACAAAATATTATGAAAAGTGGAATTCGCGGCATCATCTTGGTCAGCGTAGGGATGATTGCAGGTGCAGTGATCGGCGCCGTTACGGCCGAACCGGTCGCTAATAAAAAAACGACCCTTCCCTTAAGTGAAATCAGACAGTTCACCGATATCTATGGTGCTGTAAAACAATTCTACGTTGAGCCCGTCTCAGATAAAAAACTGATGAAGGAAGCTATTTCCGGAATGCTTCATGGGCTCGATCCGCACTCCGCTTTCCTTGATGAAGAATCTTTTAAAGAGCTCCAGGAAGGAACGATGGGTGAATTCGGAGGACTCGGTATCGAAGTTACCTCTGATCCGTCGGGCGTTAAAGTGGTTTCTCCAATTGACGATACCCCGGCAGCGAATGCCAATGTCCGTGCGGGCGACATTATTTACAAAATTGACGGCAAGCTTATCCGTGACGTTCCCTTGAATGACGCCGTTAAGATGATGCGCGGTAAGCCGAACACACAGATCGATCTTTCTATTCTCAGAAAAGGAGAGAAAGCTCCTCTGAACATCAAGCTGACGCGTGCCATCATTAAGGTTAAGTCCGTTAAATTTAAGCCTCTGCCTGACAACATGGGCTATGTGCGTATTTCTCAGTTCCAAGAAAGAACTAATTCGGAATTGGCTAAAGCCATCAATGAGCTGGCTAAGACAGACAACTTGAAGAACGGCTTAGTCTTAGATTTGCGTAACGACCCAGGCGGTTTGCTCAATGCTGCTGTCGGAGTTTCTGCGGTTTTTCTCCCGAAGGGAGTCAAAGTTGTTTCCACTAAGGGTCAGGTTGAAGAGGCTAAAAAAGATTATTTGACCGTCCCTGCCGACTATAGGACAACTAAAGACGATGATCTTATAGAGCGTCTGCCGCCGGCAATTAAGAACATACCGTTGGTGGTTCTCGTAAACGGGGCCTCTGCCAGCGCTAGTGAAATCGTAGCCGGTGCCCTGCAGGATCATAAGCGCGCTGCCATCTTAGGAACCAAGACTTTCGGAAAAGGGTCAGTTCAGACTGTCATCCCATTGAGAGGCGATGCGAAGAACATGGCCATCAAACTGACAACGGCAAGATACTTCACGCCTACGGGGCGCAGTATTCAGGCTAAAGGAATTGTTCCTGACGTTGAGGTAAAAGATACGGCGGAAGGAAATTTCTTAGACTTCGATATCCGCGAAGCTGACCTAGCTAACCACTTGGAGGTTGAGGATGCTTCAGCTCCGAAGCCTGTTCCCGTGGACGCAAGCAAGCAGAAGCCGGCGGGACAGATTAAGGAGAAGGTTGTCGACGAGAAGGGAGAAGAAAAGAAACCTGCTCCCAAGTTCTATAAGTATGGAGAACCGGACGATTACCAACTCCAGCAGGCAGTCAAGTATCTGAAAGAAAAGCCGAATGGTACAAAACCTGCCAAAAATCCCCGCATTAAAGAGCGGATTGAGCCTATCAACCAATCGAAGAAATAGCAGTATCGATTCTTAAGAAAACACCTCCTTGCGTAAAAACAAGGAGGTGTTGCTGTCTTGAAAACGGAGACGAATCTAAGAACGGATGCCTAAAGCCGTACAAATAAGCTTGTCTACTGAATCCGGCTCGATGTTTGTCCTTTGGATGCCTTTAGAGAAAGAAACCCACTGTCCGAGAATAAGGGAGAACAGCAGTTCGCTTCTGGCCTGGACATCGTAGTCGGAAAAGATTTCCATCTGTGCAACGGCAAGACTCAAAGACTGTTTGAGCTGTGTACGCAGCTTGTTGAAAAGGAGATTGAGTCTTTGCTGAAGTCTTTCATCCTCTTGAGTTAGAAAATCGCCGCACATCAGAATTACCATACCGGGATTGGTGCGGGTCAAGCTAATCAAAGTTGTGGCAATCAAGCGCGCCTGGTGCATCCCCGAAGGATTGGACTGATGAATCTGATTAACCGCTGTAAAGACGGCGCTTTCAACATAGGCAATCAGAGCATCATACATCTGAGCTTTGCTGGCAAAATGCCGGTACAGAGCAGCCTCGGACAGGCCGAGGTGAGCAGCCAGGACCTTCGTCGTAATGTGTTTTTGCTTAGAACTCTGGAGAAGGTCCACAAGGGCCTTCAAAATATCCAGTTTTCTTTCCCCCGGTTTCGCTTTTCTTGTTTTTGGTTTTTGGATTTCTTCTTCCATTCTTATTCCGATTTAATCATCGTTCCCACGCCTTCAGGAGTCAGGATTTCCAACAGCAGACAGTGGTCGACGCGGCCGTCAATGATATGTACGGCTTTTACTCCGTTTTTTGCAGCTTCCAAAGCGGAAGAGATCTTCGGATACATACCCCCGGAAATGGTACCGTCTTCAAATAAGGCATCGATTTCCTTGGAGGTTAATCCGGTAATCAAATTTCCTTCTTTGTCTAAAACGCCCGGTGTATTAGTAAGCATCACTAGCTTTTCAGCTTTCAAAACTTCAGCCATCTTGCCTGCTACAACGTCAGCATTGATGTTGTAGGCAAGCTCATCTTCCCCTAAACCCACCGGAGAGATTACCGGAATGAACGCATCGTCCTGAAGAGCTTTTACGACAGCCGGATTGATGGATTCAATTTCACCAACTTGTCCGACATCATAAAATTTATCAGGATTCTGATAGTCACGAAGCTTCAGGCGCTTGGCTTTAATTAAGCAGCCGTCTTTGCCGTTTAGGCCAACGGCTTGACCGCCGAAGCTATTAATCAATGTGACCAAGTCTCCCTGAACCTGGCCGCAGAGTACCCACTCAACAACTTCCATGGTTTCGGCATCAGTTACCCGCATTCCTTGAATAAACTCGCTTTCTTTGCCGACTTTTTTCAAGGCCTTCCCAATCTGCGGGCCGCCCCCATGCACGATAACGGGGTTCATGCCTACCAGCTTCAGAAGAACGACATCGCGTGCGAAAGCGCGTTGAAGTTTTTCATCGGTCATGGCATTGCCGCCGTATTTAACCACGATCGTTTTGCCATGAAACTTCTGGATGTATGGCAAGGCGTCCGATAAGATTTCCGCCTTCAGCTGGGGCGGAACATATGCATTGCTAAGGTTACTCATAGTCTTCAAGCAAAATGGGAACACGAAATTAATAACCGTGAATACTACCATTCAGGAACGTTAGAATAAACTCATACAGGTATTCATTTGAGGACATTACCAATGAAACAAAGTTTCGAGTTGTCAGGTGTAAATTGCATGCACTGTGTTGCAAGAGTCAAGAAAGCTCTTGAACCGCTTGCTGAAAGTGTTGAAGTCACTTTGTCACCGGCACTGGCTGTTTTGACCGTTAAAGAACCCGTTAGCTTAGAGAAGGTTAATAAAGCTCTTGCCGAAGCAGGTGATTACAAAGCTGTAGCTTTGAATTAATTCCAATTCTTTGAAGCTAAAAAACCTCGCTTCCATTAAAAGAAGTGAGGTTTTGTGCTAGTTTGCGGCTAGATTTCAAAAGTTCCTTTTACAAGGAGCTCTCTGTCCTTCATCATCATCCGGCCTTTACTTAGGACATGCTTCAAATTCCAATCTTGATCGAATAAACACAGGTCGGCACTGCAGCCGCCGTAAAGTTCGCCTTTGCCGGTCAGTTCGAGACCGCGGGCAACGTTTTTCGTTAAGAGAGGAAGAACTTTTTCTGGAGAGTGGCCTCGTTCAATCAGTTTCTTGAGGTCTCTTAAGTTGCAGGCTACGCCGCCTACACCCAATCCAATCATTTCACCTTTATCGTTAAAGCGGGGAACGGATCCGTGACCGTCCGAGCTCATTGTGATAAGGCTCGGTTCGATTCCGGCCTCCCAAGCAGCTTCAACAGCATCAGCGGGACTTTCGAAGCAGCAAGAGCCGCCTGTGGTGATGTCGATGCGGCCGCCGGCTCGCGCAAATTCCAAAGCCTTTTCAAAGACGTATTTGTCGCGGGCGCAGTGAGTCGGGCGGATATGGCGGATTGGGAAACCGCGTTTAACGATTTCTTCATACATTTCAAAGGCACCGCGGACATTGCCGGTGTGAATGTGAAGAACGCCAATCTTTCCAGCAATCATGCCGCCGACGCGGATGTCTGTAAGCAGATGAAGAACTTGTTCGACAGTTGGGAAGGAAGAGCGGTGATCGCCCAACGCAATCTTAACGCCGAGCACTTCAGGAACCATAAACAGATCGCCTTTGACGCTGCCTGTTAAGGTTGTCGGCGGGAAGGAATAGTTGCTTGTGTACATCCAGGCAGTGACACCTTCAGCTGTCAAAGCTCTTACCTTGGCAAGCAAGTTTTCAATAGAACGAGTAACGCTGTCTGTACCGGATACCCCTACTAAACTTGTTGTACCGCATTCGATTAACTCGCTGAGCATGATCTCAGGCGTACGGGTTTTTGGACCTCCTTCTCCGCCGCCACCGGTGACGTGAATGTGCTGGTCAATGAAACCCGGTGTCAGAATCATTCCCTTGGCATCGAGGGTTTCAAGTTCCGGTACGCAGACTTGTAAGTTTTCTCCGATAGCAGCGACTTTATCGTTGACTACGAGAACATCTTTAATTCCAAGATCGTCAGGGCTGTAGACGTGAGCATTTTTAATGAGTAATGCCATTAGATTCTCCTTAAGGAATTAGATGAAAATCAAACTAGATGTTACAGAAACAATCATGGCGATGATCATCACAGGAATAGTCCGGCGGATAAGAGCTATAGGAGTCAAGCCTGTAATACCGGATACAGCGATGATAACGCCTGCAATCGGACTCATTGTTCGAGCGATGCCGGCAGAGAGCTGAACCGGAACGGCCAGAGCTAAAGTCGGGATGCCGACGGAAGCGGCGGCTTCTGGAAGGAGTGGAGAGAATGCGAAGAACGCAGCGTTGCCGGAGCCGGTTACGATAGTAGCGATAATCATGATGCAGAGCATGACGAAGAGCATGACGAACAAACCGGCGTTCTGCATGGAAGCGGCTGCCTGAATCATTGTGGTAATGCCGCCGACTTTGTTCAAGCCGAGAGCAAATAATTCAGCGCAAACAATCAAGCTGACGGTTGATGTAAAGACTTTTCCCATACCTTCGAAGATTGCCTGAGAGTCTTTGCAGCAGAGCTTGAAGTTTCGTCTTGTGAGAATATCAACAACCAACGCAACGATTAAAGAAACAATGATAGCTGTGACCAAAGAGAGTTTGATTCCTTTGTAAACCAACGGAGAAAAGATGATTAAGAGGAACAGCGGGAGCATCGGAAGGATGGCGTAGTAAGCGGGGCCGGCACCGGCGAGAGCTTTGTCAACATTGAGCTCGTCAGCTTTTTCATTAACGTCATTAGCTTTGGCACCTTCGCGTTTGTCGAACCAGCGTTGGACAAAGAAGTGTCCGATAGCTACGGAAGCGATTGTGCAGAGAGCGACCGGGCCTTGGCCTTGAATGAAGTATGTGACGACGTCGATTCCACAAAGGTCAGCGGCACGCATGGCATTTGAAGAGGAAGGTCCCAAGTCCAGACAGCAAGTTGTTGCGATAACGGCAGCGGCGGAGGTTCTGGAGACGCCGAGTGCAACCAGCAGAGGATAGATGGAAGCCATCAACAAAAGACCGAGTCCGACTGCAGAGTTAACAAACAATGCGATAAATTGACCGACTACGTAGGTGAGAGCCAATAAAACGTACGGGGAGCGGATAGCCTGAAGAGGTTTGACGCAAAGCTTAACTAGAGATTTGCTGGCGCCGATTCTGTCCATATATACAGCAAAACCGGCGATAGCCATGATGTTCAATCCTAAGCCTGGTAAACGGCCTTTGACGAGATTAGTAAATGCTTGAGCAATGTCAAAACCGAAGAAACCCGTTGAGGCTTTTGCCGCAACCGGAGCATTGCCGAGCATGCCGCCGACAAGTAAAAGAACTAAGCCGATTATTAAAAGGATAATCGGAGGATAGTAATTCTTGAGGACGAAGTAGGCAAGAAGACCGATCGCCAATAGCGTAACGATGACACCTATCATAGTGAACTCCTTTGTTATTAAGATTTGAGCTTTTGTAAGTATCTGTTAAAAGTCTTTAGACAAGTTAAGTTCAACTTAATTCAGAGTTAACCGGATCAAGGTCCTGGTGAGAGAAAGTTCCTATTGAATACTCAAAGATTACTATCCTTCTCTTGGCTTTTTAGAAAGTTTATGACGAGCTGAGTTCTATAAGCAGCACTCTGATCAGAAGCAAAAACAGCATAAACGTCTGCGGTAACTGACCATTGAGGAAGAACTTTGACTAGCTGGCCGGTCTTCAAGTAAGGTTCGATGTCCCAGTCGGAACGAAGCACTACTCCAAGACCGTTCAATGCCCAGTTAAGTGCCACTTCTCCGTTATTTGTTTGCATCGAGGTCTTAGGCTTAACTAACTCCTGGCGAGAGCCGTTGCTAAGTCTCCAAGTTCCGCTGGTTAAGTCATCTTCCAGAATGATGATTCCGTCGACCTCAGATAAGTCTAAAAAACGAGTAATGGGATGTTTTTGAAGGTATTCCGGAGAACAGCACAAATGCTGTTTGTTTCGTTTGATAAGACGCGCGATTAATCGGCTGTCTTTAAGAGCTCCGACACGAATAGCGACATCGAAACCGCCTTTGATGATATCCAAATGTGTATCGGAAAGAATGAGGTCAAGTTTGATATGTGGATACAGTTTTTTAAATTCAACGAGCTGCGCAGCAAGGACCTTTCTTCCATAGCCGAAAGGTCCGTTGATGCGAATGGTGCCTTGAAGAGAATTACTTAAAGAGGAGATGCTTTGTTCGATTTTAGAAAGATCGTCAAGAAGCGCCGAGCCTTTCTCGAGGTAGTATTTCCCCTCTTCGGTAATACGCAGACTGCGGGTGGATCGGCGGATGAGGCTAACTCCGAGCCTTTGCTCTAAAGCTGCCAGGCGCTGGCTGACGGCCGGAGGCGTAATTCCTAAAAATTGGGCTGCGCTTTTGAAAGAATCAAAACGACAAAGTGCTTGAAAAAATTCGAGATCGGAGATCCTATCCACCGTTCACCTCACTAATTACCAGCCGCAGAATCTAGGCCATTCCGCAATAACTTTTTCATCGTTGACTACATAGTAGCTATGGTGCTGCGCTGCCATGGCACAGGCATGATTGGGCAATATCCGTAGTTTAGTGCCTACCGGAAAATCCTCGGGAGAGAGTGCCTCACCGGTTCTGTTAACGATAACTCCATGCTCTTGATTTGCAAGTTTGACATAGAGATTGCCAAGAATCTTGCCATTTACATCGCAAACTGCACCGTATCCATAGTCGACAGCCTGGGAGGCAGTTCCTCGGTCTCTGGAGAGAGCCATCCATCCGCCGTCAGTAATGACCCAGCCTTTTTCTTTTTGGTGCCCTATAACTTCGACAAGCAGTGATAAAGCTAAATCTTCAAGTTTATAGACGCCGACCCCTGCCATGACCAAATCACCGAGGCAGTAAACACCGCATCGAACCTCAGTGCAGCCATCCCAATTCTCAGCAAAAGTGGCCGTGGGAGTAGAACCGACACTGATAATTTCAATATTGAAGCCGGCTTCTTTCAGACGGTTTGCGGCTAAAACAATAGAGTCGCGTTCGTTCTCAGCGGCTTTCTTGCAGGCTTCGCTTCCGACACATCCGTAGGAGTCTCCGGCATGCGTGAGGACGCCGACTAGTTTTGCTCCGCCTGTTAAAGCGCGGGCAATGTCAATGAGTTCCGGAGAGGCCGGTTTAACACCTGAACGATGACCGTCGCAATCAATTTCAATCAGTACCGGGATTTCAATATGATTTTCTTTGCAGAAGCCACTCAAGGCATGGGCTGTTTCGACGTTGTCTAGAATGACTTTGAGCTTGCAGCCTTTTTTGATTAGGTCAGCAACACGGCTGAATTTACTCGGCGCGATGCCGACAGCATAAATCAGATCTTTGACGCCCCAATTGAAGAAGTTTTCTGCTTCCAACAAGGTAGAAACGGTTGCAGGGCCTTCCGGGCTCATCATCTGACAAAGGGCTACTTCTTTGCTTTTTCCCGTTTTCAGGTGAGGACGAAGATTAACGCCTAGACGTTTACATTTGTCTTTCATCCAGTCGCAATGGGCTTTGAATTTCTTTTCATCCAAAATCAGACACGGGGTTCTGAGCTCTGTGATCTCCATATGGAACTTCCTCATTTACCAAATTTGTTATCTGTAAGTATGGCCTGGAAAGCTATTTTATTAATTTAATTAATTTTAATTCTGTGATTAGCAAAACTTTTATTTTCCCCTAAGACCAGAGTTCCCGATCCTCTTTGTTTGCAAAAAAAGACCTGACTTTGGCTCTCAAAAGTCAGGTCAACCTTCAATCAGGAGAAATGGAAATATCGCTTGGAGCTGGGAGGCAGCTGAGGAACAGCTGCCTGGATTCAAAGTACTCTAGAAGTACTTGGTAATACCGGTGAATACGTTAATGGTGTGGTCTTTTGTAAACTTCTTGGTTGTGCTGTTTTGGCCGTCCCAGCGGGAGAATCCGGCACCGATATACATATCAATGCTCTTGGACGGACGATACAAGTATTTAGTCGCTACGCCAATCAAAGAAGCTTGATGGTGGTTAATGCCGTTAACGGTATCAACCTTGTAATTGCGGTAGTAGACCATGGATTGCCAGGAAGAAAGCCCGAACCAGAATTGTGTACCTCCGTAGATACCAAAACCTTTAATGTTTTTGGCTGTTGAGAAGCCGTCCAGTTTATTGACGCCGTTGAAATATTGTCCCTGCAGGTAGACGGTGACAGGATCAAAGCGGTAGCTTCCGCCCAAGGTTGCAACTTTTTTGCTAGTGGAAGCCTTGGCAGTAGCAGCAGTATTTTTGCCCCAATCAGTTTCTTCATATGCAGCAATTACATTTAACCTGTTGAGGTTATAGCGGATGCCGCCGGCATAGAAACGGTTAACAGCGGAAGTATTCTCGTTGCCTTCCTCATTACCGTCAGTTTTCATGGAGTACTGGAGAGTAGTTTGGAAACCGGCAATTGTGGGAGAACGATAGGTAATCATGTTATCGATGCGGGAGGACTTAACCGGAGCCAGGCCCGTGCCGTAGGTGCCTCCTCCAAAGGAATCCATGAAGAATTGCAAGTCATAAGCGCCGGAGCCGGAAACGATTCCTGAGATACGGCCCATTGAGATTTCTCCCAAGGATTTGCTGGTCAATCCAAGGTAGGAGCATCCTTCAAAAATCTTGTCTCCTTTGGAGCCCCCTTTCAAAGCACCGGTATCAGAAGCAAAACGGTTTTCGAGACGGAACTGGACAGATAAGTCTGAGTTGATTTCTTCAACTCCTCTGATGCCGATACGGGAAGCAGTATTTAATCCGGACTCCATTGAGACAGTAGAAGGTTTATGAGTGTCTCCGCCGTAGTTGTTGTATACGACACCTGTGTCTATTCTGCCGTAAATGGTCACGGAAGATGCCATAGCTGTAGAGATAGCGAGTAGAGCAAAGCCGGCGGAAGCAGCGTAATGATGTAATTTCATGATTGTTCTCTGATAGTGCTAGTTTCAATAATTAGAGGAGGAAGTAGGCGGCGAATAAGACACAGAGCATGATCGGGGCGCTGCGTTTAACAACTTCCATGGGGTTGACGCCAGCCATACCGGCAACCAGAATAACGCCGCCGGCAAGTGGAGAAGAAAGTCGGCCGAATGACCCGGAGATAACGGCGAGCCAGCCTAAATCAGCAATTTGCAGACCAAATTTTGCAGCGTTTGGAGTAACAGCTTCGTTGAAGGCAAATGCTGCAGCGTCACCGGAACCTGTTAAGACACCCATGAGGTAAGGGCCGAAAGAACCGCCGATTCTAGCAAGATGGTTGGCAGAGGTTAAAGCTTCCACGAGCATGTCAACAACACCTGCTGCTTTCAAACCTGCGGCGAAAACGCCAGCAGCAATGATGATTCCGAGAATGCTGCCGTAGCCTTTCCCCATGCCCTCAAAGAATTTCTTTGTGACTTCGGCAGGATTAGAGCGAGTGATGACCAAGGCATAAGCTGTACCAATCAACATGGCTGTTGCAACGCTCATCTTCATGGTGGTGTACAAAGAGACGTAGAGAAGGATTGCAACCGGAATCAACGGAGCGATTGCGTAGAAGATGTTGACTTTTTCAGGAAGATTGCTGGCTTGTGTTTCTTGGACAGTTTCAGTGCCTGTTTTTACGGGCTTTTTGTAATCTCTGTAAAGGAAGCAGATGATGGTCAGGCCGAGGATAATGGCGATACTGAAACCTGTGATAGGCATGAAGAACTTAGTGATGAAAGCCATAACTTCCATGTCAGCCAATTTTGCAATAAAGACGTTGTGAGCTACCCCGGGGTTAAGAAGGGCCGGTGTAGTGGAACAAACGATGGCGGCGGCTGCGATAGCAGGTTTGAAACCGGCACGAATTAAGATCGGAATCAAAGACGGCCCGACGGCAGCGCAAAGACCAGCTGTAGAAGGGATTGCAACGGCGCAGAAACTGGTCACGACCATGCAGGCAGGAAGAAGAAATACGCCGAGCTTGCGGAGCGGTCTGGTCAGCAGAGCGACCAAATGAACATCGCATTTAGTTAAAGAGATAGTTGCGGCAAAACCCATTGCGGAGCAGATTGCAATGATTAAAGAAGACTTCGTCATCGATGCATCAAACTGCTGGAATGCAATCATGGGCTTAAGTGAGAAGAGCGCCATGGCAAAACCGGCAGCTAGCAGAACAAAGCGGGTTTCATAGCGCTTTATTAATGCGTAAATCGTAACGAGAACCGTCAGAAGGGCAAAGCCAATATTGAGTGACATGAAAACCTCTGAATCGTAGTTGATGGGATTGGTTGTGAAGATATTTACAAGTCTAGGAACGGCTCGCTTGCAGGCACATTCGGAAAATCGGTACGTTTTTTGTTTTACAACTTATGTCGGATATCCGATATCTGATATTAAATAACTAATTGATATTTAAGTAAATATTCTATTGTTAACTTTGGAGATTTCTCTAGACTGTGCCTCAGAACAGATAAGGAATCTCTATGAACAATTGGAACGATTTAAAGAAAAAACGTTGGTTATTTCTCTTCCTGTTTTGTGCCATTAATTTCTGTACCGGCGCTCTCTATATCTGGAGCGTTTTTGCCGGTCCTTTAGCGGTACGCCTCAATGAGCTCAACGGAAGTTCTTTAACAGCATCGGATCTTGGACAAGTATTCGGCTTGGCTGCCGGTGTAACACCTTTTCTAATGCTGGCCGGCGGCTTTATTAACGATCGTCTCGGACCTAAGCTGGTGGTAATTGCAGGAGGCGTGATGATAGGCCTTGGGTATATCCTCTGCGGTTTGTCATCTTCATTGACCATGCTTTATCTCGGTTACGGCCTGTGTGTCGGCATCGGGACAGGAATGGTTAACGGCTGCACTATCAATAGCGCAGTCAAATTCTTCCCGGACAAAAAAGGATTTGCGGGTGGCCTGGTGACAGCTTCTTTGGGCATTGGCGCTGCACTGTTGCCGTTTGCAATCAATGGATTAATTGAAGTATCCGGTATTTCATCTACCTGTATCTATTTCGGAATTTTCTCGGGAGTATTGATTCCTCTCTGCGCAGCTTTCACCGATAAGTGTCCTGACCATTTTGCAGATAGCTTTACCGCTCTGTCTTCCGGTTCCAAACATATCGGCGTTGAAACTAACTGGGTCGGAATGTTGAAGTCACCCTTATTTATTCCTCTGTTTGCCTTGTTTATTACTGGCTCAACCATGGGTTTGATGCTCATTTCCAGTCTAGCCGGGATTGCTCAGAATCAAATCGGTTTGGGTTTGGGAGCAGCAGCTACCGCCGTTTCCGTAATTTCTGTGGCCAATACAATCGGACGGTTTGTCTCCGGTGCGGTTTCTGACAAATTCGGCCGAGTACAAACCTTAATCGTGATGCTCGTGATTGCATTGGCGGGTTTCGTTTTGCTGTCTCAGGCCAATGCGTCCAAAGTAAGTTTCTTCTTTATCGGAATCGTTTTGATTGGCTTGTGCTATGGAGCATTTATCGGCACTTATCCGAGCCTGGTCGCCGATGAATTTGGCAGTAAGCACAACAGCGTCAACCTTTCCCTCATGTTCTTGGGCTATAGCGTCGGAGGCTTTGCCGGTCCGGCTCTCATTAAGTGGGCTCAAGAGTCCGGTTCTAACGATCTCGCTTACTGGATCTGCATGAGCGCCGGTGTTATTGGAATCGCCTTTGCTTGCTTCTATCTGTACCTGAAAAAAAAAGATCAGTTAACCTTAAATAACTTTGGAGAAAATCATGAACTCTGTGTACGTCAATGAAATGGTTGCTCACCGCCGCCATCTGCACAAACGCCCTGAAGAAGGATGGACCGAATTTGAGACGACTTACTACATTGTCGATCAGCTCAGAAAAATGGGCATTCCGGTTACTGTCGGAAAAGCTAACATCAACGAAAATGAAGTCCTCGGCAGAGATCCTCAGCTCGTTGAGGACGCAATCACCAGAGCGTTAAATCATGGTGTTCCCCAAGCTTTTATTGATGAATGCGATGGGTATACCGGCGCAGTAGCAGTGATAGATACCGGCCGTCCGGGTCCAACGACTGCTTTCAGAAGCGATATCGACTGTGTGTTGGTTCGCGAGACTAAGGATCCGGAACACCTGCCTAATAAATTAGGATTTGCATCCGAAAGACCGGGTTTCATGCACGCCTGCGGGCATGACGGACATAGCGCTGTCGGACTGGCTTTAGCACATTGGCTTTGGGATAACAAAGATCAGCTCTGCGGTAAATTTAAATTGATTTTCCAACCTGCTGAAGAAGGCGTTCGCGGCGCACGCGCTATGGTAGAAGCCGGAATTGTTGATGATGTTGACTACTTCGTGGGGGGCCATGTCGGCGGCGTCATTGGTTTAGGTGAAGTGGCGGTAATGGACGGAGGTTTTCTGGCTTCTTCCAAGTTTGATGTAACAATTGAAGGCAAAGCAGCCCATGCCGGAAATTGCCCTCAGCTTGGCAATAATGCCTTGATGGCCGCCTGCGCTGCATCCATGATGCTCCAAGGAATTCCGAGACATGGAGACGGAGCAACGATGGTTTCTGTCGGAACTCTGCACGCCGGTGAAGGTAGAAATGTAGTGCCGGCTCATGCCAAGATTCAGATGGAAGTCAGAGGAGAGACTAAAGAAGTTAATGACTTCATGAAGAATTGTGTATATGATATTTTCGCTGGCATAGACAAGTCTTATCGAGTTAAGTCAAAGGTCGAGCTAGCCGGTGAATCCATCACTCTGACTCCATGTCCGGAATTCTTCGACACCGTTGAAGAAGTGATGGCAAAGATCCCGAACGTTAAAATGGTTCCAAGAATCCATTGCCCGTCAGGATCTGAAGACTGCGCCTTATTCTTGAGCAGAGTAATTAAGAATGGCGGAAAAGCAGCATTTATTCTTTACGGCTGTAATCACCAAGGCCATCACCGCCCGAATTTCGATCTCCAAGACGAACAAAGTTTGCCTAATGCCTTTGAGATCTATAAGGGTATAGCTCAGGTGGTTAATAAATTAAGTAGTTAGTAAAATTAAACCCGGAAGCAAAAAAAATAAACTGCACTACATAACAACTCAAAATTTCTCCGGGAGCTGCTCAGATGGACAATTTCTCTTCGATTGAAAGCGATTTCGTTTTTCCGCAAAGATTGACTCTGTTTGAGCAAGTAAGTAAGACTCTTGCCGAAATGATCAGCCATGGCAAATGGGCCCCCGGAGAGATGCTTCCCAATGAAATCGAGCTCGCCCATTCTTTTAATGTTAGTCAAGGAACGATGAGGCGGGCTCTAAATCTTTTGGTTGACAAAGGCGCCCTTATTCGCCGTCAAGGCAAAGGAACTTTTGTGGCGGAGATGCGGACTAATGAGGCGCACTTTCAAAAGCGCTACATCAAGCTGGTTCCCGATGATCCGGAAAAAGATGAAAGTGTTCCGACTGCAACTAAACTTCTATTCTTCGATCGCGTTGTCGCTCCTTTGGAAATCCAAAAGATTTTGAAGCAGACATCCGAGGATTTGGTGGTTCATACCGCCCGTGCTCTGATGGCTTCTTCCGGATTAGTGACTTTTGATGAAATTTGGGCAAGAGGCAAAGAGTTCGAGAAGCTGACCCAAGAGAACCTTCTCAATCACAAAGAAAAGCTTCTATATTCTTTCTACCAAACCGAACTAGGAGTCTCTATCGGCCGATGCGAAGAAACGATTAAGGCAGCTCTTTTGCCGCCTAATCTTTGCTATATGTTTTCACTTCCGTCTCCTACTCCGGTTATAGAAATTCGCAGAATTGCCTACACCGTCAATGATGAGCCGGTTGAGTACCACAGACAGTTAAGCATCACTGACAAATATCACTACGCACCGATGCCCGAGGCTTGAACCGAGGATCGGAAGAATTCTTTAAGATTACATGAGGCCAAATACCGCCAAAGTCAGCGGCACAGTGAGACAGGCCAGAGTGGTGGTGATAAGCAAAGCGTTTGCAGTCGCACCTTGTAAAACGTTAAATTCTTGAGACATGATGTAGACGTTGACGCCGACAGGCAAACAAGCCATCAGACAGGTGGCTTTCGTTTCCAACGGTCCTAATCCAATTATTTGGCAGAGAACCAGCACGATTAACGGCTGAACGCCGAGTTTTAATAAGGTAATCCAAAGAGAAAAGCCCAAGTTGCTGGAAATTTTGTATCTAGCTAGCCCGATTCCCACTGCAAACAAAGCGACGGTAGATGCTGAGTTGCCAAGCAAGTCAGCAGCGGTCTGAACGGGAGTGGGCAGTGTAAGTCCAGTGAATCCCCATAACGTACCGGCGAGAATACCGACCACAATCGGATTTTTGAGAGTAGACCAAGTTCCTTTAATAATCGTTTTTTTAATAGAAGGGCTCTTATTTCTGCTGATTTCAATGGCAATTGTGGCCAGTGTCCACATCAGAAAACCGTTCAAAGAAAAAATAACTGCAATCGAGGGAAGGGCTTCCTGGCCGAGAAGAGAAATGGCAATAGGAATTCCAAGTTGGACATTATTTGAGAAAACTCCGGCCATCCCAAAGATGGTTTGCCCTTCTCCATTTAATTTTAAGAACCTGTCGCCGATGACTCTTCCTATTACAAAGACGATGAAGCAAGACCCAAAAAAAGCAATAGCAATAAACCAGTTCGGAGGAGGCAAGTGAGTGATATTGCTCATGACATTAAACAGGAGCATCGGCAGAGCAATAACAAACGCATACTTAGAAAGGCCTGTGCCGACTGAATCCGTAAGAAGGTTTAGCTTAGTACACAAAAATCCGAGCCCTATCAGAGCAAACAAAGGGAAGGCAACCAAAAAATTTTGTACGAACATTTTCTTCTTGGGATTGTGAATACTAACTTGCTCAGTTATGAAATATTTTTCTTAACTTTAGATCAAAGTTTGGTATTGAAACGAATTTAGTGACCAAAAGGCAGGCCTTCTACAGGAAGTTCCTCATTTCGTTAGCTTAGATGAAGGTTTTGTTTCTTTTTCTTAAATGATTTTGACTGGATAGCCGTCACTTAATTTGAGCATAAATTAGCCTCTATATAGGTACAAATACTTACTTAGCAACATTTTCTCTGATATTCTCGTTTCAAGGTAACTTTTCCAAGAGGACAAAATGAGGAAAGTTCTAGGAAAGATTTGCGGCTGGTTCAGTTTGTTCTGCGCCTCTTGGCTGCTTACATTTAATGCGACCGCCGGCGTGCACTTTGACTTAAATGTGAATGTAGGAGCGCCCGGATATTTCGGACCGATTCCTATGGTTTCCGGCATGGTCCCTCAGTTATGGAATGTTCAGCCGGTAATTGCCGTCGGACCTGTGGTTGTCGCAGCTGAACCTATTTATCTTCGGGTGCCTAATTTCCAGAGGAAGGCTTGGAGGCAGTATTGCGGACGATACGGTGCCTGTGAACGTCCTGTTTTCTTTGTGAAGAACTCGTGGTACGAGCAGGAGTACGGTCCTCGCTATCATCCAAGACACGATGAACATTACTACAAGCACATGGAGAAGGAGTGGAAGCACCAGAAGAAAATGGAGAAACACTTCAAGAAGCATTTCAAAAAACACCATCACCACGATGATGATTAATAAGACGCCGGACGAATAATAGTCTGGTTTGGAATTCTTGTGAACTATCTCTAACTAATGTGTGAGATAGTTCCGGTGTTTTTGAGCCTCCGCATTTGAGGCTGCTCCTGTGCTTAAAGGGTGAAAGTTTTTTCTTGCTATTTCCGCTGTACGTTTCTATTCCACAACTTTTAAGCAAAACGGCTTATTGCCTTTCGGCAATAAGCCATTCTTGTGAGTTTCTGCTGAAGCATAGAGAGATTGACTTCAGCGAGAAGCTAAGCGCGGATTAATCCCCGTAGAGCTTCTGACGCATTTCTCTTCTTTGCTGAGCTTCCAAAGAGAGAGTTGCAGTCGGGCGAGCTAAAAGACGAGGAATACCGATTGGATCGCCGGTTTCTTCGCACCAGCCGTACTCGCCCTTGTCCAAACGCTTAAGAGCTTCTTGAACTTTCTTCAGAAGCTTTCTTTCGCGATCACGGGTGCGAAGTTCCAAAGCATGTTCTTCTTCAACAGTGGCGCGGTCGGAAGGATCCGGAATAATTGTGTTTTCACGAAGGTTTTCTGTGGTCTGACCTGCATTTTCCTTCAGCTGAGCTTCTCTTTCTCTGAGAAGGTGCTTGAAGAAGGCGACCTGTCTTTCGTTCATGTAGTCTTCTTCCGGCATGCTCAAGAGTTCAGCCAGTGTCGGGATTTCGATTCCGTCAACAATAATGCCGCCCTGAGTCTTATTGGCCATAGAGTCCATTAAGAATTCAGCTGCTTTTTGAGCTTCTTTTTCATCGACGACGTTCCCGCCGTTGGACTTGTGTGTCTGAACTAAAGGAGCAATTTCGGCAGCGTCTTCAAAGGCTTTTTGTGTAGACGTCTTTTTAACGCTGGATTCAGCTGCAGCGGTTTTTTTAGCTGTGGCGCTACGTTTTGTTGCCATGTTATTTTCCCTATAACTAATGTTTACTAATAAATTATTCTGCTAAGCAGGTTTCTAAGCCCTGAATGATTGATTTCTTAGGCAAGCGGCGTCCGATAAAGACAATCTTGGAAGATGGCTTTTCGTCTCCCCACGGCTTTCCTAAGTCGGCGGCCATAAGCATATGTACGCCCTGGAAAATCATCTTGCGGTTTGTTCCGGTCATGTAAAGGACGCCTTTATATCTGAGCATGTCAGGACCATAGACCCCTGTCAGAGATCTCATATAGCTGTCCAAACGAGCCGGATCAAACGGTTTGTCTGAGTGGAACATGAAGGCTGAAATTTCGTCATCGTAACGAGCTTTCGTGCTGTGTGCATGATGATCGTGATGGTCATGACAGGAGCAGCCCTCTTCGTGTTCGTCGTGATGATGACCGCAGGTGCAATGATCGTCATCGTGGTGATGATCATGATCATGGTGATGGCCGCAGCAGCATCCTTCTTCATGATCGTGGTGATCGTGTTCGCAGCATTCCGGAGCTTCTTCTTTTAAGAAATCCGGGTCGAGCTCGAGAGCTGCATCAAGATTAAAGCCATGGATATCGAGTACTTCGTTGATATCAATGTTGCCCATGTTGCATTCGATAATCGGAGCTCTCGGGTTGATATGGTGCAGACGGTCAGTCAAATCTTGGACGACTTCTTTGTCGGCAATATCTACTTTAGAGAGGAGCAGTCTGTCGGCAAAGCCAACTTGGGACTGCGCTTCTTCGGATTCATTGAGTGTTCTCGTACCGTTGATTGCATCAACGACGGTAATGATGCCGTCAACCATGTATTTTTCGCTGACAGCTTCATCCATAAAGAAGGTTTGGGCAACCGGACCAGGATCGGCTACGCCGGTAGTTTCAATGATGACTCGGTCAAAGTTGGCTTCGCCTCTTTCTCTTCTTTCAGCGAGTTTGATCAGATTTTCTGCGAGGTCACCTCGAATAGTGCAGCAAATGCACCCGTTGCTCATGGTGATAATTTCTTCGTCTTCATTAGTGACGAGCAGATCGCTGTCGATGGCTTCTTCACCGAACTCGTTTTCAATAACGGCGATTTTCTGACCGTGTTCTTCTTTGAGAATGCGGTTTAACAGAGTTGTTTTACCAGCTCCAAGAAAACCTGTAATGATAGTAACAGGAATCATCTTGTCCATTTCTAAACCTCCAATAAGAAGGATGTCTTTGATTTTCCCTTATAAATATCTTCTGAAGGAAATAATGACATCTTCTCCAAGCAAGCAATTCTATTACCTCTGTCAAGAGATTAAAGGTAAAAATACGTCTTCCTCTTAACAAATCCAGCTTCTCAAATTGAGTGAGAACCCGCAGGGCGGGCATAACCTGGATTGCAAATGGTTACATATTTTACCTGATTTGTCCTTAACCTTAAAAAGCAAAGCTTTTCTAAATTCACCTCTAAGCACAACTTTTTCAGCTGGACTTCTTTTTCAATAAGATTAACCGTGAAACTTAAAGGAAATATTGTCAACCACCCCGGGCTAAAAGCCCGAGGCTTGCAAAAGTCTGGTTGACCAGCTT
>UQNA01000032.1 GCA_900542195.1 uncultured Sutterella sp. | reverse complement strand
CTGCATTGTTAATGTGCAAATAAAAAATGAGAGCTTTTAAGTGCACCATTCCAAAAAATTGGCATTTTTACCAGTTTTTTGGAATGAGTAATTCATTTAAAAACAAATATCTAAAAAGTTCATTCCAAAAAGTTGTCACTTTTGCCAACTTTTTGGAATGGCGCTTTTCAATACTATGAGAAAAAAATCTTTGCTTACTAATTTTAAGAAGGTCCACGAAAAAATCTGCTCTCTACCGGAAGGTTTTGATTCTCAATTCCGTTGTCTTATCTTTATGTGGGATCGCAAATTAATAAACTGCCGAGAAGACCGTCGGGGGAAAAAACGCCTTCACACAAGGCCTGAGTTTTGAAAACTGAGAATTCTTTGAAGATGTAACGGTGTAACGCCCTATCAATCCTCCAAAAATCTTTTATATAAGATTTTTTTTATAAAAAGCAAGAAAAGTTCTTTTATAAAAGAATTTTGCTTAAAAATTAACTAAATTTTCTTTTATAAAAGAAAATTCTAAAAAATAATAACTTTTCTTTAAAAAAGAAAAAGATATCTTGCTCGTCTCAAACTTTTTCCATCGCTTGCGACTTCTTCTTCAATTCTAATTTTCTAGTGTTTTATATTCAATGTCTGTATCGTGGGATATTTTCAGAGCCTTAAAAAGATGAACTCTGCATTAGCATTGATGATTTTGAGAGGTTTCCTTATTCTCGTTCCTTCTTTTCTCTTACTGCCGGAAATCATAGGTGTCCGAGGCATATGGCTTGCTATGCCGGTATCGGAGGCAATAACGTTCGTTTTCAGTGTCATTCTTCTTGCAAGAATCAATGAAAAGTCAAGACATTCTGATCGTTAAAGTATTACTGACACTTTGATTGCAGCCGTATTGGTTTCATGTAATGAGAAAATTTTCTCCTGGGTGCCAACGGCTGCAATTGAGTTTTCGGATCAGGTCAGTATTTATTAAATTATTCGGATGAATGTGGCGGTTATTCTTTTGTGTGGAGGCAATAAAAAACTCAACAAAGAGATATTGATCTGGCAAAGAAACTCGCTAATAATCTTCCTGAGAAATTTGACTAAGCAACAGAAATGACAACCAAACTTGGTGAAGAGTTCGATATTCAAGATTACCTTATCAATCGAGAAACCGCTCCAGATGCCTTTTATATGGCTTGTATTCAAGAAGATCCCGGTGATGGTTCTCTGGTAAGAAGATGCCTTTATGAGCTGGCTAAAGCCAAAGGTATGACAGTTCTCGCCAAAGAAACAGGCTTGACTCGCCAATGTCTTTACAAGGCTTTGAGTCCTGAGGGGCGTCCCACATTTGAGACTATTTTTCGAATCTGCAGAGCGTTGCAGGTTAAACCGCCAATTGCAACGATTTAATTAATTTTTTTTGAAAGTTTCTTAGTTGCAGGCACAATACTCTCAGCATTTCTGCATTCTCAATAGAAGGATGGGTGCTAGGGGGAGGACGCTATCTCATATCGTTTTTCTTTATATGCTTTACTTCGTACTTTTTTAATTGGAATGAAAGGTAAGGAACCTTCATGAACACCAACCTGATGAAACGCTTGCCTCTTGGCACATCCTCATTTGCGAAGTTAAGATCGGTCGGACAGATCTATGTTGATAAAACCGATAAGGTTTATGATTTGGCAAGCCAGATTGGAAATTTTTTCCTTGCTCGCCCGAGACGATTCGGCAAGTCCTTATTAATTTCTACGTTCGAATCCTTATTCAAGTATGGGTTAAGAGACTTCGAAGGTTTAAAAATTTCGAAGCTTTGGAAGGATGAAAAGAAATACCATGTCGTACGCCTAGATTTTTCAGAGATTAAAAATTTTTCTTCTATACAAGAATTTAGCGTTAAATTAGATTCTCTGCTAATAGGAAATTTTTCATCAATAGGGTTTTCGTATAGAGAAAGTAAAACTCTTCTTTGTTCTACTCAAATTTCGACTTGGTTGAAGACTCTACCAAATTGCTCTCTTGTACTGTTAATAGATGAATATGATGCGCCCTTATCGGCGTGCTTGGATGATCCTAAACTGTATGAGGAGGTTCGACAAAAACTTTCTGAGTTCTATTCGGTTATCAAGGCTAACGATGCGGCTTTACGGTTTTTATTCATAACCGGCTTAACCACCTTCAATAAAATGACAGTATTTTCCGACCTGAATAACTTATCAGACATTTCGCTGTCACCGGTGTTTGGTTCGTTGCTAGGTTATACACATGAGGAAGTGCAAGACTATTTTTCTGAGTATCTGTCATGTGCGTCTGAGAAGCTTGCAATTGAGAAAGAAGAGCTTTTTGAAGAATTGACGAAGCACTACGATGGCTTTTGTTTTGAGGAGACGGCAAAACAAAAAGTATTTGCTCCGTGGTCATTGCTGCATTTTTTCTCTGCTCCGGAACGAGGTTTGAAGGATTATTGGTTAGAAGGCCCCGGAAAACTGACTGTTATAGCTAAATTTCTAAACTCTCACGCACTCAGAGCTCCAGAGGATTATGACAGTGGAAAAACTGTGGCTTTAAGTTCCTTGAGAGGATTCGCAGAAGTTGAGAACTTGTCGGATGTTGACCTTCTCACTCAAACCGGATGTCTGACGCTTAAAAGAATTCAAGGTACTACTGCCTATGTCGGCTATCCGAACCTTGAAGTAAGAGACGCGGTGACTCAGTTCTATCGAGACCAGACGTTAAGAGAAAAGCTGGCAAATGGCACAAGATAGTTTACCGAGATCTTTTCCAGAAAAATTTTTTTCGCACCCAATCATTGAGCCTCTGATAAGGCTCGGTTTCCTCAAGGATTTTATCCATTGGGTACAAGATAACCATGAAATGAAGAAAGGCTTTACAAATTGGTTCCGTGACGAAAGCGTCCGTAAGCTCCCAACCCCCCGCTGCTAAAGTGATAAGGATAGGTAACTTGACAACTATGACGACCCACGGCTTTGCATCTATAAAAAATCCATAGACTACATAAATGTAAAGAAACACCGAATAGAACATCAGGAAGTGAAGCCATGGATGCCAAAAAGGATCAGTGACATATTCACAAATACTGATCCAACATAGAATTACAGCTACAGGAATTAGCAGCACTCAGAGTTCTCCAACAGAGTTCCGATTGAAGAATAAAAAGAATGAAACCTCTCTCAAGAAATCCGTCTGTGATATTCGAGGATGTTCTTCTAATGAAATTATAAATTTAGCTAGTTTCATCTCCAAGCTTTTTCTGATTTTGATGCTTATGAGAAAAGTTTTTTTATATCCTCGTCGGCGATCATCTTTGTGGCCGGCCTTTTTTCTTTAAAGTTCTCAAAGAGAGGAAGGCTTTCCTTCAATCATTGTTTTGAGAATTTCGCGAGACTCCTCAACACTCTTCTTATTAAGGGCGGCTAACAGGGAGTCGCAGAGTTCAGCCCGTTTTTCGTAGTACTCTTTAGGCAAATCTCTAATCAGATGTTGAGTAGACTGGAAGTAGGTTCGTACCACTCCTGCGAAGACTTCCATGACACGGTTGCCGCAGCTCCTAAGCATTAACAGATGGAACTCCATTAAGTAGGCGTCCGCTTTTGTAGGTTCTGAAGCATGAGTTCTGATGCTTTGGGCTAAAGATCTCATCTGTGCCTGTATGGCCGGCGTGAGTCTTTGAATAACAAAGGGAATTACCGAAAGTTCAATCATAAGTCGTGCTTCGTTGAATTCCAATTCATCGAACCCTGCGAGTTTCAGTTGCTCCAGAATATTCTGCGTCATGTCATGGGTGGCTTGACGTTTGAAGAAAGTTCCTCGTTTTTTTTGACGATCCAGCACTCCCATTTGAACCAGTAGATCGAGTGCTTGTCTGGTTTTATAACGCGTAAGGCCAAGCGCTTCTATAAGTTCATCCTCTCCGGCAACTTTGTCTCCCGGTTCAGGATGATTCCGAAAAAGATAACTCTGGACTTTTAAGAATTCTTCTGATGTGGTTGTCAAGGGCATCGCTTTCTCCTTGTTTGTATTCTAAACACGAAAAAGGACCGACGCTTTAAGCTATCGGCCCTGTATTCGTTTTTTTTAGAAAACAAACTTCGCTATGACGTAGCCAATCACTAACTGACTTAAAGTTGTAACAATGCCCGGAAGCATGTAGCTGTGGTTGAATACAAATTTGCCGATTTGTGTGGTTCCGGTTCTATCAAAGGCTACGCAGCCGATAATTGCGCCACCGGCAGGAATGACAAAGTATCCGCTTACCGCCGGGAACATCCAGACCAAATCAGCAGGAGCAATGCCTAGACCGATACCCATAGGAACTAATGCTGTTACTGTGGCTCCTTGAGAAAAGAGAACTCCGGAAAGAATGAAAAGAGCGACTGCGAAGAGAATCGGCGCAGAAGCAATCATGTTTCCGAACTCGGAGACAAACATCGGTTTGTAGAAATTAAAGAATGTCGCTGTCAGCCAAGACACGCCATATACCGCAACCATACCGATCAAACCGGATCTGAAAACGGAACCGTCAGCCAGTTTCTTAGGTTCAACGTTAGCAATGACCATGATGAGACCTGCACAGCAGAGCATCACGATTTGAACCATGTTAGGAATGGAGAGTCTGGATACTTTACCTGCGGTTTCCCAAGAAGGAAGCAAATTCGGGAAAGAGCCGAAGAAGACAACGGCCAAGATGCCCAATGCGAATACTACGACACCGCGTTTTGCGTTGGGAGAAAAGCTCTTGCTGTCAGTGCTGATTTCTTTATCCTGGAACTCGCCGCTCATTACTCGGCGTTGGAATTCAGGATCATCGGCTAATTCTTTGCCTTTCTTAAACATGAATGCACAGCCGATTAATACTCCGATTAAACAGGCTGGGATGGAAACGGCAAAAATTTGAAGCGGTGTAACGCCTTTAACTGCTAAGAGAGCAATCATGGCGCCCGTAGCTGCAGACATCGGAGATCCCGTGATGCCGGATTGTGCTCCGATAACTGACATGGTTAAAGGCCGCTCCGGTCTTACTCTAGCACCGATTGCAACTTCAGCGATGACCGGGTATACGGAGAAAGCAACGTAGGCTGTTCCGCAGAAAAGCGTAAACAGGTAGCATACTAACGGTCCCATGAAGGTAATGTTCTTCGGATTTCGCCTCAGAAGTTTTTCTGCAATACTGACTAGAAAATCCAGACCTCCGGAACCTTGCAGAATCGAAGCACAGGTAATGACAGCGGTGATGATTAACAATACACTGACCGGTGGCGCACCTGGTTTCATTCCGAAGATGAAGACTAATACGGCAAGGCCGATGCCGCCGCCTGCACCCAGACCGGCTCCGCCCCATTTGGCACCAATGAAGATGGCGATAATGACGACGGCCAATTCCATCCAAAACATCATGTCCATCATGCTTCTCCTATAAAGAGGTTTTGAGATTAAAAGTGTTGAAAAGTTCTTTCCTATTCGGTATCACAATGCCCATGATTAGCAGAATCATTCCAACGATTCTGAAAGTTGGTATTTGCTCGCCAAGCAGCAAAGCGGCAAAACTAATTGTGAAAATGGGTTCAAATGAGCAGAAGATTCCGGCCTGAGTAGCCCCTAAAAGCTGTACCGCTCTGGAAACAAAAATGGTCGAAAAGACTGTTGAAATGAGTCCGTATCCTCCGGTTACTGCGAGTTGGGTTCCGTTGAAATCCAAAATGTTGAGAGGATTGTGGAAGAAGGAAAGACCGATTGTTGCAAATAAAAGAGTTAGAAAAGTAATTTGATATGCGGAAACATTGACTGCCAGCTGCTGAAGAGACAGCAAGTAAACCGCATACATCACTGTCGATAGGAAGCCTATAGCTAACGCTGTCAGCGTGATGTTCAATTCAAAAGCATCTGAAAAAATACAAACACAAGCCAGTAGGATAAAGATGATGGAAATCAGTTGGCTGACTTGAATTTGCTTGTGAAAAACCACGCTGTTAACGCCAAGAATGATCAGCGGATAAACGTAGGTTATCAAACTCATCATGGAGGCAGGAATGTCTTTCAGCGCGTAAACATAAAGAAGGTTTAGCGGCAGGAGAATCCCTAGTCCGATAAAGAGAGAACTCTTAACTAACGATCTGCTGAAGCGGAAGAACCCTGGCTGAAGTAACGGACCTATCAACGCAAGAGCAATAACTGCAAAGATGAAACGGCCATGCAGTATTTCTATACCTTGAAGGTGAGAAGCATACCCAAGTTTTGCAAACACAGGATTAAGGCCGTAAGTTATTGCACTTAGCAATGAAAAAATAATGCCTGCTCCAATGGTGTTGGAAGTTGTGTTCCGTACGTTGAATTGCTTTCTCATGGTCTACACCAAAACTAAGACAAGAGTTCTTCCATTAGATGATTTAGAGGTTTATCCGAGTTTTTGATGGGCTTTGTCCAAGAATTCTTCGGCATGCTCGAGCTGGACTTTGACAGCTTCCGGCGAAGTGCCTCCGTAGGATTTGCGGGCGCCGACGGAATGCTCTAAAGAGATTTCCTTAAAGATATTGTCAGTAAACAAATCGGATTGCTGCTGGAACTCTTCCAATGTTAAGTCATCGAAAGTTTTATCTTTTTCAACGCAATATCTAACAGTTTGACCGACTACTCGATGAGCGTCTCTGAAAGGCATGCCTTTCTTAACCAAATAATCAGCCATGTCGGTAGCGGTAGAGAATCCATGAGAAGCAGCTTGATAAGTGCGTTTGGCATTGATCTTCATCTTACGGATCATCGGAGCCATTACTTTCATGGTGTCTTGCCACAAATCGATGGTTTCGTAGGACAAGAATTTGTCTTCCTGCATATCTTTGTCATAGGCAAGCGGAATACCTTTCATCATGGTCAGCATTGCCTGAAGATAACCGTACATCCGGCCTGTTCTGCCTTTAATGAGCTCAGCGAAGTCACAATTCTTTTTCTGCGGCATGATGGAAGAGCCGGTTGTGAAATCATCAGAGAGTTCAATGAACTTATATTCTTGACTGGCAAAAATGATAATTTCTTCGCATAGGCGCGACATATGCATGTAGCTCAAGGCAGCGATAGAGGCAAATTCAATGCAATAGTCTCTGTCGGCCACGGTATCGATGCTGTTTTCAGTGGGTTTTTCAAAACCTAATTGTTTTGCGGTTGACCAACGATCGATAGGAAAATCTGTTCCGGCCAAAGCAGCTGCCCCTAAAGGACATTCCACTAAGCGGTCTAAGTAGCTTTGAAGTCTGTCAAAGTCTCTCTTGAACATCCAGAAATATGCCATCAGCCAGTGGCTGGTTAACACAGGTTGAGCAACTTGAAGATGAGTAAATCCAGGTTGAATAGTCCCGAAATTTTTCTCGGCTTGTTCATAAAGGCTTTTCTGAATTTCCAGTAAGAGCTTCTGGCATTCTTTTGCGGCATCACGGAAGTAGAGGTAGCTGTCTACACAGCATTGATCGTTTCTGCTCCTGCCGGTATGAAGTCGTCCGCCGGCAGGACCAATCAACTCAGTCAGTCTCTTTTCAATTGCCATATGAACATCTTCGTCTTCGGCATTGAATTGGAACTTTCCTTCTTTAATTTCTTCGCCGACTTGGTGAAGTCCGGCTTTAATTTTCTCAACATCTTCTTGAGCAATAATGCCTGTTTCTCCAAGCATTGTTACGTGAGCAAGGCTTCCTTGGATATCATATGGGCACAGTCTGGTTTCAACTTTAATAACGGCACCAAACTCTTCGACAAATTTTGCTGGGACCTCAGAAAATCTTCCGCCCCACATTTTGTTAGACATAAAAGTCCTCCTGGGTAGATTAAAAAGTTTCCAATTCAAAGAAAACTAACGGTATGAAAAAAGTTTAAAGGGTTCTTTTTATCGATAAATTTGTTATTTTCCTGTAGGGTATTTGAAGAAATCTCTTATTAGGTTTTGAGATAACTGTTTGAATATATTTATATCTATTTATTTATAAAGAAAGATAATTTATCGATAAATATGTAAAGAAAACGGAATTATCAGACAGCAAGCCTGCATTCCTAATTTTTAGGAAAGTTTTTTCTTTTTTAGGTCTCGTTTTATGGAGCCTTGAGAGGCTGAGGCAAAGAGGTAAATGAGAACTGAATTAGATGACTAAGCGGTAAGTTTTTGCATTGCCATTGTCAGGTTTCATGCTTCTGTAAAAATTTACCAAAAGAAAAGGATTTTTCTTCTATGTATTTGACTGTTCAGGAGGTTTGTAGGATAAATACGATTTGGATGAAAGCAGTCAGAGTCTGCACAGAGGATGCTTTCGGACACGGAAAACTGCATGCGGAAAGGAACGTTGAATAAATGAGTCGGAACATACTAGTGACCGGAGGAGCAGGATTTATTGGCTCTTGCTTTGTTGCGCAACAGATCGAAGCAGGAAATAACGTTCTGGTTCTGGATAAACTCACCTATGCCGGTCATTTGGTCAATTTAGAACCGTGCCTACATTCTTCAAAATTTTCTTTTGTTCACGGCGATATCGGCGATGCAGAGGCGGTCGCTCGTTGTCTCACAGAATTCGATCCGGATGCCGTCGTGAACTTTGCGGCAGAAAGCCATGTTGATCGCTCTATTCACAGTGCTGAAGATTTCGTTAGAACTAACGTCTTAGGAACGGAACAGCTTCTCAGAACGACAAAAGATTGGTGGCAGGGGATGGAACCGGAAGCTAAGAAAAATTTTCGATTCCTTCATATCTCTACCGACGAGGTCTACGGCTCGCTCGATAAAGATTCGGCTCCTTTCACCGAAAACTCTCCCTATGCTCCGAATAGTCCTTACTCCGCCTCCAAAGTTTCATCTGACTTTTTCGTGAGGTCGTATTTCAAAACTTATGGCTTTCCAACGTTAATTTCGAATTGCTCAAATAATTACGGGCTGAGGCAGTATCCGGAAAAGCTAATTCCGTTAATGGTCTTGAATGCTGTTTCAAATAAGCCGTTGCCAATTTATGGAACCGGTTTAAATATTCGAGATTGGATTTACGTTGAAGACCATTGTGATGCTTTGGATCTGATCCTGAGCAAAGGAAGAATAGGCGAGTCATACAACATTGGAGGCGAATGTGAAAAATCTAACCTCGAAATCGTCCATTCCATCTGCGAAATTCTCGATGAAGTGATGCCAAAGCCCGGCGGAACTCCATACAGCACGCAGATAAAGTTTGTCGCTGATAGACCCGGACATGATTTTAGATATGCTATTGATTCAACCAAAGTCAAAAAGGAACTTGGTTG
This sequence comes from uncultured Sutterella sp., assembly GCA_900542195.1. GTDB lineage: Bacteria > Pseudomonadota > Gammaproteobacteria > Burkholderiales > Burkholderiaceae_F > Turicimonas. Next base: position 23,366 of record UQNA01000032.1, on the reverse strand, counting down.
GGCTCCTAAACACTCTTTCTCAGACGCTTTAAGAAGTACCGTTCTTTGGTATCTCAATAATTCGGAATGGACAAAACAGGTTATGGATGAAGATTATCGCAAATGGCTTCATCTGCAATATCAAGGTTTAGAAGCCACAGAATCTCTCTAACAAAAGGACTTATAAATGCGGGTTGAAGAACTTCCTATCAAAGGCGTACTGAAGCTGACTCCAAAAGTCTACAAAGACAACCGCGGCCTTTTTCTGGAGACTTGGCAAAAGACAAGATACGAAGAATTTGGCGTTCCAACGGAGTTCGTTCAGGATAATCTTTCTATTTCTTCCAAGAATGTGCTAAGAGGCTTGCATTTTCAGAAAGAACATCCGCAAGGCAAACTGATTACTCTGCTCAAAGGAAAAATCTTTGACGTAGTCGTTGATCTCCGCAAAGATTCTCCAACTTTCGGTCAGTGGGCCGGTACTTACCTTTCAGCAGAAAATTTCGAACAGCTTTGGATTCCGCCCGGACTAGCTCACGGATTTTTGGTTTGCTCTGACGAAGCGCTGTTTAACTACAAATGCACCGAATACTATTATCCGCAGGATGAAAAAACGATTCTCTGGAATGACCGGGGCTTAGGGATTGAGTGGCCCTTGTCGTCTGCACCGATTTTAAGTGCTAAAGATGAGTGCGGAACATCTTTTGAGAACGCCTCAAAGTAAAGAAAAAAGGAGGAGGCTAAAGTCGGGGAAGCGCCTCCTCCCGTAGAACAAATGAAATTTAGACTTTCTAATAAAGAATCAATGAGTTAAACAGCCTCTGCCAAAGTCTCTTTAGTCTCAGCAGCTTTAACCGCCTTTCTTCTTTTCAACAAAGAATGCATAACGGAATACAGAATCAAGCCGATCATGATGAGGCAGATTGGACTTGTCATGATGCCTGCTGTTAATCTGAAGACGTCGCCTTGAACCAGAGCTAAAGCCCTTGCCAGTTCGCTCTCTGCCATGGTGCCGAGAACAAGTCCCAGAACTAACGGTTCGCGGGGCAAATTAAAGTACTTCATGAAGTTGCCCAAGGCACCGAACGCAATCATTACCCAAACTTCCACCATGGAACCGTTAACGGCATAAGAACCGATAACAGACAAGCCTATTACCAGAGCTGCCATGATTTCTTTAGGCATTTGAAGCAGCTTGACACAGTATTTGGCACAGAAAATACCGATTGGTATGAAGGCAATGTTGGCAATAAATAAACTGAAAATGAAGCTGTAGACGATTTCTGAGTTATCCGCAAATAAGCTCGGCCCCGGCTGAATTCCATGAATCATTAGACCCGAGATTAATACGGCGGAAACAGCATTGCCCGGAATGCCTAAAGTGAAGGCCGGAACTAAAGAGCCTCCGACGACGGCATTGTTAGAGACTTCAGAGGCAATCACGCCTTCAGGACATCCGGTCCCGAATTCTTCCGGTTTCTTTGAGCTTTTTCTGGCATCGTCATAGGCGATAAACGATGCAATCGATTGACCTGCACCCGGCACAATTCCAATGATGATGCCGATAATAGAGGCTCTGAGAGTCAGCATTTTATAGTGCAGAAGTTCTTTCATCGAAGAAAATATTCCCGATACTTCTACTTTACCGCTTGAAGCGGTGGCTCCTTTTTCTTTGAGCATGCTGACCACTTCCGGAAGAGAGTACAGACCGATAAGAGCCGTCACCAAAGACAGTCCGTTAAACAATTCCGGTAAATCAAAAGTAAATCGAGCTTCTCCCGTAATCGGATGCATGCCGACAATTGAAAGGAGTAAACCGAAGATGCCGGCAATAACGCCTTTGATTAAATTCTTTTCAGAAAGAGTCGCAATAATGGCAACGCCGAAGAGCGCCATGACGAAGTATTCCTGCGGTCCGAACTCTAAAGCCAGAATGGCTAAAGGAGGAGCAAGAAAAAGAAGAGCAAAGACGGAAATCAAACCGCCGACCGCTGATCCGATGGTCGAAAGCGCGATAGCTCTTGAGGCTTGACCTTTCTTGGTCATCGGATAGCCGTCAAGTAGCGTGCAGCAGTTCGATGGTGTTCCGGGAATGTTCAGCAAGATGGCGCTGATGGAGCCGGCGTAGCTCGATGAGGCATAAATGGCGCCCAATAAGGCTAAGCCCATGGCAGGATTCATGCCGAAGGTAAACGGAACAAGGAGCGCAACTCCCATCGTGCTGGTTAAGCCCGGCAAAGACCCGACAATGACGCCGAGAACCGTGCCGACAAGAACCATGACAAGCATTCCCGGCTCAAAGGCCTGTCCTAAAGAAGAAGCAATGATAGAGAAATCCATGAAGGCCTCCTACAGACCGAAGAGCTCGCCCATCGGAAGACGAGTACCGAGCACAACCGAGAAAAACAGATAGACGATGCCCAGGAAAACGGCTGCTGCCAGCAAGTACTGTTTTGCGCTTTTCTTCCAATAGCCGAACGTCAGCATAAAGACCAGAAGAAATAGACAGGTGGCCGGATAGTAGCCGATCCAGGGAATCGATAAGGTGTAAAGACTCACGAAAGCAAGAACGAGAAGAGGAAGAAAGCTTTTCTTCTCGAACATGTCTGAAATCAAAGAAAGCTTGCTGAATAACGGAACAACTCGAACAAAGTTAATGGCGGAGAAGAGCATGAACAGCCAGCCGAGGAAGACCGGAAATTGTCGGGATTCCGGCTCGTAGCTGTATGCCTGCCACAGAACTAAACCGCCGGTTGCTAAAAGCAGAACCGCTAAAGTGCACTCTTTCTTGATTTCTTTTGCTTCCATGACTTCGTCTCACACCGGGTTAGAACAAGTCTTTGTTTTCAGCAACAAGCTTGGATGTTTGATTCACGATAGCTTGTGTTTCCTTGGAGCCTTTGAAGCCGATGTCAAGCTTCATCTTCTTAGCTTCCGCTAAGAATTCCGGGTCTTCGCAGATTTTCTTGATGCCGGCTTCAAGTTTGGCTTTGGCGTCTGCCGGCAAACCTTTAGGTGCGCAGATGCCGCGGATGGCAGCTCCTACCGGAGCAATTGGTTTTCCGAAGGCTTCGGCTGCTGTCGGAATATTGCCGACTTTCTGATCGGAGAATACAACCAGAATTCTTAAGCCGTTAGCAAGCTGCTTGTCAGCGGCAGAAAGAGTAGAAGCACATAAATCTACTTTGCCTCCCATTAAGGCAGTCAATGCTTTGCCGGAACCGTTAAACGGCACAAAGTTTGTCTTAAATCCGCCGTCTTTTTCTGCAAGAAGATGCTGGAGCTGGACATTGGACTGAGGACCGTCTCCAGCAACATTTAATACTTTTGTTTTAGCTGCTTTAACAACGTCTGCGGCTGTTTTGAATGGGCTGTCGTCCTTAACGACCCAAACAATCGGGTCGGTTTGCACGGCTGCAACAAAATCAAAATCATCCATCGCAAAAGGTACGTTTTTGCGCAGTTCTTTGATCATGATCATGGAGGGCAGGGAAGCTGCGCCGATGGTATATCCGTCTGCTTTAGCTTTGGCCAATAATGTCCAGCCGATTTGGCCGCCGGCACCCGGTTTGTTATCGATCGTCAAAGTCTGTCCGAGATGCTTCTGGGCATATTTGCCCATGACGCGCAGAAGAATGTCGTTTCCGCCGCCGGCACTAAACGGCACGATGGTTAAGATTGGTTTAGCAGGATAAGCATCCGCAGCCACGGAAACTGTCCCGAAGCAAGTCAAAGAAAGAAGAGATGCAGCAAAGAGGCTTGAGGTAAGTGTTCTGCGTTTCATTTGTATAGTCCTTGAAGATTTACGGTATGGGTAAAGATTTAGTTAAACGAGAGGTTTGTCTTTGTCGAAAATGACTTTGCCGTCAGCCACAATCGTCGGATGCCACATGATGAGGTCGTAATGGCAAGGAGCTTTTGTTACGCCGCCCAATGTTAGGCTGGTGCCGATGCCGATATGGCACGTGCCGAGGACTCCCTCGTCTTCGAGCATGATTCCGCACATCCTGCATTTGGGATTGAGGCCAATCCCGAGCTCAGCAATGTTGTAGCTGTTTTTATCGCCATGGCTGGCGAGATCCTTTTTAAGGATTTCTGCAGCTCTGCCGCCTTTGATGTCGGTAATAAAGCCTTTTTCTACTTTGCAGATTACCGGTTCGTCAACCAAGCCGATGCCAAGATAAGGAATGGAGGCGTCGCAAACGATAACGCCTTCGGCAGTTCCTTCAATAGGCGTTGTGTTGGCTTCAATAGTCGGAATAGTAGAGAACTGGCCTTTGTCTACGACACAATACAAAGCGTTTCCGCGTCTTCCTCCGGTTTTGAAAGTGAGGTCCGTACCTCCCGGAGAGGTCACATGAATCTCGTTTGCATCTTCCAAAGCTTTTGCAACGGCAATGCAAGTCGGTTTAATTTGGTCAAAATCTGCCTCGATTCCGCCGTGCATCATGACTTCTGGAGTGAAGTCGGTCATAACGATGATGCGTGCACCGGCTGCCGCCGCGTCTTTAACCGCATGAGTATGTGTGATGGAATAGCTGACCGGAACAATAACTACGTCAGCTTTTTTCATGGCTGCGGCAACGGCTGCCGGAGGTTCTTCTCCTGCACGTTTTCTAGGCTTCATCGACATCACCATGACTTCGCCTCCTCGGTCGCAGGCAACGGATGCCACAGCCTTGGCGATATCGGTTTTCGCGTAGTCTGTAACGATCAGAACCTGTTCGCCGGGCTGAACTTTTGTGGCGACATCGACCAAGGTTTTTGCGCCTTTCAACATCAGAAGATCTTTCATTTCTTTTCCTTAGGATTGAACGAATTTGGTGCAAGGTGCACTAAAGAGGTGCAGAGAATTCACCAAATTGAATAATTTTTTGGTGCGTATTAGCTAATTTTTGATTAAGAAGCTGGCCTGCAGGGTCCTTGTGGGACGAATCACGGCAAATATCAGGTTTGCTTCCTATAGAGGATTAAGCAATTTGTATGCCAAGTATTAGGGATAGTGGAAAGTTCTAGTGGGAGATTTGAATAATTATTTAAATTTTAAGGTGCCTTTTGATAACAAGTGACTTTGACTCGGCTCCGAAAGTTGGCATTTTTAGTTTTCTGCGAGCAGAACAGAAGACCTGCTTTCAATAGCATTTGTCGCTATGGTTGAGGAGCAGTCTTTCTACTGGAAAAGATCTTAGTTCGATGGAAGTTCACTGCCAAGAAAGGAAGGACACTGAACTAGGACCTCCTACTACTAAAAGACTTCACGAAAAGGCACCTTAAATCAAAACGGACATCATTGCCGGCGCAAAAAAGAAAGAGCCGCAAAATCTTAAATAGATTCTGCGGCGTTTCTGAATGAATCTTATGTGAGATTATTCTTGTTCGTATGTACCGGCTTCAACAGCTTCAACTGTAGCTTCTTTAAGTTCTTTTGCTTCTTCAACTTTCGGGTCTACCGGTTTTTCTTCAGGTTTCTTGTCTTTTTCTTTGTCTGTAGAGCAGCAGCAATTGCATCCCATGGTTGTCTCCTTTTATAGGTTATGGGCAAATCCCATTTGTTAACAAGCTAAGTGTATATCAGTATTAGTACTGAGGAGAAATTACCCTTCCCAAATTAGGAAGAATTGAACCGTTTGACTCTGAGACGCATGATTTTGAACTTGGTATCTAAGTATTATGTTTTTAACTAAACCAAGAGCCTTCGTTGAAACTAAGACCGCAATCCATTTCCAAAATCATTCATTAAGATTGCCCGCATATTTGCTTACGATAAAAAATAGGTTTTCATCAGTAAGGTCCACACCGGTAAAGTCAGCATAGAGAGCAGCGTTTGAGAGCTTGTAAGATCGGCGACTGCCGCACCGTTTCCTTTCATTTTTGACGTCATAACATAACAGCTTTGAGCAGTCGGAAGGGCAGCAAATAGAATCATCACGCAAGCTTCAATTGGATTTGGCAATAGGAAGAAGGCAAGAAAAATAGCCAAGCATGGAACCAAAATCAATCTCTCCAAAGTGCACCAACCAATGAGGTTTCTATATTTTTTTACGTCTTCGAATGTTAATCCGGCACCGATACACAACAGTCCCAACGCTAGAGCTGCACTGCTTAAATAACCGATAAAAATATCGATGACTTGAGGCAACGGAATACCTAAGAGGTTAAATAGCAATCCGGCAACAGTGGCGATAATAAGAGGATTTTTTGCAACAGCCTTTAATCGATTGAAAGCATTAAAAGTTGGTTCCGAGTTGGTTGCAAAGGAAAGCGTCATAACGGCGATCGTGTTGCTTATTGGAACCCAAATGGCAATAAGCAAAGAAAGGAGAGCAAAACCTTCATTACCTAGGAGCGGTTGGCAGATGGCAAAACCTATATAGGTATTGAACCGAAAACCGCAATGAAAAACCGACCATTTCGTCCAAGCAGATTCTTTGTAGAATTGATTGACAAGCCAGGAGAGGAATACGGCGCCCAGCATGCAGGAGACGGCTACACACAGAAACCACGCCGAAGACTCGAGATTGAACTTGCTTTTGTAGACGGAGTTGAAGAGAAGTGGAGGAAAGAGGACGTAAAATACCAGCGCTTCTAAACCGGACCAAAAAGAGGCGGAAAAAGGTTTGAACCGCCGCAAACTTGTTCCGAAAAGAATCAATAAAAATTGAGGCAAAATGATTGTGATCAAAGAGGCCATAGTTAAGTTTACTCACCAGCTTTTTTGAAAATTTAAACTATGTTTTTTTGAATCCCAAGAACCAAAAGCATCGCTTATCAAATTCCATAACCGAATCTCGGAATATGAACTTACAAGACCTTCAGCCATCAGCATTTTTGACCTTCATTAAGGTTGCCGAGCGTGGAAGTTTTACTGCGGCATCCAAAGAATTAGGCGTGTCGCAGTCAGCCGTGTCTCAAACCGTGGAGAAATTGGAGGAAAAATTAGGCAGGCCGTTGCTTGAAAGAGGTTCCCGTCCTTTGGTTTTAACGGGGACTGGAAGAGAAGTTCTTCGTTGTGCGCGTCGTTTTGTCGAAGAGGCACGGCTGATGCAAAACTCACTCAATCTTCAAGAAAACCGAGAAGTGAAGTCTTTAAGGATTGGTTTGTCGGAAGTAGTTGACGGATTTTTTTCGGATAAGTTAGAGCAGTTTTTGATTCCGAAGCTTCAATCGCTGGAAGTACAAACCGGCTTGATACCTCAAATCCTGGAAGACTTCGAAAATGGTCTGCTGGACATTGCGATTGCTCCCGACATTTCGGATCGTCCGGCCCGAATCCGGCATCTGATTTTGGAGGAGTCTTATTTTGTCGTATGCAATAAAAAATTCAGCGAAGAGTTGAGAAGTTTTGAAAAAGATGCCTTCAGAGGCGTCGAACTTCCTTTTATTTCGTACCGTTCCAATTCTGCCGATCGACGCAAAGCCCAAAGTTTCCTCAGAAGAATTGGTCTGAACTCGACAGTCAGTTACGAGTTAGAGAATACCAGGTCGGTTATAAGAGCGGTGGAAAATGGCTTGGGCTGGACCATTCTTCCGCCGTTAAACATTCTTCTCGGAGACGATGCTTCTCTTCTTTCTATCCGAAAGATAAACGATCCTGGTCTTAAAAAACGTCTTTTCATTGCAACCGATCGCCCGATGCTTAAACCTGTGGTTGAAGAGTTGAAAGGATTGTTTTTCAAAACCTTTGATGTCCTATGCGGTCACGATAACTCCGAGGTGTTCAACACATTGAAAACAGGAATGAGATTGCCGGACCATGTGTCTTGACCACTCTAGATAGAGGAACATGCTAGTAATAAGACCGGCTGGCAAATTCATTTTTTAGCTTTTCAAAAAATAAAAAATCCGTTTACGCAACGTCTTCCGTTCTTATTCCATTTTCAAAACGCCCGACTTAATGAGCGGCCGTTCTTGCCCGTGCTTGGACGGTGATATAGTGAACAAATGTTAATAATGATTTCTGTTTTGTAACCGGAAAGACCAGCGTTCGGCTCTTAATTTTCTAAGCTGAAATTGTCTTTTCGGTCGCAGAAGATTTCATCGTAGTTAGGTAACGGTTAAACAATATTTTTGAATAACGCTGTGGAAGAAGACATCTCGCAAGTTAACTTTGTCGTTCAGAAGGTGCGTACAAGCAGGTACGTCTACGAATACAAGAACGTTTGGGACCCTGTTAATAAACGGTCTAAACCGCTTTACAGAATTCCTGTGGGTAAAGTCATCGGAGACAAGATTGTTCTAAATGATGACTATCTCCAAAAGCGTCCTAATTTAAAGCAGGGCGATATTGTTCTTGCGGGAACGAAAGCGGTTCTGGCCAGCCGTCTTACCCAATCTATTCAGGACTTATTTGAATTTAAAGAGTTCCTGGGCAATGTCGTTTGGGTTGACGATGTGGATCATTTTGCGATGTTTTACCGTAAGCTGGGTGCGGAAATCAAAGCGGCCGAAGACGGCTTAGATATTAAGCTCTGCGGCATGAGGCTTCGTGTCATGCAAAGAACACCCGGGCCTCAGCCGTTGGAAGACTCTAAACCATGCTCTTTTTACTTCGATATCGCAACGGAAAACAATATTTTGGCGTTAAGCTGTCAGTTACATGCTAAAGGACTGCATAACGAATTAATCGAAATTCTTATCCCGGGAGGCGAGGCAGTTAGAGCTGTTTTGCTCAAAGATCCGGCTAACAATCAAATTATTCTAAAGAAACAAAACTATGTCAGATAATTCAATACTCGCTGCATCTTACTTATATAAGGTATTCGTCAAGAGACTTATTCTTGGCAGCATTTGTTGGGCAATGGTTGTCGTAGCCGTTCTTGCTCTCGTTCGGTACGCTACACCCTCGGATTTTTGGGCAGGAATTCTTCTCTTGATAGCGGCTGCAGGCTTTTATCTTTGGAATTTCGTCTATGCCGTCTCTTCTATCGTGGTAAGTATTACGTCTTCTGTTTCCAAGTGGCTGAAGACGGGGATTATTTTGTTCTGCTTGCTGGATTTATGTTGCCTATTTTTGGGATTGCTCCTGTTAATTCATAAGCTCTTCATCAATTAATACAAGCAAATGGCAATAATCTGTAAAAAATCCTATAAATTATTACTGAAGTCTAAACATTGACGAAAGTTGGAAGGACTTGTTTTTAACCCATCGAGATCAAAAGAAATGGCATTGATTGTTCAAAAATATGGCGGTACTTCTGTGGGCAGCGTTGAGCGTATCAAGAATGTCGCACGAAGAATCGCTAAATGGCAAAACGCCGGACATCAGGTTGTCGTTGTTGTCTCTGCAATGAGCGGAGAAACTAACCGCCTGATCGGTTTGGCAAAGGAAATTCAAAAAAATCCTGACCCTAGAGAGCTGGACGTTGTGGCCTCTACCGGTGAACAGGTAACTATCGGTCTTCTTTCCATGGCTCTCAAGGCTATTGGTAAAAAGGCTAAGAGCTACACAGGTCCGCAAGTTAAAGTTTTGACCGACAGCGCTTTCACAAAAGCCAGAATTAAAGAAATCGATGCTCACCGTATTCTTTCAGATCTGGAAGAAGGCAATGCCGTTATCGTCGCCGGTTTCCAAGGCTGCGACGAAGAGGGAAACATTACTACATTAGGCCGCGGCGGTTCCGATACTTCCGCTGTTGCTATCGCAGCTGCTTTGAAAGCTGACGAATGCTTAATCTTTACCGATGTGGACGGTATTTACACAACTGACCCGCGCGTGGTTAGTGATGCAAGAAGAATGGATGTAGTGGCTTTTGAAGAAATTCTTGAAATGGCTTCTTTAGGCTCTAAAGTTCTTCAAATTCGAAGCGTTGAATTCGCTGGTAAATATAAGGTTCCGACTAGAGTTCTCTCTAGCCTTACAGACCCTGACATTCCAGTCGAAGAAGAAGCAAACTCTGGCACCCTAATCACTTTTGAGGAAGATCCGAAAATGGAAAAAGTTGTTGTTTCCGGCATCGCATTCAGCCGCGATGAAGCAAAAATCACACTCCCGCACGTACCTGATATCCCCGGCATCGCTTATAAGATTTTAGGTAGCGTTGCTGAAGCTAATATCGAAGTTGACATGATTGTTCAGAACGCCGCTAAAAACGGCTTGACCGACTTCAGCTTCACAGTTAACCGCAACGACCTGGATAAAGCTATCCGTGTTATTGAAAGCGAAGTTAGCCCGTACCTTGAAGAAGACGGCATCCTTACCGACGCTTCCATCGCTAAGATTTCTTGCGTTGGTATCGGTATGAGAAGTCATGCCGGTGTCGCAGCTAAGATGTTCAAAGTATTGGCAGAAGAAAACATCAACATTAAGATGATTTCTACTTCCGAAATCCGCACATCTATCGTTGTCGACGAAAAATACATGGAACTTGCCGTTAGAGCCCTTCATAAAGCATTCGGCTTAGATAAGGCTCCAACCGCCATGGAATAATTCTTTTTAAAGAGCCGGGACTGCTCGAGGATCTTCTTCTAAAGATTTCTCCGCAGTCCTTTTTTATGCCAGCAAAAAATGGAAGCGCTTTTTTCTCTGCAATCCTTGGACCACTTTGTTCTTACAACGTCTCAGCCCAACGAGATGGTGAATTTCTATTCAAAATTGGGATTTGAAGTTCGTAAAGACGGTGCAAGATATGAAATTCTTGCGCCTGCATTCAAAATCAACCTTCATATCAAAGGCCAAGAATTAGAACCAAAGGCTGCTTTGGCGGAGCCTGGAACCGGAGATTTTTGCATTGAAATCTTGACAGATGAGCCATTGCAAAAAATTGAAGAAGAGCTCAGAACCCAAGGTCTGAACGTTGTTTCCGCTCCTGTCGAAAGACACGGAAGAAAAGGTTCGATGACATCAATCTACCTGCGAGATCCCGATAGAAATCTTGTGGAACTGGCGCTGTATCCTAGGTCAAGTAACAAAAGATAAGCTGTCAAAGACGATGGCAGAAGGCAAACACAGATACTTAAACTTGGAAGCGTAAGCTCTGTTCTATCAATACTTTTGTTTTGAAGGTATGACGCCTCGAATACCGCCGCGAGGATTTGCGACGTCTCCTTTATATCTCGGTATCAGATGTACATGGACATGAAAAACAGATTGGCCTGCAGGCTCTCCTACATTAACTCCCACGTTGTATCCGTCCGGATGAAATTTTTCATCTACTTGGCTTTTCATGATAAGCAGCAGATCTTGGATTGCTTTGAGCTCGTCAGAAGTTAAATAAAAGTAATTAGCCACATGCCGTTTTGGTATTACCAACACATGTCCCGGACTTACCGGAAAGCCGTCATAGACGGCAAATGCCAAATCATTTTCCGCTTGAATCGGAAGATTTTTCGGCAGATTGCAAAAAAGACAGGGATTATTAACATCTATTGCCATAACTGAAAGCCCATGTTTATTGCCGTTTTAGCCAAAGGATCGACATGCTCCTTATACTTGTCGATAACGAATGTATCAGAAGCCGAAACAAAATCCGCAATGCTTATTCCAAAGAAATTTTCATACTCCTCAAAGAAATCCTTAGATTTGTTTGGGTCTGTGCGGTAGTGGTATTTAACAAGACTTTGATGCTGACGCGCTAAGGGAGCAACAAAAGCTTCATCAGGAATCAAATCGCTTTTCGAGGAATTGAGACTTTTCTCCATTGGAGTTAAGTTCCAGATTTGATTGTGGACGACGAATGTCCATGGTAAGAAGTGATCCAGAGCAAAACTGTCAGCTGTGAACTCGTGACCGTAGATGTCGGTTGTAACTTGCTCTGAATTCAGGTAAGAAAGCCAAAATTTTCTCTGCGAATCAAGACTTAATCTGGAAGCTGGAAGTTCAAATTTTTTAACAAGGCCCGGTACCGCTGTATTTCTGGCTTGGAGGAAGTCAGCGAAGTTCCAATAGGTAAAGTCTTTCAGGAGCGAATAATTCTTTCGAAAAAACGCTGCCCATTGGCTTGGTACTTCAATGGAATTCCAATTTCCGTTGGGAAAAGAATAAGGCTCGCCGGAAGTTGCACCTCTGATAGATTCTTTCAAACCTTCTGCGGATTTCGAACGCCACGCATTCAAAAAACGAAAGGACACTTCCTGAATCAATGGATTAAAAATAATTTTTTGAAAGTTTTTCGGATTAACTTTGGCGAATGCCTCAAGTGCTTTTAGAGCTTCTGGTTCCCTATACTTCACGCTGAACGGAAAACCGTTCACGGGATTCTTCAACGCCTCGATGACCTTTGTCATACTGTCCCAACATCCGAAAGACAATTTAAAGCGTTGGGTTGGGATCCAAGACTTCGCAACCATTCTGGCGCAGATGTCTTGAGTGGAAAATATAAGATTACCGGCGGTGCTTGGATCTGATTCTTTGACAACATCCAAGATGGCTAAGAACCAAAGGAATTTGTAGGCAGCCGTTGTTCTTTTAAAAACTTTTTGAAGCGGTTGAGTGTTCAGCGAACCTGCTGACGCAAATAGCGGCAAAGGAAGCTCACTCATCACCATTTCTTCTCCATTGAATCATCCAATAATTGTAGTCAATTCTTCGCGGCTTATGGTTAATGAGATCCGCAAGAAGTACTCCAAAGACAAGAGCGACCTTGGCCTTGAGCTAACTCAAACAGCAGAGAATCTTAACCGTGTACTAGAGCTTGAATCAATGAAATTGGAGATCTAAAAGAAGGGAGGGAAGAGAGTTCTCGTGACTGGACAACTCTAAATACTCATGAGCAAAAGAAAAAACGCCGCGAAGTCTAACTGAACGGCGTTTTTCCTATGAAAGGTTATTGGCTTTAGATAATTAACCAAAGACCTTTTTTAAATGCTCTTTAAAGCGTTTTGTATCTTCCTCTAGTGTAGGATTCTTCAAGACATCGTTAGCCATGAAGCTTGGAAGAGGCTTCATTCCTAAGAATTGGAACGCTTTATGGACCGGTAAGAGAACGCCGTCGATCCCAACACCGCCGAAGAAATCATCTTTCTTATCAAAGGCAGCTTTTGGTGCATTCCATGTTGAGCTCAGCATGTACTTTTTATCTGTAAGAATGCCGCCTGTGCCATAACCAACGGATGGATCGCCATGATGACGACCGTCTGTGCCGACAATACCTGGCTGAACAAAAACTTCGTCCTGATATTTCTTGAATTCCCACGGGGTGCTCATCCACCAGCCGGGTGTTTGAACAATTATTACATCGGCCCATTGAATTTTTTCAACTTCAGCAGCGATTTCCCAACTGCCGCCAATGAGTGAGATCTGAACTTCGTGGCCCATCTTATCCAGCTCTTTCATCGCTAAATCAGAATAGTAATGATTGAGCTTTCCGCCTTGGTCAAAATTTTGGCATCCGCAATCAAGAATAAGAACTTTTTTCTTTGACATCTTCAACGCTCCTTTGATTTAAAAACTTTAATCCAATCCGCCGGAAAGTCAATCCGGAAAAGAAACTTGCTTGTTGCTTCAATCCTATTGATACCAAAATAAGGTGTAGAGGCATTAGCCGGTTAGCCTTGAATGGGCACCTGAACCGTTCTAAATTCTCCAGGATTCACAGCAAGCAAGGCGTTCTGAGCTTTAAGAAGATCAAATCATGGGAGCCGGACTTTTGCCCGTCAGCTCCCATGTTCTCAATCTTAAATCTTAAAGAAAGACAAAAGAGGCGGCTATTGAAACCATCGTGCCAACAATCATTGGAGGAATTGTTCTTGCTACAGCTGCAAAGGGCGAAACATTCGCAATTTTTGCGACGGAAATCGTAACGCCGGCAATTGGAGACATGGAACGAGCAATGCCGGCAACCAATTGAACAGGGCAAGCCATTACGAGGATATCCCATCCAACAGATTTGGCGGCTGTCGGAAGAAGGGAAGAGAATGCGAAGAATGCAGCATTTCCGGATCCGGTAACAAAGGATGCCAGAATCATAATGCCGCACATGACAAGCAGCATAATCATTCCACCGGTCCCTTCCATCGAGGCCGCAGCGTTAATAATTGTAGTAATGCCGCCTGTGGCTTTCAGGCCGTCAGCAAAGACGCCTGCGCAGATAATCAAGGATACGGTAGAGGCAAACACTCTCCCCATGCCCGAGAAGAAAGACTTTATGTTTTCACATGATTTTCTGAAATCACGCGTGTAAAGGCAATCAACTAAGAATGAAAACAGAGTACATGTCATCATGGCAGTAGCCAACTCTACTCTGTACCCGCTGTACACAAACTTGGAGAAAATAAAGAGCAAAACAATAGGAAGAACCGGGAAGAGTGCGTAAATCTTGGGAGCGGACTTTCGCTCGTCCTTGACTTCAAATTCACTGTGCAATTCAAAGTCTTTCGTTGTTAATTTGCCCGAGGCAAGATCTCTTTTATCCATGAATTTCTGGTAAAAGAAGTGAGTTGCTGCTACTGCTATAACTGTAACGATGGCCACAGGAATTTGTCCGTCAACAAAGTACTCCATCGGAGAAATTGAAGCGAGTTTTGCTGTGAGGATTGAGTTAGCTGAAGCGGGTCCTAAATCAAGGGCGGACATTGTAATAATGCAAGCTACAGCTGCCACATTGGAGCATCCTACAGAGATGAGAAGCGGATAAACCATCAGCATCATCAAGACCCCTAAGCCCACTGCAGAAGGAATAAATACGTTAATTAACTGTCCTAACGCATAGGCTAACGCCAGTAAAAGATAAGGAGACTTTACATAGCTTAAGGGCTTCGCAGCTATCTCAACCATGGAACGAGTAGCTCCGATCTTGTCCAAATAATCAGCGAAACCGGAAATAATCATGATGTTGAGACCTAACCCAACCAAGATGCTTTTAGATTGATTTGTGAAATATTGGATTACATCAAAAAAAGCACTTTTTGTTGCTGATTTTGCCCCGTGAAGCAAGGGTTCGGGAGAAATCGTTGCCATCACGGCCAATAAAATAATACCGACTAAAAACAGAGACCACGGCGCATAATATCTTTTGACAATAAGATATCCGACCAATATAACGCCGATAAGGACACATATAATTCCAAACATAAGCAAACTCCTTGGGTTATAAGTATTTTTTCTTTATGGGACAAAACGATTTTCAATTCTTTGAAGAGAAAGTCTCTCCGCAATCGAGAACGGGATTTTTCTTTTACTCAGATAATCTTTTCCTCTTTCATCGCAGATAAGTCTCGTACCTTTTCCGAAAACACGGCCGTCCTTCATAATCACTTCTCCGTTTGTTACTGTGGCAAAGGCTTTTTCTTTTTCTAAATCGAGAACGGTGATGTCGGCGTCAGCTCCTATGCCCAAATGACCTTTATTAGGCAATCCAAGAGCATTGGCCGCGTTCAGGCTTGATTTAACAACGAACTCAGGCAGAGAGAGGGCTCCAAACTTAACCAAGAGCAAACCTTTTTCCACAATGACATTTCGCGGATAACAGCCTCCGTCAGTTGAGAAGGAATCAACGACAAAAGCTCCATTGTTTCTCCTGGCAGTAGCCAATAGGAATCTGCTCGCAGAAGGATTAACAGAAAAAGAACCTGCAACTTTCGTCCCTACGGACTCCCAATACTCCACTCCTTCTGAGCCGCTAACTAGCTCGCCGACTATACCGTTGTCTTTCAGAACCCCAACCTCACCATCGAGGATGCATTTCTTCATGCCTTCATAAGTAGGCTCGTATCCTTTTTTTCGCAGACACGTTATAGTTACTTTGCTCAGAGGGATGCCGTTTTCGATAATAAGCCGCGTCCCGTTTAAGTCTGACAAATACGACTCTGAAAACAGATTGGGACTTCTTTTTAACAACTCAATGGCTTCTAATGCTTCGGAGATTTCGTCGCTAATTTGGGCTCTGCAGTAACTGTTGACGTGGGCAATATGGAGAAAGTGTTTGCCGGCAGCATCGACCGCGTCTCTGAGCCCTTTAATGTTAGAGCCGTGAAGAGTATTTCCGACATGCCATGCTACCCAGGCGCTCTCTTCGCTACAGTCCTCAATAAATGCCTGAGAAATATCCACATCCATAGGAAAATGGCCGCCTAGAAGCTTTATGCCTAACGCCCCTTTCTCTAAACATTGTCTGATGAATCCGATTCGTTGAGATTTTTCGGGACGACTTGTACTAAGGCTCTGAGGATAACTCGCTGCCTCCAATATCGCCATGTTTATTCCAGCGCCGCTTTCCTCAATGCTGTCAAGGATGTTATCGATAGGGCCGGCTAAATCAAAAGCAGTGCATACACCGGCGAGCGCAACCATACGTTGAGCATGTGGATGTCCAAATAACGTCCTCATGTGAGTATGCATGTCAATAATTCCGGGGATAACTATTTTCCCCTCTGCATTCAATTCTTGCTTTGTTGAAGTCGAGGAAAAGTTCGAGATCTCTATAACTTTTCCGTCTTCGATGAAAATATCTGCGATGCCAAAAAAATGATTCTTAGGATCAATAATTTTCCCGCCGCGTATGACTAGATCTGCCATCCCTTATCTCCGTTATCCAAGATCTTGAATTAATGTTAAACACAACTAATAACAATTTCTATAACATCTAGTAAAATTGGAAATCTAGTTTGGCAATTTGGAAAACTTAGACAATGGCAGACGATATAGAAAGCTGGGAGATTTTTGTCTCTTTGTATAAAACAGGTTCTATCGGGTTAACTGCTCAAGATCTCAATGTCGATGCACCGACCGTTTCGAAGAAAATTTCTGTTCTAGAGAAAAAATTAGGGAGATGTCTATTTGATCGCAGGTCAAGGCCGTTTACTCCCACAGTAGATGCGGAAGAAATTTATGACAATGCGCGAGAGATAGTAAATCACAGAAAAAAAATCTCTGCGTTTATTTCCGATAAGCAAAATGAAAATGGTGCCGTCATTCGAGTTATGCAGGGGAACAGCTATAGAAGGTACGCTGCCGCCCTAGCATTTAAATACCAAAGAGAACATCCCAATCTAAGACTTAACTTTGTTTCTCCCATAGACATTCAGGACTTTCTTGATAGAAAAGCAGATCTCATCGCCATCTCCGGTGAAATTAATCTGCCTAATTGCGTCTTTTTATCCCGTGGAAGAATGATTTTTATTCCGGTTGCTTCCCCCAATTATCTAAAAGAGAACGGGCCGTTGGACCATCCTAAAGATCTGACTAATCATTATGTGTTTAGCAACGGTTTTATAGATCGTTTCACTTCTCACCTGTCTTACCCATTTAAAAAGAAGGATCGTCTTTGGACCATGACAGTCACTGATCGGATACGATGCTCAAATGTAGAATTTTCAAAAACCGCTGCTCTTCAGGGGCTTGGAGTTTGTCCTTCTCTTCCTCTATTTTGTTGCATCGATGAGCTTGAATCGGGAACGCTAGTGCCCATTCTTGATGGCTGGCATCGCCCCTCTGTACCTAATTATGTTGTATGCCGAAGAGAGGATTGGAAGCTGAGATATTTTAGAGAGTTTGCAACATGGTATGCAGACCAGCAGAAAGATATTCAATGCAAGTGCGAAGAGCGACTCGTGAAAGTTTTCGGCCAGGATTTCTTAGATAATCTGGCCGAGAACTAGGCAATTGTTAGATTCCGTTCTTCTTTTGAGCAAAACGGGTGAACACTTCAAAGCCCATTGGCATCGATTCGGTGTCTTGAAGATCAAAATCACCTTTGTGATGCCCGCGATGATTGCATCCCCATCTGAAGAGTGCTCCTTGGCCTCTTTTCTCTACCACTCGCTTAATCATAAGGGTGAAATCTTCTCCGCCCACAGGAGCATTGAGATCAATAATCTCTTTTACTTCCGGTATTTGCTCGCCTACATCTCTTAACTCTTCAAGTAAGTCAGGACATTCTATTAATGTGGTCGAGTAACCGGCTCGTTCGATTTTGGATTCGACATCATAGGCGACAGAATTTCCTTTAACAATCTTTTCAACATTCTCTGAAAGGTAGTTGAGAACCTCCTCGGTCTGTCCTCGAATCTCGCATTCGATCTTAGCGTGTACAGGTGTGATATTTCTGCCTTCTCCGGCATGAAGGGTGCCTACCGCCACGCGAGATACTCCGTTTCCGTGACGAGGAATTCCTACTAGCATCATGGCTGTTGCGCAGGCGGCCATAAGAGCGCTGTGACCGAGATGCGGGTTGCTTCCGGCATGAGAAGGTGTGCCTTTAAAGCTAATATCGTATTTGATACTCGCTAGAACGCCTCCGTGCACTAATGCCATTTGACCTAGTCTAGCAAGTCCTCCGCAATGAGAACCAACGATAAAGTTCACATCATCGAGGATTCCAGAGCCAACAATAGCTGCAGCACCGCGGACGCCTTCTTCGGCTGGTTGGAAAATAATTTTAAATGTACCCTTCAGTTCTTCTTTGTGCTGAATCAACCATTTTGCAACTGCTAAGCCGAGAGCGGCGTGCCCGTCGTGCCCGCATGCGTGCATTCTCCCCGGGCGTTTGGATGCGAATCCAAACTTTACCGGCAAATGGTTCGGATCTTCGGATTCCATCACGAGTAATCCGTCAATATCAAATCTAAATGCAGTTGTAGGGCCCTCTCGTCCCGTATCCAAAATCGCAACAGCACCTGTGTATTCGTCGCACGATTCAATGAAATCAAGAGGAACTCCGTCTTTTACTGCTCTATCAATTGCTTCTCGAACCTTGGTTTCATCTCTTCCCATTACCGTCTGAGGATTAATTATTTGTTTCCCTGTCAAGATGGTTTCGTATCCCATCTGTTTTAATTTACTGACGATGAAGTAAGTGGTTTCAAACTCGGTCCAACCTTCCTCTGGATATTGATGAAACTGTCGTCTGTATGAAATCATCTCCTCTAAATTTTTGGGGTCCATATATGCTCCTCGGTAGTGATGCTTTGTTAAAAGGTAAGGGTTAAAGTTACTAAAAGGCATGGGCTGTTTACATTTCAACAATTTTGAAAAGTTGAAAAACTGATCCGCAAAATCACTTTTTCTTTCCCGCTTTTCTCCCATAATGAGGTGCCTCGCAGGAAAGCGGATGCGCATAAGTCCTTCCCTTTCTCTCTTGATGTTAAACACAACTAATCACAATTTCTATAAGACCTAGTAAAACTAGAAATCTAGTTTGGCAATTTGGAAATCCAAGAAAAGGTAGGCAGTATAAAAACCTGGGAAATTTGATTTCTTTGTATAAAACAGGTTTTACTCGGAAAAACTGTTAAAGATCTTAATATCGACGCACCAACCTGATAGAGCCTTCTCGCTGTAAAAACACAAAAGGCACTATCAGAATTAAAGATAAAGGAGAACAGCAACTTCAGTAACAAAAGGAGAACGAAGATTTAAGAAAAATTTACCTAAGCTAGGGACATGAGTCGCTCCAGACAAAAAAATAGAGTTCCTAAGAAGAAAGCTTACAAGCTTTAAGAATTACTTGGATTGTTTCACCGACTGAACGGGAAGGATTTTCTTCGTAGAAACTGTAACCACAAGTTTTTCCCCGATTAAGTTCAGTATGTATGGTTCAACGACCTTCCATACTTGTTTATTGCCTCTCAGCCACCAGAAAAATTTAAATTCTCGAACGCTTTCCCCTTTTCCAAAAGGTGCAGAGAAGGGGTTCGGTGGAATAATAGATTTGCTTGGATATGTCAAATTTCCCACTAATCCGGGAAGAACCAAAGTTCGTAATTTATATCAAATCATAATAATCATGCACATTCCGTTTCCTATGAAATATGCTTGTTGTTTTAATATGTATATGCTAATATGTATATACATAAGGATTATCATGAAAAAACAAGACGAACGAATTTTTGAATGGGATGAAGAAAAAAATGAACTCAACTTTAAAAAACATCATATTCGTTTTGAGGAAGCCAAAGATGTATTTGATGATCCTTTTGCTATCACAATACAAGACCGAATAGAAAATGGGGAAGAGAGGTGGCAAACAATTGGTTCAACCAGAAACTTCGTAATTGTCTTAGTCGCACATACTGTCAGATATGATGAGGTGGAAGTAATTCGCATCATCAGTGCCAGAAAACTGAGCAAGAAAGAAAGGTGTATTTATGAACAAAGTTAGATACAAAGCTAAAAGCATAGAGCTTACTGATAGACATCTGAAAGAACTTGAAGAATTAGCAAAAATGCCGGACTCTGAAATTGATTATTCCGATATACCTCCGCTTAACCCAGAAGATTGGAAAAACGCTTCTCGTGGTGTCTTCTATCGTCCTGTCAAAAAATCTATTTCACTACGTGTTGATGCTGATGTGTTGTCATGGTTTAAGCATCAAGGAGAAGGTTATCAAACTAGGATGAACGAGGTTTTAAGAAATTTTATGCTCTCCAATCTAGCTCGATAGTGAAGCCGGTTGTGACATTCGACCCTTCATTTGCGCAGAGAAATGTGCTAAAAGATTCATTAAAGAACCCGATTTAGAAGACTAGGATTACTTCACCTACCGGAAAGGGTGATTTTAGCAACGAGGAGATGATACGAGTCATCCTTTATTGGAAGATAGAGGCAACTTCTTTAAAGAAACAGCCATTGGGAGAAAAAATTGAATTAAAGATTGTCGTCGTTGTGCTGAGAAAGGGTTCTTTTTCTATTCCATCTATTGCAGATATCACAGAATTGTCTGTTGTACACGTGGTATGCCTTAAAGTGTGTCAATAATTTCGATTATCTGTTTTTTGAATAGTTCAGAAAAAATTAAGTTCCCATCCCCATTATGCTGTCAACGGACGAAAAATATTTGAAGTATCATCCTCCTAGCAGATTGAATTTTCAAAGAAGAGAAAATTGGTAATTGAGAGTGAAAGCTGTGGCAATAGAAGAGCCCGATAAAACAGAGAAGATGAAAAGAGATTCCCTTTTCATCTGAATAATGTGGCTCGTTGAGTTTGCTTATTCGTCGAAAATTAAGAAAAAGCCCGAAAGCCAAAAATTATAAGCTCTTCGACATCCAACCTAATATCGGCTTTCCATCTCTCGGACTTTTTGCAGAATTTTCCCGTTAACTGGAGTTGGAACTCCAAGCTCTTTGCCTAATGCAACAACAGTTCCCGCAAACATCTCAACCTCGCTTCGCCGTTTGTTGACACCGTCCTGACGCATAGAAGGCATGCCTTCGGGATTCAATTTGTCGATAATTCCTAAATATTGGAGATATTCATCCTCAGTCAAACAGACGCCGTTCTTCTGGCTGAGTGCAAGAACTTCTCTCATCGCGGCTTTCATCGTCTCTCTCGGAGCGCCTTCTTGATGAACCGTTCTGAAAATTCCTTCATTAATCATGACGGCTTGATTGACGCCGACATTAAGCATCCACTTGCACCACATCCGATGAATAATGTCTTCCTCGGAAACATACGGCAGAGAAATAGAATCAAAAAACTCTTCCGTCCTCCTAAGGGCTGCTTCTAATTTAGGGTTTTGATTGTTTTTAGGAATACCGATACAAAGTTCACCTAAATCTCGATAAATAACCTTCGATCCTTGTTTTAGGGCATCCATTTTTTGCCCGATGCAGTACAGTACATTGGCCTGAGGAAATGCTTTCTTCAAAATCTCTTCGCTGGAAATGCCGTTGAGCAAAGAAATAATCACGGTATTCTCATTAACTAAAGGCGCAGCAGTTTTAATGGCGTCATCTAAAGCCGTTCCTTTTACGGAAAAAAATAAAAAGTCCGCCGGAACGCTGCTTTCATCCGGCGTAACAAAATTGAAGAAGCATCTTTGATGGTTCAAATAAATTTCTTCTTGTCTGTAGCGTTCGCAGCGTTTTTTATCCGCTGCAAAAGTAACGCTGTGCTTTCCTAAGGCATTTTCAATGGCTTTGGCATAGAGGATGCCTAAGGCACCAAGACCGATAAAGTAGACGGAAGGAGCAGAAGATTCGTTCATAGCTGGAGATATAAGAAAACCGGCCGAAGCCGGCATATCAGTTAGAGAATTTAGTCGTCGTATCCGGGCACCGGCAAGCGCTTGCCGAGACGATAGAACATGGCGCCTCCAAAGTTGGGCAGGATGCTGAAGTCAGCATCTAAATTTTCAAACTGCGGGTGACCGTCTTTGAGAACTCTCTCGTCATAGAAGGCTTGGACGATTTGGCCTAAGAACAGGTCATATTTCTTCTGAATTTCTGTTTCAGGAAGAACTTTACAGACGGCCCAGGCAATACATCCTTTTGGCAGTGGAAATCGGCAGTCATCGACTGTATAGAACTCAATTTTGCTGTCTTCAATCTTAGAAGAAACGCTGTTCTTCGAGTTGGTGCCTAAGAACATTAATTCTTGAACGATTTTGGCAGTCGGAAGGGCCAATAAGAAATAGCCGTCTTTTTCAACCAATTTGCGGGTGTAGTGACTGCTGTCGATGACAACGTTCAGTTTGTCATAGTCGAGAGGACAACTCCAGCTGGCCGGCATGATATCGAGATCATCGCCGTGTTGGGCTTCAACTAAAACGGTTCCGCCTAAATTAAAAAGTTTCCAAACTTCGCTAACGCTGATGGTTTTAATGTTCGCAGTCATTACTGTATCTCCAAAAGATTTTCTGCCTATTGTATGACTATTCCCAAAAGGACGCCTGAACACCAAGAAAATGCACAAAGAAAGTGCATAAAAAAGTAGACGCACCAAATAGGTGAAATAAATATGCTGATTTTTGGTGAGGGCTCGGCTTTTACTTCGCAAACAGAATATTTAGTGCAGTAAAAAGTTGGCACGGTTTTTGCTTAATAAAAATTATTCGAAATTCTTATAAAGATTTTCGCCGTCTTGGTGATAAACGGAGCTCCCGAGATGCACGCAAGACAGAAACAATTAAGGTCAAGAGCCAAGAAACATTCTCAGAAATTCTCAATTCTATTTGGAGGCTTTTCAAATGCTGATCAAAAAACTTCTCCCAGTTGCTTTTGCTGCTTCACTTGCTTTCGCCGGCTCTGCTGCTTTAGCTGCCGGCCAGACATTCGTGACAATCGGTACCGGCGGTATTACCGGTGTTTACTACCCGACAGGCGGTGCTATCGCTAAAATCATCAACGCCAAGAAAAAAGAATACGGTATCCGTGCTTCTGTTGAATCTACCGGCGGTTCTAAGTTCAACATCAATGCTATCGACTCTAAAGATTTGGACTTCGGTATCGCTCAGGCCGATACACAGTACCTTGCTTACAACGGCAAAGGCCCATGGGAAGGTAAACCTGTCAGCAAGCTTCGCGCCGTTTTCGCTCTTGCTCCCGAAGCCGTCACATTCGTTGCTGCTGAAGATTCCGGCATCAAGTCCATTAAGGACGTCAAAGGCAAAACAATTAACTTAGGTGACCCGGGTTCAGGCAACCGCGTTAATTCTACCGACATCTTCAAATATGCCGGTATTGTTCCGGGCAAAGACTTCCGCGACGAAAAACTTAAACCGGCCGATGCTCCT
>UQNA01000031.1 GCA_900542195.1 uncultured Sutterella sp. | reverse complement strand
ATCTGGGAAGGCTGTTGTACCTGAGGAGCTTGTTCGCTCGGTTGTACCTGCGGTGCCGGCTGGGCAGGCTGCTGTGGTTCTACAGACGGAGCAGGCATTACTTCAGGAGGTAGCGGTGTGACAGCCTGAGGAACCATCTCAGCTGCTTGCTTCTGGATGTCCATGAATGTAGCCAAAGAACCGGCGATATAACCCATGCCGACCAAAGCTTCGTCGCGGGTCACGTCAACACCTTCTGCCTTAGCTTTGTTCATTAAAAATTCAGTAGCTTTGTCCAACTCTTCCTGAGTAACCGGGAACTTGCCGCTGTTTTGCATAGTAACGAGTTTATTGATGACTACAGCAGCCGGACCAAATTGATTTGCATTTTCAAATTGATTTGCACTTTGTGGTGCCGGAGCTTCAGCTTGCGGCGCAGGGATTGGAGCCTGTGCTTGCTGAGCGATAGCAGCAGAACCAAAAGCGAGCGCTGCTGCAAGAGATACGGCTACTAATTTGAAACCTTTCATTTGTGTCTCCTAAAACACATTCGGATGCGGGTCAATATACTCTTTGGCCTGAAAAACGATCACCTCCAGGAGCCTTATATTTCCCGAATTGGTATTTAATTTTTAAGGAAAAATCCCCGCAAAGCCACACCGCAAAAGAGTTCCGAATCCTCTGAAATCCATTGCTCCAAAAAGTAACGTTTGTTTCAAAGTTTCTCTTTCTGGGATCTTGGAAAACTCCTTTGAAAACTTCTGAAAGAGAAGACACAACGAAGTCTTTCCAAGCTGAGCGTCACTGTTTAAATTTTCAAATTGCTTATTTTAGTGGGTATTTCTACTTATTTTTTTAGGGTTGTCCATAATCGAAAGAAACAGGAATATTTTTTGTTAATTAACTAACTATACGCATAAGGTTCACTATGATTACTATCCAAGATGTATTAAGCCCGCGTACAGAATCGAAATGCTCCCGCCTTAGAGGAGCCAAAGTTGGTTCAACTCTCTGCCAATACTGCGCAGTCGGTTGTTCTCAATTGGCCTTCTTCCAAGGCAACACGCTGGTGGACATTGAAGGAGATCCCCGAAGTCAGGTAAACCAAGGCAGACTCTGTCCTAAAGGCGGTTCGACCTATGCTCTTGTGGATAACCCCTATCGTGTTACGAAGCCGTTGTACCGAGCTCCGGGATCCGACAAGTGGCAGGAAGTCTCCCTTGATTGGATTCTTGATGAAGTTGCCAAGAGGATTTGGGACAGCCGAGCTAAAGGATTCATTGAGAAAGACGAAACCGGGCTTACCGTCAACCAAGTTCCGAATATTGGTTTTATCGGCGGTTCTGCAAACGATAACGAGGAATGCTATTTATTCCGTAAGCTGTTTACCGGCGGTTTAGGCCTAATGCCCGTTGAAAACTCCGCCCGCTATTGCCACTCGACAACAGTAGCGGCTTTGTCGCCTACTTTCGGCTTCGGCGCATGCACTAACCCTCCAAGAGATTTGCTCAACAGTGACTGTATCGTCATCATGGGCTCCAATATGTCTGAAGCTCACCCGGTTGCCTTTTACTGGCCTATGCAGGCCAAAAAGAAAGGTGCGGTTACGATTCACATTGATCCTCGCTACACGAGAACAAGCGCAGCCTGCGACCATCACGTTCATATCCGCCCGGCCACTGACATTGCCTTCATTTACGCAGTTATCAAATACATTCTGGACAACGACTTATGGTTCCATGAATATGTATTGAACTATACGAACGCAGCGACCCTAATTAATCCGGGATTTAAATTTGATCAGGTCACCGGCATGTTTAACGGCTGGAATCCTGAAACCAATTCTTACTCTCTGGAACCCGATTCTTGGGATTATCAATACGAAATCAATCCGGACGGAACTAAAGGACAGCCGAAAACTGATCCGACGCTTCAGGATCCGAACTGTGTATTCCAGCTGCTGAAGAAACAAGTCGAGAAATATACGCCGGAGGCCGCAGCCGATACTTGCGGATGCAGACCTGCGGACATTATCAAGGTCGCCGAGCTTATGGCCCGCAATTCCGGACGCGATAAGACCACTGCTTTCTGCTACGCCACAGGCTTTACTCAGCACAGTGACGGTACCCAGATTATTCGTTCAGTAGCAATTCTTCAACTTCTGCTTGGAAATATCGGTCGCCCGGGCGGCGGCATTCTTGCCCTGCGCGGTCACTCGAACGTGCAAGGTGCTACGGATATCCCGACTCTTTTCGCAGCACTTCCGAACTACATTCCTATGCCGGAGGCAAAACCGGGGAATGCCACCCTCAAAGATTATCTGGCAAACGGTCACGCCTTCTGCGATGCTCGCGATAAATCCAAGGGCATGTGGAAATTGGAAACCGAAAGAGGCTCTTGGGCTGCTTTGCCGAACTACATGATCAGTCTTCTGAAGGCTTGGTACGGAGACGGCGCAACCAAAGAAAATGAGTACGGATACCAACATCTGCCGAAGCTCCCCGGAGATGAGTCCTTAACGATCACAATGGAGCGAGCTCTAGAAGGAAAAGTCGACGGTTTGATTGTTTTTGGTCAGAACATTGCAGTGACCAACCCGAATACGGGCTGGAGCCGCGATGCCATAAGAAATCTGAAATGGCTGGTGGTCTGCGATATGTTTGAAAACGAGACAGCCTCCGTTTGGTATGCCGATCCTGACGCTCCCGATCCATCAAAATGCAAGACAGAAGTCTTCCTCCTGCCGACCAATGCCCTGATTGAAAAAGACGGCTCTGCCAACAATACAGAACGTCTGATGCAATGGCACGACAGAGTCAAAGAAGCTCCGGGAGAGTGCCGGTCTGATGCCTGGTGGATTTACCAGCTCGGTCTTCGTTTCAAGAAGATGGCAGAACAGTCGATGCTGCCGCGTGACGAAGGTATGAGGACGCTGACATGGAATTACGGCATGGCTCCGAATGCAGTTAACGTTATGGGACTGCCTGCCGTCGAAGGTGATGCAGATATTAACGCCGTGGCACTTGAAATGAACGGCGTCAATTTGGAAACTAAGGAACCGATTCAATCCAGCGGCGAACTAAAAAGTGACGGCACTACTATTTGCGGATGCCGTTTGCTCGCCGGCTTTATCGATAAGGAAGGCAACAACCTAATGAAGAGGAGAGAACCCGGGGAAGTTGATCATGAACTTGATCTGACCTACCGTGTTTCTTGGCCTACCAATACTCGAATTCTTTACAACCGCTGCTCAGCAGATCCGGAAGGGAAACCCTGGTCAGAAAATAAGAAGCTGATCTGGTGGGATGAACTGCAAAAGAAGTGGGTTGGATATGACAAACCTAACTTCGATGAAACCAAAGCCCCGGACTATGTTCCTCCGAAGGGAGCTAAAGGAGGAGCTGCGTTAGCCGGTACCGAACCGTTTACCGTCCATTCTGACGGTAAAGCTTGGATCTTCGTACCTTATGGAATTAAAGAGGGACCGCTCCCAGTCTTCTACGAACCTGCTGAATCCCCGTACAAAGACGCTTTCTTCCAGAATAGTAAGACTCCGGGAATTATCACTATGGAAAGCGACAAAAACAAGCTCGCACCTCAGGGCGATCCTATGTTCCCGACTGCCATGACAACCTACCACATGACTGAACATTGGCTAAGCGGCGCAATGACTCGACATGTTCCATGGCTTGTCCAACTGCAGCCGCAAACCTTTATCGAAATTTCTCCTGAAATGGCAGAAGAAATCGGTA
This sequence comes from uncultured Sutterella sp., assembly GCA_900542195.1. Lineage (GTDB taxonomy): Bacteria > Pseudomonadota > Gammaproteobacteria > Burkholderiales > Burkholderiaceae_F > Turicimonas. The sequence continues at coordinate 30,616 of UQNA01000031.1, read as the reverse complement.
TTCAATCCGGCAGCTATGTGACAGTTAAAAACATGAGAAATTCTCTGCAGGTTAAAGCCCTGGTGACACCGCGACTCAGAAGCGGCATTGTTCACGGCAAACCGTCCAGCATCGTCGGTTCCTTTGTATGCTCGGGCTACAAGGGCAATATGGTCAGTGCCATTACCAACGACTTAAGCCCGGCTATTGAAGCTCCTGACGGCTTAATCCCGGCATCTAAAGGCTTTGTGGTGAAAGTTGAAAAAGGCGATCCAACTAAAGTTGAAAAACTAGTTCCGGAAAAGATTCAATATCCGGAAGCGATGATTGCGCCGATTCCTAATACTCCGTGGGCCTCTCAGCCAGAAGGGAGGAGCTAATCATGAAATTAAAAGAAAGCAACATTTTTAATCTTATCAGCAAGGCCTTCCCTGCCGGTTCTCCCAAGAAGGAAGGAAGATTCGCTCCGATTTACGGCCTTTTTGAACGTCGTGAGCCGAAACCAACCCAGACCGAAATGGCGTTCTTTACCGATACTTCCATTTGCACCGGATGCAAATCCTGCGAAGTAGCCTGCAAGCAGTGGAATCAGTTAAAGGCTCCTACACCAAAGTGGTCCGGAGACAGCTACGACAATACTCAGGATCTTTCTTATCTGAACTGGCGTCACGTTAAATTCATCGAAAGATTCCCGGAGAAGAATGAGGTTAATCATCCGGCTCCGAAGAACATCGACAATTTACTGACTGAAAAGAAAACCGGTGAATGGCTCTTTATGGCAGATCAATGCAAACACTGCCGTCAGTCTCCATGCCATCAAGCCTGTCCGACCGGCGCCATTATGCGCAATGAATTCGGCGGAGTTTACTATCAAACTGATATTTGTATGGGCTGCGGGATGTGTATTGCAGCTTGTCCGTTCGGTGTTCCGGAAATCAATCCAAATACCGGCCACTCCGTCAAGTGCGCTGAGTGCTATGACCGTTTGCGCGACGGCCTAAGACCTGCTTGCGTTACTGCCTGCACAACCGGCGCCATCGATTTCGGGCCGCGTGAAGTCATGGTTGAAAAAGCCCGCGCAAGACTGAAATTCCTACACGAGCACGGTCACCCGGAAGCCAACCTATACGGATGCGATGATTTCGAGCATTACAGTTCGTTAAATTCCTTCTATTTGCTGATGGACAAACCATCCGTCTATGGTCTTCCTGAAAATCCGGTTACACCGACTGAGCATATGCCGATGGACTATCTCAGAGCAGCGGCAACACTGATTTTGTGCAGTGCAGTCGTGGTTGGAACTTTAATGTAAGGGAGAGGAATAATGAAAGAAAAGACTTGGGTTAGCGGTTCATTATCGCCTTACCAGCTGCATGATATTACTCATCGCCCTGACTGGGAAAACCTCATTGTTTGGGATGCCTATCTCAACAATATGACTTCCGGCTTCATGGTCATCACAGGACTGGCGTGGATGGCCGGTCCGGGCTATTTCACAGCACTCTTACCATGGGCTATTACGGTTGCCCTGGCAATCGTGGTATTGGATTTACTCTTGTTGATTTTTGACCTAGGAGATCCTTTCCGCTTCACAAACGCTATGCGAGTGATGAGATTTACCTCTCCTCTTTCGGTTGGCGTATGGGGACTTGCCAGCTATGCCACATGTGTTGGGTTTGCCGTCGGTCTTTATTGGCTATCATACATTTCGGCTCACACCACAGACTTCTTGAATCCGTATATCGACGTTCTGGATATGTTGACAAGGATGTTTGTGATACTGGCTTTCTTAGGTGCTCTGGTGGTTATCTGCTACAAGGGCGTGGCCTTCAGCTGCACTTCTCAGCCGGGAGTTAAAAATGCAAGATGGCTGACAAGCTTCATGGTTGCTGATGCCATGCTGATGGGTTTAGGCGTCTATTCCATCATGGCCGCAATTCTGCAGGCTCCGGAAGCCATCGCCTATTTAATGCTTCCGACACTCATCCTGATTATTGCCAGATGCATCGCCTTCTACTTGCTCAGCTTAGATCTCAACCCGAGAGCCAAGCTGACCAACAGCAAGATGGAAAACTTCTGGGTTAAGTTTTCAGTTTATATTCTCGGCGGCGTAATCGCCTTCGGATGCTGCTTCATCGGCCCGTTGGGAGTTACCGTTGCCGGCGTAATAGCACTGGTGGTAGGTCTTATTGAAAGATATTGGATTATCAGCACCACCAAGAGAATCTAATTTAATCAGATGAGAGATAAAGCGGTCTTCGGGCCGCTTTTTCATTGTTCATCGGTCTTTTTGCCGGTGATAAGACGAAATATTGAGAGCCAGCCTTTAACAAAAATCCCGACACAAATGGCCGAGATAATCGTTCCTTCTCGAATTCCGTGTAATTCTTTGAAGAAAAAGTAACTCAGCAAGATCGCCAAAACTACTAGCATCACATCATTAAACACTTTTACTTTCGGAAAAGGTTTCCCTGAAAATAAAGCCATTGCCACGACTAGCCCCTCTCCCGGTAGCACCGCAGCTTTGGAATAGATTTCTAAAGAAACACCAAGAGCGAGGACCGCGTTGCCAAGCATACTGAATGCGATTTTGTGCCAGTAAGTTGCAAGCTCGATTGTCTGAACCCAACTCATCGAGAAATCGATAAGAACTGAGAAGAAGTAAGTCATCGGCAGCTGAAGCAAAAGCACAAGCCATTTGACGTTTTTGCGCAGCAGTATCAACTGACCCAGAATCATTGCCAGGTTGATAATCAAAGTTGTCTGGCCGAAGGTTAAACCTGAGATATAAGAAGAAACTAGCGGCAATGCGCTAATAGGAGTGGTTCCCAAGCCGGCAACAGTAACGATGCTGATGCCCAGACTCATGACAGAGAGTCCTAAAAGAAAAATAACCCAATTGATAATGTGTGTGTTCAATCCTTTCTCCGAAGAAGATTGAATTTTACTATATGAAAAATATTTTCACATAAAGATAACCTCACAGCATATTCAGACCTTATTCCGGCCTTTTGCTCAGATTGGGACTAAATGAAAATAGGTTTTCTTTTTACAAGTGGTAACGTAAGATCTAATTAAAAAAGTTACAGGGTCCGTTAATTTTTCAGGAGACGCCATGATTAAATTTCCAGCTCTTTTTGTCGCACTCATTTTTTCCGCCTCTGCTTCCGCTCATTTCGGCAGCGTTCTCCCCGACAAACAAATTGTGGAAAATCAAAAAGATAATGTACTGACATTAACAGCCGCCTTTAATCATCCGATGGAACAAACCGGCATGACAATGGACAAGCCGCAAAAATTCAGCGTTTTTAAAGATAATCAGGCTCAAGACTTAACTTCAACATTAAAGCCGGCCACCGTGCTTGGCAAAGATGCTTGGACAACACAATACAAAATCTCCAGACCGGGCTTGTACCAGTTCCTTCTTGAACCAGCTCCTTACTGGGAACCTGCCGAAGACAAATTCATTATCCACTACTCTAAGTTGTATGTTCCGGCTTACGGTGTAGAGGAAGGCTGGGAAAATCCTTTGGGAGTTAAAACTGAAATTGTTCCTCTGACTCGGCCTTTCGGCAACTATGTCGGCAATCTATTCCGAGGCAAGGTTCTAGTTGACGGGAAACCTGCCGCCAACACTCCGGTTGAAGTTGAGTTCTACAACAAAGGAAAAACTGCCGAAGCACCTAATGATATTTTTGTCACTCAAACTGTGATGACCGACGAACAAGGCATCTTCAGTTACTCCGTCCCTTGGGCCGGTTGGTGGGGCTTTGCCGCTTTAACGGATGCCGACTACCAGATGAAAAAAGACGGTGCCGACAAAGATGTGGAACTTGGTGCTGTATTATGGACGGAATTTGTCTCTCCCAAGTTAAAGAAATAAATGCATATTGCTGAAGGAGTTCTATCTGCACCCGTACTGATTACAGGCGCAGTGGTTGCTGCGGCCGGTGTCGCGTATGGATTGAAAAAGATACCTGCCAATCATTTAATGCTGGCAAGCTTATTAGGTTCTGCTTTTTTTGTGGCCAGCTTAATTCACGTTCCGATTGGTTTTTCCAGTGCGCATCTTATTCTCAATGGCCTCATCGGAGCCATCTTGGGAGCAGCATCTTTTCCTATCATTTTCGTTGCATTGCTCCTGCAAGCCGTTCTTTTTCAGTTCGGCGGATTCACTGTCTTAGGAGTAAATACAGCGACTATGGGAATTGGCGCCTGGGCTGCGGGATTAATTTTCCGTTGGCTAGCGGGCCCGGCAACTAGCAAGAATTTAAAAATAGCAGGATTTGCTGCAGGGTTCAGCGGCGTTTTTATCTCAGGCCTCCTCACCGCACTTGCGCTAGCTTTTTCGAATGAAGGCTTCGTTGCGGCGGCTTGGACGATTTTCTTAAGCAACCTGCCCATCATGTTTATCGAAGGCATCCTCACAGCGGTCGTCGTGGTGTACATTAAACGCACAGATGCAGGAGTTTTTGATGCAAAAACAAGCTAAGGTCATCCTTTCCCTTTTGGTTCCCCTTCTCTCTTTGTCTGCAGGGAGCGCAGCGTTTGCTCATCGGTTAAATGTATTTGCATACCCGTCCGGATCAGAGATTTGTGTGGAAGCATCCTTTGCGGGAGGAAATCCTGCAAGGAATGCTGACATCAAAATTATCGATGAGCAGGGAAAAGTCGTTTTGACATCTAAGACATCCAAAGACGGCAAAAACTGTGCAGCAGTCCCCCCTGACTTTAAGCCCGTTTCCTTAACTGTTATAGTCAACGCAGGAGAAGGGCATCAGAATCAATGGACCATTGAGAAATCTGAATTCGACGGAATTTCTACGCCTGTTGCTTCAGTTTCTCCTTCACCTGCTGCAATAGTTCCTCAGGCAGATAGTAAGCTCCCGAAGTCCGGAGCCAAACTCTTTTCCCAGCAAGAGATGAACGAAGCAATCCAAGCTGCTAAACGCGATATTGAAGTTACCGTAATAGCCCCTCTAAGAAAACAGCTTGCAGAAGCTCAGCAGCCAAAAACAACCTTCAAAGATATCATCGGAGGAATCGGCTGGTTGGTAGGCATTGCAGGGCTGATTGCTTGGTTTACCACCCGAAGAAAACAGAAATAACTCATTTTGTCCGGCCGCTCTTCGATGAATATTTCTTCCTTTACTCCCGCCTCAAAAATACTAAGCGCACTAGTATTTGCGGCAGTGGCGGCCATCCTTCCGACCATTCCGTCGGCTAGTCTGGCTTTTCTTTGCGGCCTTCTTGTCCTTTGCCTATTTCCTCCCTCTTGGAATTCTTTTCTTAAAAGAGCCGCAGTGATCAATATCTTTGTATTGTTTATATGGTTCTTTACTCCGTGGACCACACCGGGGGTTCCTCTATGGGCCGGGAGCTGGTTAACAAAAGAAGGTGTTGAGTTGTCTTTGCTGGTGACCCTCAAAGTCAATGCTCTATTTTGTATTTTCTATACCCTAGTCAGCTCCATGAGTTTCAGCCAGCTGGCTGCAGGGCTCAATCAGCTTGGCTTTCCAGACAAACTTGTGGCGATAATTCTTTTCTGTGCCCGCGGAATTACGATTTTTGAAAAAGAGTATGCAAACTTAACCGAGGCCGCTAAGTTAAGAGGGTTTTACATGAAAACTGACCTTCGGACTTATCGAACTGTCGGTGCTATGGTCGCTTTGTTGTTCTCGAAAGCTTTCCGGAAAGGGAGAATCTTGGAACAAAGTATGATTCTGCGCGGCTTTAATGGCAAAATCAGAACATTAACCAAGTATCAGTGGACTGGAAAAGACATTGCTCTGTTGGCAGCCTTTTCCATCGTTTCTTTCTGTTTGAGCATAAGCGGATGGATGCTGTAAAGAACAATATGTCAGAACAAGAGTTATTGCTGGAGCTAAAGGGCATTAGTTTTGGATTCCCGGAAAAAGAAACCCTTTATCTCCAAACCGGACTTTCTCTGCGTAAAGGTCAGAACATCGGATTTTGGAGTCCCAATGGCAGCGGAAAAACAACTCTTTTCAAGATCATTACGGGACTAATCCAACCTCAGGAAGGAGAAATATTCTTAAAAGGCCAGCCTATTAGCTCCGAGTCCGATTTCAGAGAACTGCGTTCAAAAGTTGGTTTTGTTCTTCAGCATTCAGATGACCAATTATTTTTTCCGGAAGTCATTGATGATGTCTCTTTCGGACCTTTAAATCTGGGCTTTTCTGAAGAGGAAGCTTTATCCGCCTCTATGAATGCTTTGGAACGCCTTGGAATTTCCTCTCTGGCCCACTCTTTAAGCTTTGAATTATCGGGCGGACAAAAGAAATTAGTTACTCTTGCGGCTGTCCTCTCCATGAATCCGGAAATTCTGCTTCTTGACGAACCCTCGAACGGATTAGATGAAAAAAGCCGTCATCTTCTCATCTCCCAAATCAACTCACTGGACTGCGCCAAAATCATTATCAGTCACGAACCCGAGCTGTTGATTGAGACATGTGACAGCTTCATCACCATTCAGGATAAGAAGATAGTTCCAGTACCTGCACCCACCATACACGAGCACAGACACGCCCATTTCTTTGGCGGTACAGCGCATACGCACGGCTCTTAAAACTCGCGTGCGGCTCTAAAGATCGAGTATGGTTCAGTCCAAGATAATCTCAAAAATCAGAACCGCACTTTTTTGGATTTGCTGTGTACAAAGCGCTTATCCGCTTCGTCTCTCCTCGATTTCCTAGATATATTTCAAGAAAGACAACAAAAGGACAGTCAGCACACCTGCCATCAAAGGAACCCAAGTTCTCTTCACTAACACCAGCGGATTAACTTTGATAGAGGCCGAGACAATAATTACCACAGCGGCAACCGGCGACATTGAGCGGAACAAGTTGGACATACATTGCATCGGAAGAGCAACCATGATTGGGTCCAAACCTGCTTTTTCAGCAATCTGCGGAATTATTTCGATAAAGCTATAAAAGGCAGCATTACCGGAACCGCTGATGAAGGTAATCAAACCAGTAATTGCCGAAAATGCCAGCATAAGACCTGCTTTGGCGTTTTCAAAGTCAGACACAGAGCGAGAAATTGCATCTATGAGTCCGAGTGCGCGAAGGCCTGCAACCATTGTGGCGGCAGCAACGATTAATACGACTACCTTTGAAAAGCCGTCTCCCATTCCATTGAAGAAAAGTCTTAAATCCTTCATCGTTTCTTTGGCATTCTTATTTCGAACAAGTTCGCTAATCACGGCAGGAACTAAAGAGAAGAGAGTTATTTCAACTAAACCAACTTTTGCTTTTCGGAAAAATACCCAGAAAAAGATGACAAGAAACAGCGGTAAAACCGGAAAAATTGAATACCAAATCGGTGTATTTTTTTCAGGGCGATTCTGTTCAATCATCGACTCCTGATTTAAGACCTCAAGTTCCGATCTTTGACGTTTGTCTAAGTAAGTTTGCCAGAAATAGTGAACAATACCCATAACAAACAAAGCAGGAATGGTAATTGGTGCGCAGTGATAGAACACATAATCGACAACATTCTCAAAACCAAGAACACGAGCAGCTACCACGTTATCTCCACCCAGCGGAGTCGGAACAATCGTAGCGGTAGTAGCAATAAGAGCGGCGGCAGTCAGAGTCGAAAGGCCTGCGGCACGAAGGACTGGATAAAGTGTGGCCATTAAGATTACTGCTAGAGATGCCGCACTTGGGATAATAATTTGCAAGCAAGTGCCAATCCAGAAAACCAACGGAATCAATAATGCCGGATGTTTGATCTTGGACAGTGGCTTTGTTAATACTTTAATGACCATGTCATTTGCGCCAATATGAGACATATAGGCAGCAAATCCGAAGAGCGTGAGGATAATTAAACCTGCATTACTGAATTGCCTTACAAACTGATCCTTAATCACCTTGAATGGATCGGCCCACGCCAGTCCTGATGTAGCTTTTGCTCCGAGAACATCGTGTCCGCTGATAAGTGCTAGGTAAAGCATCACTAGGCCGGCGGCAAATAGAACAACCTTTGCATCATAGTTCTTAGCGATCGCCCAACCTGTAATTACAAGAATAATGACCGCAAGGATGCAATCAATCATTTTTGGTCTCCGGGATTTTATTTAAGAATCTTTTAATTTTAATGAGCCTCGCCATTCGGAGCATTTCGGAATGAACCTTACGGGTTAAGACTATGGGTGATAACTACTTGTTTTAACGGCAAAATCAGAGAAAACCCTATGAAATGAGACGATTAAGAACTTGAAAGATGTATATTCCTTTTGACTAATCTCACGGAGCCCAAAATGCGAAAAGATAATCCTGGTTTTGTACCCGACTCTCCTTTTCAAAGAGTCCTGCCTAAAGAATGGACAGACTTCTTCAGCTCTTTCCCAAAGGTTGAGCTTCACTGCCATTTGCTTGGTACAACAGGAAAGCAAACTTTTGAGGATTTGGTCAAAGAATCAGGTGCTGACATTCCTCAGTCCACAATAGACGAGTTTTATACACGTGGGGATAAACCAGTTGGTGTTCTGAGAATTTTCCGCTCACTGGAATCTCAGATCCTTTCAAAGCCGGAATTCTTAAAAAGAATCACCTTTGAACATATGAAACGCGTGGCGGACCAAGGTGTTCGTTACATCGAGTTCTATTGGAATTGGACCGGTCTTAAGCATTTCATGACCTTTGAGGAGGCTCAAAAAGCCATTGTAGAAGGCTTAGGAGACGGCGAGCGTGAATTCGGTGTGATTGGAAGGTCCATTCCCGCAATTGACCGTGAGGCGTCTGCCGAAGATGCCGTTGAACTAGTCCAGGAAATGATTGCCCACCGCGATCCTAAAACAATCGGATTGGGCATCGACTACCGTGAAACCAATCATGAGCCGGAAAACTTCTGGAAAGCATTCAAGTTAGCAAAAGAAGCCGGCTTTAAGATCACAATTCATGCCGGAGAGTTCGGTGAACATTGGCGCAACGTCGAGACCTCACTGACACTGCTCGGAGCTGACCGCATCGATCATGGCTACACAATTATCGACAATCCGGACCTCGTCCAAGAGGCCCGTAATAACGACGTCCATTTCGCCGTAGTTCCCACCAACTCTTACTACCTCAGAACCTTCACAGATGAAGAGTGGGCACACAAGCATCCTGTGAGAAAAATGGCAGAATTGGGCCTGAAGATTTTTCCAAATAGTGATGATCCGACCATGCATCAGGTATCTATTTCTGAATCATGGCTACTGATGTTCAACTTTCTAGGATTCTCTTTAGAAGATTTGAGAAAGATGCTTGAAAACAGTATTGAAGCTGCTTGGGTTGATGAAGCTACCAAAAAGGAATGGAAAAGAGATTGGCTCCCAGAGTTCGACAGATTAGCGGAAAAACTTCCTATTCTTGCTTAGTAATCTATTGAATCTTTTTCTACTCCAAGAAAATTTACCACCTCAAGATTGGGCTTAATTCTTCCACAGAGCTTACAAGATTCTGTCTCCGAACATATGCTCGGAGACCGAATCTATGAGAAATTAGAAGTTAAGCTGGATTTTTTGCAGCATTAGTTCCTGCAATACGGCCATATGTGAAGATATCAGCCATTGCATTGCCGCCAACACGGTTAGTACCATGGATACCGCCTGTGACTTCACCGGCGGCATAGAGTCCGGGAATAATCTCGCCGCGACGATCAATCACTTGGGCATCTTTATTGATGATCACTCCACCCATTGTATGGTGACGTTTCATCGTTACTCGGCCGGCGTAGAAAGGAGCCTTGGCGATCTTGTTTACCAATACGTTAGGATTGCGGCCCATTGGATCTTTCTTAGTATCTACGGCCTTGTTATATTCTTCGATTGTTTTGGTCAGAACATCAACAGGAAGGTTTGTCTTCTTAGCCAAATCAGAGATGTCGTTTCCAACCTTCAAGGTGCCTTCTTTCAGAGCAGCTTCATTTTCAGGACCTTTGGAGTTCTTCTGCTGTTCAAATCCGTCGGCGTCGACAATTGTCCATGCAATAGTTTCAGGCTGGTCGAGCATCTTGTCTCTGAGAACATCACGACGAGCGTCTTCGTTAATAAAACGGTGTCCGTTTAAGTTAACGAAAATAAAACGATCTACGTGGGTAAAGAGGTTCGGGCTCTTCTTTTCTCCCGGAACTCCGCCAGGAATACATTGGATGTAGTCGAGACCGCGAGTACCTGCGCCAATATCAATCAAATCCATCAATACATCACCGGTTGCACCTGGATGATTCGTAGTTCCAAGTTTTTCCATACGCGGATCGTGGATACCGGAGAGTCTGTCATTGGCAGCAAAACCACCTGCTGCAGCTACAACGGCATTCGTAGCTCTGATATAGAGAGTCTTTCCGCCTTTTTCTTCAACTTTCACACCAAGAACACGGCCGCCCAATGGTTTTTCGCGGATGATTTCAACAACTCTGGTGTTGTAAAGAATAGGAATATCTTCTTTTTTGCAGACTTCCAAGAGAGCTTTGATGTAAGCGCCGCCACGTGGTCCAAGAGGATTGCGGGCTCTCTTGTACAGGCCGCCATAAATTTGATAAATGTGATCTTGGAACTTAACGCCATGATCCTTTAGCCACTGAACACTTTCCGGAGCTTTTTCCGTCAATTGGTTAACCAACACAGGATCGCCTCTTCCGTCGCCTGCAGCAAGTGTTTGTTCTGCATGAAGCTTAGGAGAATCTGTAATTCCAGCCTTTTCATAGTCCGCTTTAATAGCAGCATTGAATCCGCCGCCTGCACGAACGGTATTTCCGCCGGCGAACATCATTTTTTCCAAAATGACAACTTTTTTAGCTCCGGCTTCTTTAGCAGAGATAGCTGCTGAGAGACCGGCACCACCAGCCCCGATGACTACAACGTTGTAGGTTTGGTCCCATTTGATTTCCGAAGCCTGTGCAGAAATCGGAAGACTGCCTAAAGCTGTTAAGGCAGCGGCCGTTGGAGCGCAGCTTAAAAATAGACGGCGTGAAAGTTTTGTCATTTTTTTCTCCTAAGAATTTAAAGTCGGTTTTTATTAACTCAATTGCTACAGGAGAAATCTTAGAATTCCATGCAAAACGGAGAAATAATCTCTCGTCTATTGACTTAAATTTTTAGTTGTGTTAAATGCGCTTTCACCGGCAATCATTCCGAATGTAAGTGCATCAGCGAGACCATTTCCGCCTATTCGGTTTTTCCCATGAATTCCACCGGTTATCTCTCCGGCTGCAAATAGACCGGATACCGGCTTGCCACTGCGCAGACATTGGGCTCTTTCATCTATCTTTACGCCGCCCATCGTGTAATGAATTCTCATCGTTACTATTGAAGCCCAGAAAGGAGGCTTTGAGATAGGAAGGCGACTGTCAGTTTTATCTTCCTTTATTTCTGAGTTCCTGTCAGTTACAGTCTGCAGCAGAATTTTGGGATCTAATCCTAATTTTGATGCCAGCTCAGCAATGGAATCCGCTTTAACGGCATCTCCGCTTTCGGCGGCTCGGATGGCATCTCGTTGGACCAACAAGTCATAGCTTTCAAGTCCTGCCTGATCAATGATACAAAAACATCTTTTTTCGGGAAGTTCTAAAACTTTTGCTGTAAGAACGTCTCTTCGTGAACGTTCATCAACAAATCGTTTTCCTTCGGAGTTAACGAATATGAATCTCTGAACATTATTGTGTAATCGGGCACGGATCTTTCCATTGGGCAACGGGCCCGGTAAGAACTGTATTTGCTCCATGTCAACCACGTCTGCTCCTAAACGGGAAGCGGCAAGAAGCACTTCTCCGGTTGAACCTTGCGAACTGTTAGTCGCTAAGCCTGTAAGACGAGGATCAAACTGAGAAACAAGTTCTCTATTGGCACCGAAACCGCCCGCGGCCAAAATAACTGCCTTTCGTGCCCGAATATTTCTTTCCCGGCCTTTATGCAGTGCTCTCACGCCTATTACTCGCCCTGAAGAGTTTTCGATTAGGCCAATAACTTTGCATGACGTTAGAACGGGAGTTTTGTTTCTCATTACTTCTGCGCTTAGAGCACGCACGTACGCAAGTCCATTGGGCTGTAATGGGACATGGCAGCGAGGAAAATGAGAACCGTAAATCTCCACAAGCGAATCTTGGAACTTCACTCCTTTAGATTCAATCCAAGCCAACATTCTGGGAGATTCTTTAACCAAACATTCGATCAGCTTCTTATTTGCGATTCTGTCTCCGTTCTCCCAGATATCTTTTATGTGTCTCTCCGGAGAGTCAAGATAGGATCTATTTTTTGGCCTCTTGTTGTCGACAACACCAAGAAAGCCTCCTGAAATCAAGGTATTCCCTCCGAGAGCATTATTTTTTTCCAGCAAAATAACGTCAGCTCCCAGCTCTCCGGCTCTCGCAGCGGCAGCCAGACCCGCACCTCCTCCGCCAACAACAACGATGTCATATTCCTCGTCAAACGCAATCTCTTGGGCTTTTGCTCCGAGAGCCCATAGCACCATAGGACAAAACAGAAATCTTCTTCTCAGCATGACTAGTCCTTCCACATGCCAACAATACGCAGAAAAGAGTTCAGCTCTATGGCGTTTTTACAATCGAGTTTTTGAAATATTGAACTTCTCCAGTTTTTTACGGCTTGTTCCGATACGCCAAGATTAAAGGCTATGACTTTGTTCATTTCTCCGTGGGCTATCTTCAAAACGACCGACTGCTCTGAAGGCGTAAGTTTTTCAAATAGTTCTAAATGGTGTTCTTTTTCTTCCCGTCTTTTTCTGTCTTCGATATTCTTATCAACCGCTTTTTGAAGAGAGAGCTTTAGTCGATCCGGAGCCGGTGGTTTAACCAAGAAATCCGTTGCTCCGGTTTGCAAGGCCTTCACGGCCATATCAATATCACCATGTCCCGTAAGGAATATGATTGGCAAATCAATCTCTCTTTTTACCATCTCATCCTGCAATTGCAAGCCGCTCATGCCCGGCATCCGAATATCTAAAAGAACGCAACCGGGACGGACGCTATCGTAGTTCTCAAGAAAGCTTTGAGCATTTTCATAGGTGATAGTTTGAAAGCCAGCCATCGTAACCAAGAAAGCCTCGGAAGCTAAAACTTTAGGATCGTCGTCCACAATTCGAATTAACGGCAAAAGAGCTGAGGTCTTCATTTCGTGTCCTTTGGGAAAATAAACTGCATAACAAGACCTTCGGAGGATCCTCTCTTGATGTCAAACACAGCACGGTGACGTTCCGCTATTGCCATGACAATCATCAGGCCCAAACCTAAGCCGTCGCTTTTTAGCGAAGCTTGCAAGGCTTGTCTCATATTCTCAATAACTTCATCAGATATTCTTGGGCCGTTGTCTTTTACAGTTAGCACTACATCTGCTTTCTCTATGTGGAGAGAAACTTGAATTTTGCCTTTCTCTTTCAATGTTTCAACAGCCTCTGCTGCATTCTTCAAAAGGTTGAGCACTAAGATTTCCAGCTCCAATACGTCTCCTTGAATAATGCAGTGTTCCGGCAAGTCTGAAACAACGGAACATGCATTCGGCACATAAGCATAAAAAGAAGCCAAAGCCTTCCTAACAGCCTCTGCCAGATCGGCTTCGGCAGTCAAAGGAGAAACAGAAGATTTTGCATAACTTCTCACTCGTTCTACTATTTCAGACGCCCTAGTCGTTTCCGAAGCAATTGCCTCGATTCCTTGGAGAATTACGGGATCGATTTCCTTAGAAGAAGAATAAAGTTTTAATCCGTTAGCGTAATTGGCGGCCGCTGATAGAGGTTGTTTTAACTCATGAGCAAACATGCTTGAGAGTTGGGAGATCAGGCCTTTTTTCTCTAAACGGTTTAACCGTTTTAAAGAGGAACGAGCGATCTCAAATACTCTGTCTCTTTGAGCCAAAGCTTCCCGCAGTTCCGCCGTGCGGCTAAACACCAAGGAGTTAGAACGGTAAATATGAAAAAGCAATCCTAAAACTAATAAAACGGCCAATATCACCTCTTTCATATACTTCGCAAGGAATGCCTTAAGAGAGAACGGGATCGGCGTATATGGACCGATTTCGAGACGTTTGAAAAGTCCCAAGATGCTTCTAAAGTCTCCAGCAATGCTCCAAGATGCCCCGTCCGGCATATGAGGCATTGTTAAAAGAGAAATACTGATGGCCTTGGCTAATTCAGAGGAAACGTGAGGAAAGGAAGAAAAAACGTAATCCGGATAAAGAGGAGTAGAGACGGCACAGCTTAACGAAGTTGGCTTTTTGCCTAAAACTTTAAAATCTCCTTTCTTCACTAGCCCTTTGTCCTCCGCTTCTTCCAACTCACATGCAGGCAAAACGGCTGCCGTAGCTTCACCAGAGTCAAGATAAGAATAAACATCCGGATATTGATAATTGGTGACGACAATGTTTTCCTTATCCATCTTTGGGCCTAAGGCTTCTAGTAACTCTGCTTTAGCAGCAAGCCAACCTGCAACAGAAGATGGATCCCGAATAACGATTCTTTTTCCTTGTAAATCGTTTAGCTCTTTGATATCTGTCCGGGAGTTTTTGACTATGACCGCGGATCCCACTGATTCGGAAGGATTCGCTGCTAAAGGAGCGTGGCGCGCTGCCAACTCTCTTAAGCCTTTCGTGGTTGGATCAAAAAAAGCAAAAAAGCCTGCTGGAGAAATAAGAAAATCAGAGCTCGTCTTTTTTAGCTTTTCCGAGGAGACATCGTTCTCCACCTCAACCGTTCTAATGTCTAAATGCGGAAAGCTCCTGCGTAAATGGTCGATAGTGGGAGCAAAAATATTGATGTAGAAAAGAGGATCTTCGGTTCGACTGATTGCAATATTTACTGTCTGCTTTTCCTGTGCTTCCGAAGTAAGACACAAAAAAATTAAAAATATGGGGAACAAAGGTCCTGTCCAGAAATTTCTTCTTTTAGACATGAGCTCCTTCTCCTCTTAATCAGTCAACTTTTGACCTCCTTCATCTTCTCTTCCGAGCATTTAGTTGGTCTCTGAGACCCTGTGCTTTGTCAGAAACCAACTATTGGAAGGCGACTATGGATTAATTTTACTTGCGGACATCATTGACGATCATTCCGTAATTTACCTTACAGTTAAGTCTATGTAAGACAACGAATTATCAGGAGAAAGCCAATTGGAACTCTTTGCACCGCCTCTGTCTTGCCTCATCGGTAAGTTTCCTGGGAAGTTAACATGACAAAACCTTCTGATTCTCCGCGCAAAACAAAACCTCCGAGAGGCTTGAAACTTCATCGGAGGTTTTCTTTTGAACTAGATGTCTATTACATCATGCCAGGCATTCCGCCCATTCCGCCCATTGGAGGAACTTCAGGTTTGTCTTCCGGCAAATCAGCAATCATGCACTCAGTTGTGAGGATGAGGCTGGAGACAGAAGCGGCATTCTGAAGGGCTGTACGAGTAACCTTAGTCGGATCCAAAACGCCCATTTCAATCATGTCGCCATATTCGCCTGTCTGAGCATTGAAACCGAAGTTTCCTTTGCCGTTAGCAACGCGATCTACTACAACACTTGGTTCATCACCGGCATTGCGAACGATCTGGCGCATTGGTTCTTCCATAGCGCGCAAAACGATCTTGATACCGGCGTCTTGTTCAGGATTGTCACCCTTAAGATCCTTGATAGCCTGTTTAGCACGGATAAGAGCAACACCGCCGCCGGCAACAACGCCTTCTTCAACAGCAGCACGTGTAGCATGCAGAGCATCTTCAACACGAGCTTTCTTTTCTTTCATTTCAACTTCAGTAGCAGCACCGACCTTAATCAATGCAACACCGCCTGCCAACTTGGCAACACGTTCCTGAAGTTTTTCACGATCGTAATCGCTGGAAGTTTCTTCGATCTGTTTACGAATCTGTTTAACTCTAGCTTCGATCTGGTCTTCCTTACCGGCGCCGTCGATGATAGTTGTGCTTTCTTTGTTAACTTCGACTTTCTTAGCAGAGCCAAGTTCGTTCAAAGTTGCTTTGTCGAGGCTCAAGCCGACATCGCTGCTGATGACTGTACCGCCTGTGAGGATAGCGATATCTTCGAGCATGGCTTTACGACGGTCACCGAAGCCAGGAGCCTTAACGGCAACTGTCTTCAATACGCCGCGGATGCTGTTGACAACCAATGTTGCAAGAGCTTCACCGTCGATGTCTTCAGCAATGATGAGCAATGGCTTGCCAGCCTTAGCAACCTGTTCAAGGATTGGGAGAAGATCACGAATGTTGCTGATCTTCTTTTCAACCAACAGGATGTATGGGTTGTCTAACAAAGCGACTTGTTTGTCAGGATTGTTGATGAAGTACGGAGAGAGGTAGCCGCGATCAAACTGCATACCTTCGACAACTTCAAGTTCATTGTGGAGGCTCTTGCCGTCTTCAACGGTAATAACGCCTTCTTTACCAACCTTGTCCATTGCTTCAGCAATGATGTCGCCGATTTCGTGATCGGAGTTAGCAGAAATAGCACCAACCTGTGCGATTTCTTTGCTGGTTGTTGTTGGTTTGCTGAGTTTATGGAGTTCTGCGATAGCTGCGGCGACAGCCTTGTCGATACCGCGCTTCAAGTCCATTGGGCTCATACCGGCAGCAACAAACTTCATACCTTCGTCAACGATAGCTTGTGCCAAAACGGTAGCTGTTGTTGTACCGTCACCGGCGTTGTCGCTGGTCTTGGAAGCAACTTCCTTAACCATCTGAGCGCCCATATTTTCAAATTTGTCTTTGAGCTCTACTTCTTTGGCAACGGAAACACCGTCTTTAGTGATTGTAGGACCGCCGAAAGCGCGTTCCAAAACAACGTTGCGGCCCTTAGGTCCTAAAGTAACCTTAACGGCGTCAGCCAAAACGTTTACGCCGCGAACCATGCGGGTACGTGCATCATTGCCAAACAAAACTTGCTTAGAAGCCATTTTGAAAAGATCTCCTATTCCTAAATTATTTATTCTTTGCTGCTTATTCCAAGACACCCATGATGTCTTCTTCGCGCATTACAAGATATTCTTCTCCGCCAACTTTAACGGTCTGTCCGGAGTACTTGCCGAACAAGACACGATCGCCGACCTTAACGTCCATAGGAATCAATTTTCCTGCGTCATCGCGCTTGCCAGGACCAACTGCTAAAACTTCTCCTTGATCTGGTTTTTCGCCGGCAGCATCAGGAATGTAGAGGCCGGAAGCAGTACGGGTTTCTGGTTCAACGCGCTTGACGATCACGCGGTCGTGCAAGGGACGAATATTCATCTTATAACTCCTTATCTTTTAAAAATCTAAGTCACGCTATTGTGCTAGTGACTATGTGGGGACCATCTTTTATTTTTCAAGTCCCCTCGTGTGACTAGGTATAAATACTAACAACATCCAAAATGGGTTGGGTGTTATTTCTCGACAATCTGTAAGAAATATCAAATTTTATACCGTGGAAATTTTATTCAAGTGCCCAAAAAAGGTTTATCTTCCAAGCGCAGAACTAGAAAGAAAATGAATCTGTGTTAAACCACATCAGTTCCCAGAGCGCACTAAGTTAGAAGAAGAAGCGATGAAGAGTAAATTTGTTCAATATCTATGCGTGTCGGCATTCGCAATAACCTGTTCCTTGGGAGGGTTTGCGAACGCTTCTGCTCCCTCTAAAGAGCCGCAAAAAACTAAAACCGTTGCCAAGAAGACAGCAACCCCTAAAAAAGCAGCCGTGCCGAAGAAAGCTGTGCGTCCGGCCAAGAAACCCGTTAAGAAAAATACTGCTAAAGCAGCTTTGGCTAAAGCAAAAAAGGCGGTTGTCCCAATATCCGCGGCGGCAATTCCTTCAGCTTTGGCTCTTTCTTCCGGAAACGCCTCGGGCACAGTTTCAGAATTGCCGTCTGAAATTTCGCATGCAATGTTAAGAGCCCGCGTAGATAAAAACGATCTTTCTATCGCGGTGATTCCGCTCGGTTCTGAAGGTAAAAAACTTTTGGTTAATGCCAACCAGCCGAGAATTCCTGCTTCCGTAGAAAAAATAGTTACCTCTGCCGCAGCTCTGGATTTACTTGGTCCTTCAAAGGTTTGGTCAACTTTCATTGCCTCCGAAGCCGAGCCGGAAAACGGCACGATAAAAGGAGACTTATATTTGATTGGTTCAGGGGACCCTTATTTAACAATCGAAAGATTTTGGCTGCTGTTGGATAACCTCCGAGCTAGAGGAATCAAAACCATTGACGGCGACATAATCCTGGATCGAAGCTCTTTCCAAGTGCCGACACATGATCCATTTGCTTTCGATGGAGAAGGCAACCGGCCTTACAACCTCGGCCCTGATGCACTGCTCATCAACTCTCGCTCCTTAATCATTAAATTCAGACCGGATCCGAAAAAAGGAGTTGCTTATCTTTATCCCGAACCCAACCTTGAAGGCATCAAGCTTCCTGAAAGTATTCCGCTCAGCAAAGAAGTGTGCGGAGCGTGGCGAAAGCAAATTAATCCGGACTACTCCAATCCTTACCACCCGGTCTTCAAGGGTAAATATCCTTCCAGCTGCGGTGCTAAAAATTTGATGTATACCGCCTTTGCCCAAAATGAATATGTGAACGCAATCTTCTCTTCTATGTGGAAACAGATGGGAGGAGAATGGAAAGGAACGGTCAAGAACGGAAAAGCTCCGGAAGAACGCACAGTCCTCGCCAGTTCTTATTCTGACCCGCTCACTAAACTTGCCTACAACATGAACAAGTACAGCAATAACTTGATTGCTCGGCAATTGTTCTTAGCACTAGGTAAAACTGCGAAAGACGAGCCCAAGAACTTGGCTAGCAGCCGCGAAACAATGAAAGAATGGGCACAGACATTAAAAATCTCGCCGAGGGAGCTCTATCTTGATAACGGCTCGGGCTTATCCAGAAACTCTCAGCTTTCAGCGGCCGCTGCTGCCAGAGTACTTGAGTATATGTGGAACCATAAAGCCATGGCGGAGTATATGGCCTCCATGCCGATTTCCGGAATTGACGGAACCATGAAAAAACGACCCGTTGCCAAGGGGCAAGCACATATAAAGACAGGATATATTGCCGGAGTTCGCTCCATCGCCGGATACGTGCTAACGGCCTCAGGTAAGCGCTATGCGGTAGCTGCCATCATTAATGGGAACGCAGCTATCAACGCAATACCCGTAATGGACGCAATTATCGACTGGGTATACTCCGAGTGCTAGACTTTTTACAGTTATATAAGGAGATCTACACCCATGAGCGACAGAGTAGAAAACATAATTCGTGACAATGTCAATGAAGCTTTGGAACAAGCAGATGAGCTTCTTAAGAAAGCTGCAAACGCATCGGATGAAAATGCAAAAGAATTGCAGGAACAAGCTAAGAAGAAATTGCGCATGGCTCGCGAAACTCTTGCTGATTTTTATCAGAACGCATCATCTCAAGGTAAGGAAATTGCTGACGATATCAATTCATGCGTCCATGAAAATCCATGGCGTGCTGTCGGTATCGCTGCAGCAGCCGGCGTCCTCCTTGGCTTACTTATCGCAAAGAAGTAAATAAATGACAAAGTCCGTTCCACCGAAGAATGATGCTTCGCTGAGATCTATTCTCGACTTGTTCGTTGAAGGCTTGGCCACGCGCGCTCAGATTTTCGGTCTTGAGCTCTCGGTGGCTAAGGACAACACGGCGAAAAGCGCCCTCAATATGGTGTTAGCCGCATTGTTCGGCATTTTCGCCCTAGTCTTTATCTCAGTAGCTTTATTGGTTATCTTTTGGGATGACCACAGAATATTTGTTGCATGTTGTCTGGCAGGCTTTTACACGGTGATGTTTCTTTTTTTCCTCGCAAGAGCAAAAAATTTGGCATCCAATCTTCCATATGCCTTTACCGAGTCCAAGCAGATTGTTTCTAATGATTTAGAAGCCCTGCGCCGTTCATTAAACACTCCGACTCATAAAGATCAAGAGGAGAAATAAGATGCAAGCCAATGAAGATGTCGCCAAGAAGCTAGCTGACCTCACTATGAAAGCAAAGCTCGAGAGGGCTGAGCTTCAGCAGGAAATCTACGAAATCCGCAATAAACCTCGCTCTTTGGCAAATGTCGGAGTTGCCGCCTACAAAACGGCCCGCACGATAGGTTTGGATGAAATGAAACTTATCCTTCCTATTGCCAAGACGGTACTTCTTCCCGCAGGAATTGCTCTCGGAAAAATACTTGCCGAGAAAAGCAGTCCTAAGAGAGTCGCGGGAGTTGCAGGGATAGTTCTGGGAGCCTTTGGTATCTTAAAAGGCATCCAATACGACAAGAATCGCAGAGCTCGCAAAGAGGAAGAGAAAGAATATCTTCCTGAAGTGATTGAAGAGCCACCCCAAAAAAGTAAATAATTTCTGACCGCTATGCACAAAAGACGCTGTTAAGGCGTCTTTTCAGCATTTAAATTAAAGAGAGTATTTTCTTGCTTGCGTCTTGCACGGATTGCCATCCGTCAAATACAGCTTCTTGTCTGTAACATCAACAACCATCGACCACAAAGAACGATGGCGATGGTAGACGGGGACTGTTTCGTCATCATGACGGCAGACGCCTTCAGGATGTCCTGCGTGATCCGACAAGACTCGGAAAAGGCCTTCGACAGTCATTTTTCCTTCTTGTTTAACCAACCTTCTGGCTCGGTCCAAACGGATGAACGTTGAATTGTAAGAATAATTAGTTGCTTCTCCTCCCAAAATCATCTTCATGGAAAGCCAATGGTTGGAGTGGCAAATTGTTTCACCGTCAGACAGCAGAATATCCATATCGATTGGTGCATATTCAATGAAAAGAAGCAAACCATCAGAGCTTGCCAATCCGACACATCCGCTTCCGGCGCGTTTGGCTTTCGCAACGGCATCGATGGCTTTAGGAATAGTTCGGCAGGACAAAGCGCCTCTTAAAAGTACTATTGCCGGAACACCAATCCTTCCATTCCGCGCGGATAAAGCATTAAGAGACAGCGCGATGCCGTTTTCATTCAAGCCTTTTCCGCCTACCAAACCAGCTTCGGTAATGATAAGTGCTTTGGGATAAGGAGCTTGTTCCACTTCAACAATCACAGTAGTGCCTTCGCCGATGGACCACCAATCCCAATTCTGAGCTAAGTAGGTATGACCGTTTGCGCTTGCCTCCGGAGGAACGCCGATAGCTGTACAGGCATCTTCGCCTAATTTAGCCTTGGCAAACATTATCTCGGAGCGGCAATTCAAAGTTAGGATTGTGACAAAGTCAACACCGGCACCGTCTGCTATGCCTTGCATTTCCTCTATTAAATCCGGACGGTAATCTTCTATTTCTTTCCGAAAGGGTTCGGATAGCTTAAGAGCCTGGTCCCAACTGATGAAAGCTTCTTTTTCGAAAAGAACTTTATATTCTTCAATAACCTTAAAAATTCTTTCCTTTGCCTGGCTTCCGTACTGGAAACCTCTTTCATACGGAGTGCCGGAAATCTTTATGAACTGGTGCATCTATTCATTCCTTTTTCTCTAGAGTAAGCCGTTCGCGTTCAAGTAGCCGCAAACTGAATATTACGAATTGACAGCGATGCTTTGTTCGCTACATTGTAGAGATTAAGTTTGGTCTTTTCCTCTGAGTTCACTCAAAGGCTTCTGGAAATCACCTGTTCACTACAAGTGTTCCAAGAAAATCCCAAAAAAAGGATGACAGCCAGGCTGGTCCTCTCACGAGATTTATTACAGGTCGAGAGGGTCCAGCTTGCAGTTCTTATTAGGCACTCGGCAGCCAAGAGTCTCTTTGACGCGTATGGCGCGGAGCTAAGTGTTGAATCAGTTTAATCTTGTGCATTGGGTCTGGATTACCGCTTACAAGTTTGAAGTACATTGAATCAGGCACCATAGAGCCGGCACGGTGAGCAGTTTCCTTAGCGATAGCACTAATCATTGCATTCCAGTCAACGAGAAGCACCGAATTCTCCTCGGCTTTCTCATCACGTTTCCATGAAAAAGCATTCCTCAAGGGAATTAGAGGAGAAAGGAAAACGTAGGCCGAAATCATAAAGAGCACAAAAGCCGTACCATATGCCGATGTATCCAAGCCATGGACACCGAGCCCTTCGTAAAACCAAGGCTTAGAAACAACCTCGCCAAGAAGCCAGAAGAAAAGGAAAGAGACAATGAGCAAAGCCGTCCAAGTCATAAAGCTATGACTTTGCTTGTACTGACATACCTTATTAGCGATGAGTGCCTCAATTTCAAGCGGGGAAAGGTGCTCGAGAACGTACTTGCTGAGAATAATCTTCTTATTGAATCCGTATCCAACGATTTGGACGCCCTCCGAGGTTTTTGCATCCTTTTCTTCATCCACAAAAAGTTTTGCTGATTCAAAACGGATCCTACGTTGAAAAGCCTCCAGCCGTTCTTTCAGGTCGCCGTTAGTCATTGGACGTACAGCAGCTCCATTAAAGGAGAAGCCAAAATGTACGGCAAGACCAATTACAAACACAGCCAAAGCAGCCCAGAACCACCACAAACCAGATCCGGACATCCAAATCGGCAGTACAACTAACGGAACAAGTGTGCAGAATACTAAGCGCTTCAAGAAACTGCTTTGTCCGGGAATTGCAAGCTTATTTTGTCCACAAGCAGAGAAGAGCAAGTCAATAGCGTCAAAAACGGCTAATACGCCGAATACGATGAAATATTGAGTTAGCAACCCGCTCCCGAAATTGGCAATCAGTGTCGAACTAAACCAACCTAAAACTCCACCATAAGTCAAAAGAAGGATTGCCACCAAGTTCGTAATTCTATGAACCTCAGAGACTTTCGCCTCGTGAAGGCACAAATCGGATGTTCTCTGATGCTCGGACAAACTTACGTAATCAGAAAAGACATGAGGGACAGTGTCTCGGTGTAGTTTGACTGAACGGACTTGCCTTACATAAAAATAAAAAATCAATAAGGCGTTTCCAAATAAGAACAGTAAAAAGAGAATTTCAAAAGCCATTACCTCACCCATCTTTTTTGTATTTTTTAGGATCTTAGGAATTACCAGTACAAAGATAGATGAGCGTAACGCTTTAGGTACATAGAACGCACCATTAGGAGCGATCCAATTTGTAACGGAGCCTTAACTATCGCCCAGCCGATTACATCTGGAAGCGCTTTTGTTTGATTTCGACAAAATATTTTTAGAACTGCCTAGATCAGGTTGACTGCTATCAGTAAGAAGGGCAGAACAACAATCATTCCAACGGTAGAGGCTCCGATAGCTTCTGAGGCGAATTCTTCATCTCCTCCGTACCCTTTGGACAAGACGGCAATCACGGAAGAAACCGGCAAAGCTGAAGCAAGGATGAAACACTTCCGCATAAGGGGATCCATATCCAGCGGCATTGTGCATAAGTACATCACCAGCGGCCGTATCACAAAGCAGGACAGAAGAACAAGCCAAACCTCTCTCGGCATCTTTCTTAACTTATCCACTCCAATTTGGTGAATAGTAATGCCTACAAAGATAAGGGCTAACGGTGTCGTCAGCTGGCCTAAGTAGCGAGTCGAAACTTGGATGAAATTTGGAACCGTTATTGAAGAAAGAACCACTGCAAGACCTAAAAGGAACGCCAATAATGGAGGAGACAAAAGCATCCTCAAACCTTTAAGCGAAATAATTTTAGGAGCAACTCCCGTTCCTTTACGCACTCCGTCCATCTGAATATTAAAAAGACCAACCGTCCAAATAAACACGCAGTTGGCAAAGAAGTACACCAATAAGTACGGAATACCGTCTGAACCATACATCGTCGACACTAAAGGCACGCCGACAAATAAAACGGTTGCCGCTGAAAAAGCTGCGATAAAAGTCCCTTTCAAATGAGGTCTTACCCAACCTAAGCGGATAAAGAGCAGAGAAATAAAATAATTAATAGCAACGGTTAGAAACGGGACTCCCGCAAAAGTCAAAAGATTCAGTAACTCATCGTGAGAAAATTTTGAAATTACCGAATAGAACAGAAAGCATGGAATTGAAGTGTTTACTAACTTCGAAACAGTTGCGCGACTAGACGGCTGATCAAAATATCTTTTTCTAGACAGCCAGACTCCAAAGCCAATAATGGTCAATAAAACAAAAAGCGCGGAGATGGACTGTAATATCGTTGAGGCTAGCATTCTTATTTTTCTCCTGAGGCTGTTTAAGTCTAACTCACCTTCAGTCCTCTCTATCTCTTAAGGACAATCTTTTTCCGTGTTAGCAGTGAAAGTCTGCACGGCTGTTATTCATGAATTCATTGCCTGAAGCAGCGAATTTTGTATGACGCAATGACTTTAGGAGATGTCCGATCGTTCTGCATCGCAATCAAAAGAACAATCTTGCTTGATGCAAAGTAAAAGCTGCAGGAACCTCCGTTTTTGTAGAAGTTCTCTGCAGCTTCGTGCTGTCTTACGAGTAATTTAAGATGTTTTCTCAGAAGAATTCTCTTCCGGAAGCTTAGAAATCAAGATTCTGTCAAGACGTCGTCCGTCCATTTCTAAAACATAGAACTCCCAGCCATCCCATTTGACCTTGTCACCCTGACGAGGAATTCTTTCGAGCAAGAACATCACCATGCCTCCAACTGTGGTGTAATGGTCTTCCTCTTCTTCCGGAACTTCATCGATATCGAGCAAGTCCTTCAACTCCGGAATAGGAAGCAAGCCGTCCACTTCGAAAGAGTTCTCGCCTTTTTTGATAATTTGGGCATCTTCCGGAGTAGTCGGAGTAAATTCTCCGGCAATAGCTTCCAGCACATCGTGGGGAGTTACCAAGCCGAGTATTGCTCCGTATTCATCAACCACAAAAGCTAAAGAAGCAGAATTCTTTCTAAAATTCTCCAACAGCTCCATACCGGTTAAAGATTCCGGTACGAAAACCAGCGGTTCATATTGATCCTGAGCCTTGAAGTTAGGCTTTCCGGTCTGAACCATTTGCTTAAGAAGCTGGCGAGTCGTCACAATGCCCTTAACTTCGTCCAAACCGCCGTCGCAGACCGGCAGACGAGAATAAGGAGAATTCAAAATCTTCTCCATATTAACTTCTCTGCTGTCCTGCAGATCAATGAATTCCACTTCACTTCTTGGAATCATTAAAGAGGCGACTAGTCTGTCATCCAGACGGAATACATTTCTGACCATCGTGTGCTCTTGAGCATCCAACACGCCGGTTTCTCCGCCTTCTTCAATCATCGAGTGAATTTCTTCTTCAGTCAGCTGCTGACTGTTATTTTGAATACCAAGTAACTTCAGTAAAGACTCAGTAGAAACTGAAAGCAATTTGACAAATGGAAGCGCAATGAAAGCGAGCCAATGAATTGGTTTGGCTACAAATCTTGCGATAGCATCAGCGGCAATCTGGCCAACTCTCTTGGGCACAAGCTCACCGATGACGATGGAGAAATAAGTAATGCCGATTACCACACAAGCCATGGCTAAGCCGCGAGCAGTCGCTTCGTTTAGCGGAAAAGTCTCGGTCAACACCTTAGAGAGAGGATCGACAAGTGCGGACTCACCCACAATACCGGACAAAATCCCGATAGAAGTAATGCCCACTTGAATTGTCGATAAAGCCCTTGTCGGATTTTCAGAGAGCATCAGAGCCAGCTTTGCTCCCGGTGCATCATCTTCAGCAAGCATTTGTAGTTTGGTACGCCGGGCTGTCACAATGGCAATTTCGCTCATGGCAAAAAAGCCATTCAGACAAATCAATAAGAATAAACAGCCGACATCTATCCAGACGCTCATTTTTAACCTTTCAGTAAATCCAATAACCCATTGACAGCCTCTTCAACACACTGCTCTCTGACTTGCTGTCTGTCGCCTTCAAAATGGAAGCGAATAATATTCGGCATTTCGTCTTTAAGACCCCAACCTAAGAAAACAGTTCCCACAGGCTTGCCCGGTTCTTCACCGCCGGGGCCTGCAATGCCGCTAACGGCTACCGCAACTTGGGCATTAGAGTTCTTTAAAGCTCCTACAACCATTTGAGCAACACAGTCGTTGCTGACGGCGCCATACTTTTCCAAAATGCTTTGAGACACTCCCAACATTTCATGCTTTGCTGTGTTGTTATAAGTCACAAAGCCTCTGTCAAACCAGTCGCTTGCTCCGGGAAGCTCGGTCAAGGCAGCTGCAATCATGCCGCCGGTGCAAGACTCGGCAGTCGCAACTTTCAAATTACGGTCTTTTAATACATCTGCCAGGTCGGCAATCTTTGCTTTTAATTCGTTTTTCATTAGAAAACCTTCCACATTAGTTCTGCATTAAGGAAATACACAAGCAGCCATGCGACCCCGTTGACAACCAAAAGCGTATACAAAGCTGCAAAAACATCATCAATCATTACCGTCCAGCCAGATTGGGAACCATTATCAAGTCCGGCTGCTGGAGGCAATTTAACAATGTCAAAAAATCTAAACACCAATACACCGGCTAATTGCCAAAACAAACCGGTCGGACAAAGAAGAAGCACTAACCAAACGGCAACCACTTCGTCGATCACGATTGAACCGTGATCCATTTTTTTTAACACCGCCTCGCACTTCGGAATGGCGATAACTCCAACAATAAAACATAGAATCGTCAGAATCCACATCAGCCCTCTTCCGCCCAAAGGCTCCAAAATAAGAAAGGCCAACCATGCTGCAAACGACCCCCATGTTCCGGGCCCCGGTGTTAAACAGCCCGCTCCGAAAAAAGTCGTAAATATCAGCCATGGGTTCTTGTAAACCTCTTTAATACTTGGCGCAGTGACAGAATAATCTTTCATGGTTCATGCAAAGTGATTAAAACTTTTCGACAGCTCAATGGACTTTCCGTCTTGATCCAATACACGCAGAGGTTCAACCGCCGGGACAATTTCTCCTATTCTCGTCACTTTGACGGCTCCTCCCTCATTAAGGTTCTCGATCTGAGATCGTTTATTCTTCGGTGCCGTAAACAGAAGTTCGTAATCATCGCCGCCCGAAAGGACACACCTTCTCTGGACTTTCTCAGGGAGCCGTTTCATTTGCTCGGAACGCGGAAAATCTTTCCAGTACAAAATTGCTGAAACCTTTGATCTCTCAAGAATATGTCCCAAATCTCCAACCAGACCGTCGGAAATATCACAACAGGCCGTAGCCACGCTTTTTAATTTTTGTCCAAGCTCAACTCTCGGCGTCGGCGTATCCATGCGTGCTTTGAAATAAGAGAAATCGTTTACGGGAACTTCAAACTGACCCCAGATTGAACCCAAGGCCGCGTAGGCATCTCCCGGAGTTCCCGAGACCCAAATGTCATCGCCCGGTTTAGCCCCTCCACGGGTCATATAAGAATCACCTTCAACTTCTCCCATAGCGCAGATAGAAATGCAAGTCTTTCCCGGCAAACCGTTAACGGATGCTGTTTTGGTTGTGTCTCCGCCGCGCAAAGGGCAATGAAATCTCTCAGCTTCCTCAAAGAGGCCTTTAGAAAAACCTTTTAGCCACACAGGGTCGGCTTCAGGAAGTGCAATAGAGAGGAAAAAAGCTTTTGGAGAGGCTCCGGCCGCTGCCAAATCTGACAAATTAACGGCCAAAGCTTTTCTGCCGACCGTATAAGGATCGGCATCATCAAGAAAATGAGTGCCTAAAGCCATCATATCTGCGGTGACAGCTAACTTCACGGCCCCAATAGTAAGGATGGCGCAATCGTCTCCGATCGAAGAGGAAGGCCAAGCGCCCGCACCTATCTCCGGACGAACAAAGAATCTCTTGATCAAAGAAAATTCGTCAAGAGATCCCTGGCCCTCCGAGATACTACACGGACTGTCGTCTGCATCTGCCGGCATTATCTAGCTTCGTGCGGACGAAGTTCCGGAACCAATTTATCCAGAACGCCGTTGACATAACGGAAACCGTCTGTACCGCCAAAGCTCTTAGCAAGCTCGACACCTTCGTTAATAACAACACGATAAGGTGTAGTTGTATGCTTCAACTCATAGGTACCAATCAAAAGAATAGCTCTTTCGACCGGAGAAAGGCTCTTGGTTTCGCGATCCAAATGTTTTTGGTAAACCTCTTCAAGTCCGGCAAAGTCTTCAACGGCACCGTGGAACAATTCGCGATAAAAATCAGAATCGGTTTCAGAGAAACCTTCCATCTCGTAAATGTTGAGATCGATACCGTCCGGATCATTTCCGGTTAAAAGCCATTGATAAATGCCTTGAAGAGCAAACTCTCTTGCACGTCTGCGTGCACTTCTGCCGCCGCGTTTCTTGGCAACAGGAGAGTCAGATTGCTGTGATGCCATCTTCGTTATTCCTTGTTTACTACTCGGCTTGTCCGTAGCCAAGCAGTTTGTCAGTTCTTACTTTTAAGTTACCCATTTCTACGGCAACATTAGCAGCGTCCGTACCTTTTTCTACAACTCTTGCTTTTGCCTGTTCTTCGTTTTCAACAGTCAGAATGCAGTTAGCAATAGAAATAGCTTCGGCGCCAATCATGTCGGTAATGCCTCTGGAGGACTCGTTAGCAACTAATTCGAAATGATAAGTTTCGCCTCTGATAACACAGCCAATTGCGACCATGGCTTCCAATTCCGTGGATTCGTAAAGCTGGTAAAGTGCAAACGGGATCTCAAGAGCGCCGGGAACTGTTACGACAGTAATGTTTTCTTCCTTAACTCCAAGATTCTTCAATTGAGCAAGACAAGCTTCGAGCATGGCGTTGCAGGCCCACTCGTTAAATCTTGCAACAACGATACCGACTCTTAATGCGCTTCCGTCTTTATTTGGTTCAATGAAATTAATAGCCACAACTGACTCCTAGAAAAGAGATTTTTTGATTCTAACAAAGCGGTGCTTAGAAGGAGTTTTCTTCGCACCTTCTTAAGCACCCAGAATATTTAATTTTCAAAAATAATTAGCAATGTGACAATGAGTACATACGCTCAATGTAGCGAGCAACGGTATCCACCTCAACATTGACTAGATCACGCTTCTTGGTGTACTTGAAAGAAGTGTGTTCGAAAGTATGAGGAATCAAGTTAATGGAAACTCTTGTTCCGGCGGGAGTATCTTCAACGGAGTTAATTGTCAAAGAGACGCCGTTGATGGTGATTGATCCTTTGTATGCCAGGAATTTTGCGAGCTTCATCGGGCATCTGACAACCAAATGCCAGGATTCTGCCTTCTGTTCCATCACTTCGACTTCGCCGACACCGTCAACGTGGCCGCTGACGATATGGCCGTCAAGACGATCGCCGAGTCTCATGGCTTTTTCAAGGTTTACGTAGCCCCAGCCGTCAAGACCTGCGGTCTTCTCTAAGGACTCGGCCGAAACGTCAACTTTGAATCGTTTTTCATCGACCTCAACTACGGTCATGCATGCGCCGTTGATAGCGATAGAGTCTCCGATCTTCACACTGTCGAGTCCCAAATCCGGAGCTTCTACGTGAATTCTCAATCCATCACCAATCTCTTCGTTGTCACGAATTCGGCCGACAGCCTGAATAATTCCTGTAAACATCTTCTTCCTTTCTAAAGTTAATCTTCTTATTTTAACGGTCTAAGCTGAAATCTGACATCTTCGCCAACTTTCTGCATCGATTTGAATTCCAGTTGAGGGACTGCCTCCAAATTATGAAACGACGGCAAACGGAAAGCACGCATCCCCTCTCCCAAAAGCTTAGGAGCCATATATATCAGATACTCGTCGATAAGACCTAGTTCAGTCAAAGCACCGTTTAATTTCGGGCCGGCTTCAACATGAATCTCATTGATTTCGCGCCTGGCAAGTTCTTTGATCAAAGCCTGCAAGTCTACTTTGCCATCCGGGCCCGGTAGTTCCAGAACCTCTACACCCATGTCTTCGAACACTTGAGCACGGACGATATCGTACCTAGCGCATACTAAAAGCACAGGCCCTGTCTCAAAAATCCTAAGCTCAGGGTTAAGCGTCAAATGAGAATCAACGATGACTCTCAAAGGCTGTCTCTGAACACCCGGAATTCTTACGTTCAACTGCGGATTATCAACCGCAACAGTGCTTGAACCCGTCAAGATGGCACCTGCACGAGCTCTCCACATCTGACCGTCTTCCCGGGCAAGTTTGCCGGTAATCCATTTACTTTGACCATTGCTTAACGCAATGTCGCCGTCCAAACTCATAGCGATTTTGCTTCGGACGAAAGGAAGCCCGGTTCTCATCCGTTTTAAGAAACCGATATTCATCTCTTCTGCCTCTTCGGCACAAATACCGGATTCAACCTGTATTCCCTTCTCTTCGAGCATCTTTAGGCCTCTTCCCGCAACGGCAGGATTCGGGTCTTTCAAAGCTGCAACTACGCGCCCGACTTTTGCGTTAATTAACGCCAAAGCACAAGGAGGAGTCCGTCCATAATGCGAACAAGGTTCCAACGAAACGTAGACCGTCGCTCCTTCAACGCTCTCGCCTCTGGATTGAGCGTCTCGAAGCGCCATTACTTCAGCGTGAGCCTCCCCCGTTTTCTGAGTGAATCCCTCGCCGATAATTTTGCGGTCTTTTACGATCACACAGCCGACCGCCGGATTTGGAGGGCAGTTCGGCAGGGCGTTTTCAGCAAGAGCCAACGCCCTCTTCATGAAACTGATATCAGAAAAACTCATCTAACTTCTCCAAGGATACCTCGGGTTTCAACCCGAGGAGGAATTGGACAG
>UQNA01000030.1 GCA_900542195.1 uncultured Sutterella sp. | reverse complement strand
AAGGTTCTAGTGGAAGGACTTTTCCGCTGTAAGGTTAAAAACCTCAGAACATTAAATGACGGAGCTTTAACCGCAACTTATGAAGAAGTCCAAGAAATCCCTGTAGACGATCCTTCTTTTGAGGCCGTTAGAAGAGCATTGCTCTCAACATTTGATACTTATCAGAAGAACAACAAACGTATCACTCCGGATCAATTAAACAAGATTCAAACGTTATCTGACGGACACCAGCTGGTCGATATGATCGCCCAGCTCCTTATGATTGCTCCGAACAGAAAACAGACTCTCCTTGAAGGGACGAACGCAGTTAAGAGAATGGAAACTCTTCTGACTCTTCTTGAACAAGAGTTAGATATTCAGCAAACTGAAAAGCGCATCAGAGGACGTGTTAAACAGTCAATGGAGAAGAGTCAAAGAGACTACTATCTCCATGAACAGGTTAAAGCCATTCAGAAAGAACTTGGTCAGAACGAACAAGAGTTCACTGACTATGAAGAGAAGATAGCTTCAGCCAAGATGAGCGAAGAGGCTACTGAGAAGGCAAATTCTGAACTCAAAAAGTTAAGAATGATGGGTTCAAATAGTGCGGAAGCCAACGTTATACGCAACTATTTGGATACTATGCTCGGATTGCCGTGGTCCAAGAGAAGCAGGATTAACTGTAATTTAGCAAGAGCTGCTAAGGTTCTCGACGAAGATCACTATGGCTTGGAGAAAGTCAAAGAAAGAATTATCGAGTATTTAGCAGTTCAGAGCCGTGTCAAAAAAGTCCGCTCTCCAATTCTTTGCTTAGTTGGTGCTCCCGGTGTTGGAAAGACTTCCTTAGGCCAGTCTATTGCCCGAGCAACAGGAAGGAAGTTTGTTCGTATGGCTTTAGGCGGCGTGAGGGATGAAAGTGAAATCAGAGGACACAGGAGAACTTACGTTGGCTCTATGCCCGGTCGAATTTTGCAGAGTATCAATAAGGCCGGAGTAAATAATCCATTGTTCCTTCTTGATGAAGTTGACAAGATGGGAATGGACTATAGAGGAGATCCTGCAGCGGCTTTGCTGGAAGTACTCGATCCGGAACAAAACAGTACTTTCCAAGATCACTACTTAGAAGTCGAGTTTGACTTGTCTGATGTGATGTTTATTGCCACAAGCAACTCTATGAACATTCCGGCTCCTCTCCTTGACAGAATGGAAGTTATTTTCCTTTCAGGCTATACAGAGGATGAAAAGGTTCATATCGCTCAACGCCATCTGCTCCCTAAGCAGATGAAACTTAACGGCGTAATGGCCAAAGAGTTAAAGGTAGAAAAGGATGCAATAGTTGATATTGTTCGTTTCTACACAAGAGAAGCGGGAGTCCGCGGCCTGGAAAAAGAGATCAGCAAGATTTGCCGTAAAGTAGTCAAAGATCTTTTGTTAAAGAAAGCCTCCGGCAAGACTGTTGTTACATCAAAGAACCTTGGAGATTATTTAGGAGTTAAACGCTTTAACTTCGGCATGAAGAATAAAAAAGACTTGGTGGGTCAAGTTACAGGTCTAGCTTGGACAGAGGTCGGCGGAGATCTTCTTACTATTGAAGTTGCCACAATGCCGGGCAAAGGCGTTATTACTCGTACCGGCTCTCTTGGCGATGTCATGAAAGAATCAATTGAAGCTGCCCGCACAGTGGTTCGTTCAAGGGCATCTCGCCTGGGAATTTCTTATAAGCAGATTAGCGAGACGGACATTCACGTTCACTTCCCTGAAGGAGCTATCCCTAAGGATGGTCCAAGTGCAGGTTCTGCGATTACTTTAGGTTTAGTTTCTGCGTTGACCGGTATTCCTGTTAAAGCCGATGTCGCCATGACCGGAGAAATTACACTTCGCGGAGAAGTCTTGCCGATTGGCGGTTTGAAGGAAAAACTTCTGGCTGCATTGAGAGGCGGCATTAAGACAGTTCTGATTCCGGAAGAAAACATTAAAGATCTGGAAGAAGTTCCGGCTAATGTCAAAGAAGGTTTAAGCATTCTTCCAGTTCGTACCATCGATCAGGTATTAGAAAATGGTTTGGAACATCTGCCGGAACCTTTGAAAGAAGAACCGGCCATCCAGCCTATAACGGTTCCTGAACCTTTATTAAGTCGTTCAACTTCGCACGTCTAATTTGTTGAACTACTAACCTCCTTGGTCAAAGCCCGGGAGGTTTTCTTTTGCTCTTTAAATCCCAATAGTTGGCAAATATCTTGCAAAATCCTCAGAAAGGCAGTTTGATTTCTATGCAGATTTTGAGCTTTCGGATACTGAAATCCGTCACCTTTTGGTCTTTTGAATAATCAAGAAATCGATTGCGCGAGAGGGGGTATCCCTTGTTTTTGGTATTTTTTCTCACTTGTTTTGTCATTTTTTGAAAAAATTAGAGATAAAACCCAAAAAGAGATCGAAAAAGCATTGATTTTCAGTCAAAAAATCATCATTGTTGTAATTTAACAACGTTCAGATAGTTATAATTACCAAGATTGCTTTGGAGCACTAAAAAAGCACTTTTTCATATTGTTAATAATTGTAAAGAAAACTCTGCTTAAAAGTGTTTTACAACAGACAAGATGAATCCTGCTTTGCGCCAAAATTTTGACAAGTAGTTTTATTCCTAAAGGGAGTTTAAATTGAATAAAAGCGAAATGATCGAAGCAATTGCTTCTGAGTGCGATATCTCTAAGGCCTCAGCCCAAAGGGCTTTGGACGCTTTCACCAACAATGTATTAAATGCTTTGAAAAAAGGTGATGAAGTTGTTTTGGCCGGATTCGGTACATTTTCTGTTGCTGAAAGAGCTCCAAGAAAAGCAAGAAATCTTCATACTAATGAAGAAATTGAAATCCCAGCTAAAAAAGTTCCTAAATTTAAGGCTGGCAAATTTTTAAAAGATGCTGTAGAATAACGTTCTGTTGTTGATGAGAACCGAGTTGTTCTCGCAACGGATGCTTAGCTCAGTTGGTAGAGCGGCGCCCTTACAAGGCGTAGGTCGGGAGTTCGAGACTCTCAGCATCCACCAAATGGAGTGGTAGTTCAGTTGGTTAGAATATCGGCCTGTCACGCCGAGGGTCGCGGGTTCGAGTCCCGTCCACTCCGCCAAAATTCTAATCCGGAATCAAAAAAATCGATTCCGGATTTTCTCTTTTCTGGAGCTGACTTCAGAGCTATTTGCTGCAGATTTCTTCTTTTTGGTGCCGAGGAATTTCCGTTTTTGAGAATATTTTCTGGAGTTACATTGAGAAAATCTGAGCAATAGGAGTATTGAGCCATTGGTCGTTCAGGCCGGATTCAATCCAAACTCTTTCAGATTCATCCGAAGTCAGCAAAGAATTGCTCGTATCAACGGCAAATTCTTCAAAGACTTCCTTTAGCGTGGCCTTGTTTCCATCAACCAATAAAGCCCAGCTCACGGAATATTTTTCCCCGATTCTTACGACATAGTGCTTAGCCAAAAGACGAGAAAGAATATGGTCGACAGCATTGGGATAACTCCCCGATTTATCGGCAAGCTCAATGTCTGTCATGATGGGATTGCCGCTTTGCTTGGCTTCATATAACAATTTAATTAAGGCTACCGCAGAGAGAAGTTTATTCCCGGTTTTACTAAAGTCAGAGTATCTAGTGGCGCGCAGCATCGGCAATGTTGCTGTTAATGCAGCCCCGCCAAGCACAAGCATCCACATAATATACATCCAGGTCAAAAGAACAGGGATAGCAGCAAAGGCTCCATAGATTGTCGTGTAAGACCCTCGGAGGATGTATACCCCAAATCCCCACCGGAATATTGCCATTATAGTGGCTGTAACGCAGCCGCCGATAATTGCGTCTTTCCACAAAACTCTGCAGTTAGGGACGTATTTATATAGACAAGCCAGGATGAGTCCTTGAATAAGGGCTTGAACCGGCTGGTAAATCCATTGGAATTCCGCTGTCAGTTTTCCCATGACAGCTAAACCGGTAACATAAGAGGAGGCGGCCAAGCTCATGGCTAAAATGACGGGGCCAAGAGTCAGAAGGGCCCAATAAAGCAAGAAACGGCTCACCCAGTTTCTGAGGTGTCTAACTTGGAATGTCCTGTTTAAACCTTCGTCAATGGTGGCAATACAAAGAATTGCTGATACGCCGAGACCGAGTACACCGAATATCGTCAAGCCGGTGGCTTTTTCTGCAAATTCTTTGATATATCCCATTATTTGTACGCTGTATTGCTCCGGAAGCAGGGTAGAAAAAAGAAACTGCTCCAGACTTTCGCGGTAAGTAGCAAACAACGGGAAGGCGGCAAAGGCCGCCATAATGACGGCAATAGCAGGAACAATCGAAAGAATAGTAGTCAGCGTCAACGTTGAAGCAACTTGCTTTAACTGAGCATCTTCTATTCTTCCGGTTACAAACTTATAAAGCTCAAATAACTTTGATTGGTGTTTTAATTTTTTTAAGATACTAATCATGTAACCTCCTGCTACATGTTAGTTATAACATTAACACTCTACAATGCACACGGCCAAGCCGCCTAAACTAGTCTCTTTGTACTTGGTTTTCATGTCTTTACCCGTGGCCAACATGGTCTTGATGACTTGGTCAAGACTAATATAGTGAGAACCATCGCCTTGAACGGCAAGACGGACGGAGTTCACTGCCTTGACGGCGCTGACCGCATTACGTTCAATACATGGAATCTGCACTTGGCCTGCGACAGGATCACACGTGAGTCCAAGGTGATGTTCCATAGCAATTTCCGCGGCATTTTCAATTTGGTTGTTTGTTGCGCCTAAAGCTGCGGCAAGTCCGGCTGCGGCCATTGAACAAGCGACACCGATTTCTCCCTGACATCCGACTTCTGCACCGGATATAGATGCATTTGTTTTGTACAGGGCACCGATGGCGCCTGCAGTGAGAAGAAAGTTTCTAATTCCCTCTTGAGAATTGCCCTTAACAAAGGTTCTGTAATAAGCCAGCACAGCTGGGATAACACCGGCGGCTCCATTTGTCGGAGCAGTGACCACACGGCCTCCGGCTGCATTTTCTTCACTGACCGCAAGAGCGAAGGCATTTATCCAGTCGATAATTTGAAGAGGATCCTGGTCTAAAGAAAGACGGCTGTTTTTAAGCTTTTCGAAAAGAGTCTTTGCTCTTCTCTTTACCTTTAACGGTCCCGGGAGGACTTCCGAGTTTCTAAGTCCTCTCTGCAGACATTCATCCATAACAGAAGCAATGTAATCTAATTGTTTGTCGATTTCTTCATTGCTCTTTCTTGAGAGCTCATTTTCTCGAACTAATTCAGCAATAGTCTTGTTGTGCTTCTTGCATAAATTGATGAGTTCTCTGGCAGACGAATAAGGATAGGGTACTGACACAGGTTCCTTGTCCATTGTGTAGGACAACTTTTTGTTTTCTGCTTTAGCCTCTTCTTCTGTTTCAATAAAACCGCCGCCTACGGAATAAATCTTTTCTTGAAGAAGGATATTTCCTTGTTTATCGAATGCTTTAAATAACAATGTATTCGTGTGGTAAGGATCTTCAACTGTCGGTTTAAAGACGAGATCTGTGTCGTAATCAAATTTAACCTCATGCTGCTCTGCAAGGTTAATGATCTTATTTTCTTTAATTGACTTAATAGTTGCGGGGATGCTGTCAATATCTACTTCAGACGGGCTTTCCAACATCAAACCGAGAAGTACTGCCTGATCGGTGGAGTGGCCGATACCGGTGGCGGCCAAACTTCCAAGTAAATCGATTTGAAGCCGATGAACTTTGTCTAGAAGTCCGTTCTCGACCAAATGGTTTGCAAATTTTCGGGCAGCTCTCATTGGGCCGACGGTGTGAGATGAAGAAGGTCCAACACCGACCCGGAACATATCA
Source organism: uncultured Sutterella sp. (assembly GCA_900542195.1). GTDB lineage: Bacteria > Pseudomonadota > Gammaproteobacteria > Burkholderiales > Burkholderiaceae_F > Turicimonas. Next base: position 28,750 of record UQNA01000030.1, on the reverse strand, counting down.
AATATAGATATCGTCATTTCTTTTAGTTCAATTAAGTTAGAACGCTATTTTAGTGGAAGCTAAATTTTTAATGAAGAAGGCTCAATATAGGAGAAAACCAAGAAATGAGACAAGATGAGAACTATGCTCATAAATGATATATGCTTTGGCTTGGAGGTATCAATGTCAATCAAACTACTCATTAGCAGTTTCTTAGCCACAGCCATTATTTCTACAACCGCCGTAGCTTCGGAAAACTTAATCTCTAATATTCTTACGGATCCTGATCAGACAGTTAAGGGGGAGTGGATTGTTCAAACAGAAAAACTTCTTCCTCAAAAGAATATAGACCTGCTTGATATGGAAAATAACCCTATTCGAGACAATCCCTGCGTAAAAATTAATCTTGTCCGAGAACAAAAAGGTTCTCTGTGGATTCAGCAAGTTGTCATTGAACCGATAAAGAATCCGGAATTCTGCACTATGGAAGCCAGTGCGCTGTTAGGTCGTTAGTCTCAAAAGCTGGTTCTTTTTCAATTCCTCCTCCTCCCAGGGCAGGGCAAGAACGCTAACGCTCACGCATTCAAAATAAGATTTAATTTTTATTTTTGTTGCTAACTTTCGAATAAAAAATCCCGCGCTTTTCGGCACGGGATCTTGAAGCATTCTTTGGAAATTATGCTTTCATCTTGTCTGCGATGTAGTCAGAAAGTTCCTTCGCAGCGAGTTTTGCTCGATCATCTGAACCAACAAAAATCTCCGAAAGCAGTCTTTCGCTTACAAGTTCCGGATTGTAGGTAATATGGAGATCATTGCCTTTAAGTTCGCAGCTGTTAAACGCTGAGTCGGGGCTGCATTGTTCCGCGATTTCTTGAATCTTCCCTTTGGCCAGCATGGCAACAATTGGATTCTTAAAGGTGAGTTCAATGTGTTCACCTGAAATATTCTTCAGATCCACAAAATCTCTTGCTTTAAAAAGATTTTCAATGCTCAAAGACATTTTATTTCCTTTAATCAAAACTTGTTATGCCGCAAGTTTACTAAATTAAGCCGGCGATCATAATAACCAGCACTAAAGCAGGACAAAAGACTCCGATAAGAATACGTAACCATTTCTTCCAGGCCGGATAGCCTTCTTTGGTCGGCCATTGAGTATGTACTTTGTCCCAAGCAAACCAAGCAGCTAAGATGGCGGAAATAATGCCGCCGACGGGAAGGGCAAGGTTAGAGACGAAGAAGTCTGCTAAATCGAAAGGCGTTTTGCCAAATAGCTTTGTATCTGCGAGAACTCCGAAGGAGAGGGCGCACGGAATGCTGAGGATGAGCATAAAGAGCAGACAGATGACTACCGACTTCGGTCGGGAAATCTTAAGCTCTTGAACCATCCAAGTAATATCAATTTCCAGCATTGAAACAGCAGAGGTCAAAGCTGCAACAATTAAGCAGGCAAAGAAAACAACTGCAAAGAATTGTCCTCCCGGGAGCTGACTGAAGATAGCCGGCATCGTAATGAAAGTTAGACCCGGGCCTGCGCTGGGATCCATTCCGAAAGCAAAGTTTGCCGGAAGAATCATCAGGCCTGCCATTAAGGACACTATCAAGGATAAAGTGATAATCCAGAAGCTGCTGTTGATGAGATCTGTTTTGTCATCAAGGTAGGCACCATAGGTGAGCATACAGCCGGCACCGACGGAATAAGAGAAAAATACCAGTCCCATTGCGTCAACTAGAGCTTTAAAGCTGAATTTGCTGAAATCCGGATAGAAAAGATATTTCACTCCTTCCCAAGATCCTTCTTGCATGAGCCCCGTAACAATGAGAACGATCATGAAGAGAAACAGCAAAGGCATGAGTACTCTGGAACAAAGCTCAATTCCTTTACGAATTCCGCCGCCGACGACAATTCCCACTAAGGCGAGGAACCCAACCTGCGCTGAAACGGCTATGTAAGGAGAAGAAGAGAGTTCTCCGAACAATGCGCCTAAAGCGGCAGGAGTGGCTTCCGGAAATCCAATCACTGCTTCGTAAAAATAAAGCAGGCACCATCCGCCGACGACTGAGTAGAAAGAGAGAACAACGAAACCGATTATGATCCCAAGGTAACCCAAAAATGCCCAGAAAGGTCCGCCAAGGTTGCGGTAAGCAGTGACGATGCCTCCTTTGCCGGCTTTACCCAGCGTAATTTCCGCTAATAGAAGACCTAAGGCCAAGGTAAAGGAAAGAATGACATAAGGAAGCAAAAATGCTGCGCCTCCCTCAGCCCCGGCCATGTACGGGAATTTCCAAATGGCTCCCAGACCTACGGCAGCACCAACGCTGGCTAGAACAAAGCCTAATTTCCCGGTCCAAGAGTTAGAGGGTTGCGAAGACATTCTGAAAAACTCCTACATTAGGTTGAAGATCGCAATGACTGCGATAAAACAAGGTGCTACGAAAGCCAAAAGGAATCGGAAAACCTTCATCCATGTTTCGTTGCGCTCTTTAGTTAAATTGACTTCATATTTTGATTTGTCGAAGAAGAACCAACCGGTAATTGCAATGACAAACAAAGCAGAAACAGGCATGAGGATGTTGCAGGCGACAAAATCTGCAAAGTCAAAGAAATTTTTCCCGAAAATCTTAATATCTGACCACGGACCCATTGCAAGCGCACAAGGAATGCTGCAGATCGTCAGAGAGACAAATAAAAGAATTGCTGCTGATTTGCGTTTTAAGTGCCATTCGTCCATGAGATATGCCAAAGGAACTTCAAATAAGGAAATCATTGAAGTAAGAGCGGCTACGAACAAACAGCCGTAAAAGCAAAACGCAAAGAAATTAGGGAAAGGGAAATTTGCAAAGACGGCAGGCATGGTAATGAAAGTAAGCCCGGGACCTGCACTAGGATTTAATCCGAAAGCTAATACCGGAGGAATAACCATTAAACCAGCGAGCAATGCTGATACCAAGGCAAGGAAGGCAACCCAAATGGCAGAGGAGGGAAGGTCTTCTTTATGGCTGATGTAAGAGCCGTAGGTAATCATAATGCCCATGCCCAAAGACAATGAGAAGAAGGTAAAGCCCATTGCATTGAGCAAAGAGTTGGCTGTTACCTGATCCCAGCGAGGGGCAAAAAGGAACTTGAGTCCCTCCGTTGCGCCAGGAAGAGTCAAACCTTTGACAATAAGAATGATCATGAGCACGAAGAGCAAAGGCATGAGAATCTTTGAAATTCTTTCAATACCTTTATTGACGCCGAAGATCAAAATGCCGGCGGTAATAGCCAAGAACAAGGTTTGATAAATAATGGCAGATAAAGGCGTGCTGACCGTGTCAGTAAAAGTCTTTTCAAGAAGAGCCAAATCAGTAGATGCGGCTTTTCCCATGACGGATTCGAAAAGATAAGTTAAGCACCAGCCTCCTACATTGCTGTAGTAGGTCATGATCAAGAAGGCGCAAAAGACGCCTATGAAACCTAAAGGTGCCCAAAGAGGACCGGCAATTCTTTTGAAGCTGGTGACAACGCTGCCTCTTCCTGCACGTCCGATAATGAACTCCGCCAAAATTAGAACCACTCCCATGGTAAAGACCATAAGAATGAAAGGAAGGAGAAAAGCACTTCCTCCATTTGCACCAACCATATATGGGAACTTCCATATGGCGCCCAAACCTACCGCCGAACCGGTAGCTGCAAGAATAAAGCCGAGTTTTGAACCCCAATTACTTCTATCGGACATTTCTAACTTTCTAAAAACGTAAATATTGTTATAAATAAACTGAATTATTGAGTTTACTGTTGGATTTTCAAAAAAATGAAGATCTTGATGGAAATTTGACCTAAAAATCATTTCTCGAGTTCTTGAGAAGTAAAATCTGACATAAGAACTAATTAAATGGCATTCAAGGAAGTGAGGTATGGAAGATCTGATTGTTAATTCTGAAATAGACACAAAAGGGACAAAATGCCCGATGCCGATGTTAAAGACGAAAAAAGCTTTGGCAAAAATGCTGTCCGGTGATGTTCTAAGAATATTAGCGACAGATCCTCATGCAGAGATTGATTTAAAGCAGTTTGCGCAACAGACCGGACATGAATTTATCTCTTCGAATTTAGAAGACGGTGTCTACGTTATTTTGATGCGCCGCAAATAATCCAAAGACAGATTTGATGGAAAAGATTATGCAAGATAGAGATAGGATGCTGAACGTCTCGGAACACGCTCAAAAGGTCGTGAGAGCTATTCACGGCTCTGAATCCGTACAAAAAGCCTTGGAGATGGCCAAACTCCAAGAACCTTATGCCATTGAGGAACAAATTGAGATATGCGAGGTTCCGGCCCCTCCGATGAAAGAACTCCAAAGGGGAGAACTAATCAAGGAAAAAATGCGGGCATACGGGATGGAAGCAGAAATGGATCCTGTGGGAAATGTCATTGCCCGTTATAAAGGAAACTGCTCTGAAGCACCAGTTTGCGTCGTTACGGCCCACTTAGATACGGTTTTTGGAGAAGAAGTAGAAATCAAGGTCAGAAGAAAAGAAGGTCGCCTCTATGCGCCGGGAATTTCTGATGACACACGTGGCCTGGCAAGTATGCTGCAAGTTATTCGCTGCTTGGTAAGCAACAATATCAAGACGCAGGGAGACATTCTCTTTGTGGCCACCGTGGGGGAAGAGGCAGAAGGAGATCTCAGAGGAGTAAAAAGGCTCTTCTATACTTCCGGGATTCATATCGACGGGATGTTGGCTCTGGATTCGGCTGACCCCGGACGGCTTTTATGGGGTTCAACAGGTTCCAAGAGATACAAAATCGAATTCACCGGACCCGGAGGGCACAGCTATTTGAACTTCGGCCAATGCCCAAGTGCCACCCAAGCCCTTTGCAGAGCGGGAAGCCTTCTTGCGGAATTAGAAGTTCCCGACAGTCCGCGTACTACATTTACGATAGGCACAATGAAAGGCGGCACGTCCGTTAACTCTATAGCTGAACACGCCGAATGCGAAATTGATTTGAGAAGTACTGACAATGAAACCCTCTACAGTTTGGTTGATTCTGTTCTTCCTCTTTTCTCGGAGGGTGCCGAGTTAGAAAACAAGAGGTGGGGCATCACGCAAGAGGAGCTGAAGGTTAAATGCAAAGTAACTCCTCTCGGACATCGCCCGGCCGGTATGCAGGATGACTCGAGTCCGGTTCTTCAGGCCGCAGGAGCGGCAATGGAAGTTCTTGGCATCGAACTGACCAACTATACCAGCGCCTCTACCGATCAAAACGTACCCATGTCAATGGGCATTCCGTCAACGACGCTCGGTACAGGCGGCCGAGAAGGGCTTAGTCACTCATTAAACGAATGGTACGAACCTTATCGTTCTTTCGAGGGTCCGCAGCTTGCTTTGCTGACGGTTTTGGCTTTAGTCGGCATTGAAAACGGTCCGGCTCCAATGCTTGGGATTTATTCCGGTCAGTCTCAGCACCACTACAAATTTCAATAATTAGTTAACAGTATCAGCTTGCCGGGTTTTGTCGCCCGGCATTTTTTCTCGTGTTTCCAAGATCACGACTTCTTCAAGGATGTCGGGTTTTTCTGACGATGTTTTCTGTTGTGTTTTTGTGATGAGATAAGGTGTTCCCGGTTCGTTGAAAAATGCGTTTAAGTTGACGGATTCTTGAATCTTGAAAAGGGCTCTTTTAAGGAGCTGCTCGTTAAGTTTATCCAGAGCAACGGATTCGCCTTTTATGGTGTAGTCCAATCGCGGAACTTCGAAAGGCTCAACTTTTTCAGGGCTGCTGGGGGAGTCAGCGAACAAACCTGACTGGACATAAACATCTCCTTCAACGATCCGGGAGGTCACTTCCTCACCGTTTTTATTCCTGAAGGTTACGCGAAGTTTTCCAAACTTTCTTTCTGTTAGCCGGATAGCGCCGATATAGGGCAAGAAGCGCATCCCTAAATTTTCCATTGTGTTAGAGGCTTCAACGTATATTTCTCCGTCCAACCCTCGATCGTTGATAAGAGCAAAATTATTTCTTTCTAGAAACTGGGTTATCTGGTTTTTAAAGTTGTCTTCAAAGAACATAGACACGGATTCTTCCATTATTCCTTCGCCATCGGCGTCTACACCCTGAAGAATATATCTGGTGGAGAGAGAAAGGTTAAGAGGAGCCGGAATCGGTTTTATATCTTCATCTTTTACATAGGGTGAGTCGGAGGGAAACCAACCATGCTTTGGCGTTCCGATAGAAAGTCCTGTGGAGGCGACTCCAATGACAGTGCAGCCCGTATTCAGACAGGCCAGGACAAATAATAAAAGAAGCGTAGTAAATCTCATGGCTAAAAATAAGGCGCCCGTTCGGACGCCTTATTTTAACCTAGGTTGGGTAATTTGAAATTAGTATAAACCGATGACCTTCCACCAAGCCATACCAATTGTGAGCCAAATCACAACGTTGATCGTACAAATTACGAAACCGTTTCTCCACCATTCGCTCTGCGAGACATAACCGGCACCGAAGTAAACAGGACCGCAGCCGTTACCGTAGTGAGTAAGGGAAATCGGGCAGTTTGCGAAGAAGCCGAATGCCAAAGCGACTAACAAACCCGGAACGCCGCAGGCTGCAGCAACAGCGATGAATGCTGCATACATAGCGGAAATACGAGCTGTAACGGACGCGAAGCAATAGTGAGAGTATGTATAAATAAGAGTGATAGCGATGAAGGAAGCAATCCAACCAAGATTTGCAGCAGCGATTGCTGTACCGATAATCTTAGCGATCCAAGCAATAAATCCGGATTTTGCTAATGCGGTTGCTAATGCGACCAAGCCGCCCATCCAGAACATTGCGTCCCAAGCACCTTTTTCAGAAAGGATGTCTTTCCAATCCAAAACTTTGAAGACCAGCATAATAGACACAGCAAGCATAGCGACAGGTGTTGCGCCGAGCTTTGTCCAGCTTCCGGTTGCCCACAGGATAAGGCAGAGAACAAAAACAAATGCCAAAACCTTTTCTTGCAGAGTCATTGGGCCCATATTTTCGAGTTCTTTAACGGCCAAATTGTGAGCGTCAGGCATTGCTTTAAGTTCAGGAGGAGAGAGCTTGAGCATGACCAAAGGTACTAGGAACAAAGAAATCAAGCCCGGGACGATGGCAGCAACAGCCCAACCCATCCAAGTGATTTCTACGCCTAAAGTGCTTTCAGCTAATCCTACGCACAAGGGGTTGCCGGCCATAGATGTCAAGAACATCATACAAGTGACGGCGTCTGTGTGATAGCCGACTTGCATCAAGTATTTACCGATTTTACCGGCAGTTGGTCCGGGAGAAGATCCGAAAGCATTGCTCAAGGACTGAACGATCGGATAGAACACACCGCCTCCGCGTGCTGTTGCCGAAGGCATAGCCGGAGAGATAACCAGTTCTGAAAGAGCGATGGAATAGCCCAAAGAGAGAGAGGAGCGGCCAATGTATTTGATGATGACGAAAGCGATTCTCTTTCCAAAGCCGGTCTTGATAAAGCCTCTGGAAAGGAAGAATGCGCAGACGATCAACCAAATGGTGCCGTTGCCGAAACCCATCAATGCTTCGCCGGTCTTAAGAACGCCGGTTACCGCACAGAATGTGAGAGCTAAGAAAGCAACCGCACCCATAGAAATAGGCTGCAGAATAAATCCTGCGATGGTTGCAATAAAGATAGCAAACAGATGCCATGCTTTAGGAGTCAAGCCTTCCGGGGTAGGACAAATCCAGACGATCAGTCCTAGTCCTAAGACTATGATCCAGTTCCGTAATGTTTTACTCATTTTTTCTTCCTGAAAGTTTTGAGGTTGTGTTACTTATTGAGAACTCCTTAACAATTCGTAACATGGACAGTTTATTCTTAGCGGCTTAAATAAGCCAGTAAAAAGTATTAGGGGTAAACGATTAGTAATGTTAAGAATCAAATGGTTACGTACGTTTTTGGAGAGATGAAAAACAACAAGGAGATGATTTCTTGGTTTTGAGAAAATCAACAGTGAAAGAAGGAGGTGATCGGGATCGGTTCTACTTTGTCATTACCTCTATGTTTGCAATGTCTGATTACTTTGTTGGCTTTTAACATATTGAGGAAATGGCCAAGCGTGACGGCTTAAGCACTTCTCTCTAACCTGTGCGGTTTTAAATCTGATTCGTTTTGCCCAGAACCCAACGGCTTTATTTTTCTACACAAAAATAAAAATTGCACAGGCCAAAGAGAAGGACTCCTCCGATGAGAGACACCTCACTCTTATCTCGTGAGACTCCAGAAGTTGCCGGCTACCTATCCTTCAACGGAGAGCTCTTTGTAGCTGAGGCAACCGCTGAAGACCAAGAGTTTCAGCAGGCAGTTGCTCAAAGACTGGAGGCCTTGCGTACTGCCAACTCAGAACTCTTCAGAACTGAGGTATATGAGTTCACAGCTGAAGACGGTGCGCAGATTCTCAAGACCACCGGAGATGAAGATGAGCCCCAGTCTCTTGGGGTCGTCATCGGCTCGTTCGTGGCCTCCATCGCACTTGACCTTGGGATGAGTCCTAAACAGTTCTGGCAAGAGTACGGGGCCCGCATTCTTGGCGAGCCTGATGTAAAACGTAACGCAAAAGGCAGCACTACCGAGGTTCAAGGCAAGGCAACTAGTTAATGAGAAACCGATGCCTTAAAACAATCGTAGGGGACATGAGAGATTTAAGTCCGTTATTCTTGAAACTCCTAATAGTATTAAAGGTGATTATGACGACTTAGCGCTTTTACTTAAACCTCTGTAGGGAAGAAGCTAAAGTTGGGGGAATCTGGAACTGTCACTCTTAGTTATGAATGTATTAGTGAAATTGTTTTCTCCCGGATGAAGATAGAACTGTCTGTGATGAAGTTGTCAAGCTAGCTGTATCAAATTTGGAATGGCTATTAGCAAACTCTATTCACGGCTTGTCTGCGCCCGATAGAAAACACCATCCCGATATTCATCACTATGAAAAGCATTTTTCCGGTTTTGTCAGCAACGGGAAAGCTTTTGGCGTGAGAGTAAGTGTCCGGGTTGTGTATGAAGAGCAAGGAAGAGAAGAAAGCATATGACTAGGCGGCTTGGAAGTTAATTCCGTTGAGTCCGGATTAGATTGTTCCAAAAGGGTTACGATAAAGACTCTACAGAGAAAACTCCTCTACAGCCTAAACCGTAGAGGAGGGCACAAGCGGACTACTCGAGGGTCTTCCGCAGGATGGATTCACTTTAACACCGATGAACCCGGAAGTACAAGGGCTCTTTGACGCCTTGTGTCGTTTAGACCACGGTTTCTTCTCGCAAGTCCCCAAGGGAGTCAGATTCGGTGCCACTAGGTGTTAATGGAATAAAAGAGTTTGCAAGAAAACATAAAGTAAAAAGTAAAGTTGGCGAAGAAATAAAGTCGAGGTTGCAACGTTCAGGAGATACTTGCCCGGTCTATTCTTGGTTGGTATAAAAAAGGAAGAAGCTTCATTCATCACGTTGAAAAGCGTTTTTGAGGTATGTTTGTCAAGGAAAATTTATAGGACAAAAATAACTTTGTGCGAGGTGGCTGAAGTTCGGGGAGGAAAGAAGCTTTATGAAGTCGATACGCTCGAGTTTGGCTATCTCGAGGATGCAAGAGAATGGGTTATTGAGGCATATAACAGGGAGCCTAAAAAGACAATCTCCTTCGCAACCGAGGCTACGAAGGAGGGCATGCGAGAAGAGCCCGAAGGGGATAGTCGCGACTTCAATTTAACACTGATGAATCCAGATGCGCAAGGATTAATTGAAGCACTGTATCGTTTAAGCCACGCCTCCTTCTCTCAAGCCTTCAAAGGTGAAAGAGACGAACTACACCACTAGCAAAGATAACAGTCGAGACACATTTCGACGTTTAAACGGAATATAAAACCTATTCAATAGAGCAGGGAAAGTTTTTTGTGTATCTACCGAAAGTGATAAAAGAAAACGTTGGAAAAGATAGTATGAAAAACCCGCTGCATCTAAATCGAAGACAGCGGGGGGTGCGTTGACTACCAAACAGGTCCCAACGCTCAAAAAAACTATACCACAAATAAATCCTGAGATAAAACAACTAGTAGAGACATTGCAATCCTAAGGCCACTGTTCCTTCTCTAATGGCATGACCATGTTGTTTCTGTTTCCGAAGTTGCATACTTCATTCGGCACCACAGTGAGGGTTTTGAAAAATTCTAATTAACTACCGATCTCAGAAGAGAATTTTGAACAAATAGTTGGAGTAGTACGAGCATGCCTCTTGATAGAGGAAAATAAAAAGCAGAACGACCCGACCTCTCTTTATACAGGAAAAACTTCGGTAAAGACGACTCTGTGTCTGTAGAGAAAGGAGTTAAGAATAAATAGGAGGCTCCCTGAAGTTGGTATTTTGAAAAAACTGGGCTTATCAGTAAGAACCAACTGGAGATAAAGGGCCTCCGGATGGAACTACACAGGCTCAAACAGCAAGGCCGTCCCACATACGCCCGAAGCAGCCGGAGGCTATCCCATTATATATAAGGCGTCCCCGGAAAACAAAGGCTCCTTCCCTAAAGCCTTATTGGGATTTCTATCTGGACTTGAAACTTGTCAACCCTAAAAATCTGCTGAAGGGTCCACTCTTCTGACACGTGTTTTTAAAGGCAAGAATGAAGTCTGTGCGGATTTGTTTAAAAAAGAAAAGCCTAATCAACGGAAAGCCGGTGACACAGAATAATCATGTGGAGAAGATGAAAGAGTTAAACAGTGTATTGATGAGACCTCGTATAGATTTAAGGGCAGTTATGCCACTTTGAAAATTTTTTAATCCTTAGCAGGCAACTCCTTAACGATAGGTAATTCAAGAATTGTGACTTTTGGAGTCAACGGAAGTAAAGAATTATTAAGTAGCCACGACGAAACAATCCCGGCTGTCGATGAAACTTTTAAATTGGCAGTGGTAAATATAGAAGAGTTCTTGTCCAGGCCAATTCGAGGTTAATCCGCCCCAGATAAAAAAGGAAAAGAGACTACCTACCTTCTGGGTTGATGAACCCAGGAACAACTTACTGTGTAAAAATAACTGGCAGAAGAGGGCGAGAGAATAAAGGGGGAAAAGCTTAATGAGCTTAATGAGATTGGCATAAACATCCTTAAGAAAGGAATGAAATAGCTTAATAAGGCTTAAAGCGTTGGGTCAATAAGTAAAGCCTCCTCCACAACCGAGGTTACGGAGGAGGGAAGAAGCGGAACACCAGAAAGTCCTCCGCTTGGTGCTTTAACTTTACCACCGATGAATCCAGAAGTGCAAAAAATTGAGAACAGTTGAGAGGAGATAAGGAAAAATTCTGAGACCTAAGAAAAAATGCACAGACCTTTCCATCCATACTGCGAGGAGAACCTAGAAAGAAATGAAAAGGTCCGAACTTATTCATAAATTCGGACCAAAATTTTGGCGGAGTGGACGGGACTCGAACCCGCGACCCTCGGCGTGACAGGCCGATATTCTAACCAACTGAACTACCACTCCTCTCTGTCGAAAAGAATTTTCATTTACTTCGTTTCGCGAGAGAAGCGCATTGTACAGGCTTTTCGAAATCATGCAAGTTAAATTCCAAAAACAATTCTAAATTTTTATATTTTTCAAAAAATCATTGAATTTTCAAATGGTTGTTGTGTATTGAAAAAGTTATTCAAAAAGTAACAAAGAAGAGGACTGTTCACAATTGCTGTATGAATTACTCAAGGCTTTATAAAATCGACATTTTTCGATGTGTTCTCGTGGTTAATAATCGCAAAATAGAGGATAATCAAAAAAATTTTTTAAACGTACCTGAAAGGAAGAGGACTAGATGTTCCAATCTTTTAGAAATCAAAAAAGATGGTTGATGCTCTTAGCGATGATTCTTATCATCCCGGCGTTCGTATTTATTGGAATTAACGGATACAGCCGTCTGAATCCTGACGCAAACGCAATCGCTAAAGTTGACGGTAAAGGCATCCAGCCTGAAGAATTTGATGCTGCTAAGCGCAATCATATTGAAAGAATCCGAGTTCAGCAGGGGGGCTCGGTGGATTCTTCATTGTTTGACACTCCGGAAGCAAATGCGGCAATTCTTTATAACTTGACTACCGAAAAAGCCGTTAATGCTTTGCTTCAACATCATTACATCAATATTTCTGAACAAGAAGCTATTAACTTTATTAAAAATGCTAAAGCTTTCCAGAAAGATGGAAAATTCAGCCCTGAACTTTACCAAAATTATTTAGCAGCCACTGGTAAGAGCGACGAACAATTCGTTTACGAATTAAGAAGAGATTTGGCTAAAGACCTCGTTATTAATGCTGTTTCAAGAACTGTAATCGTTCCGGCTAAAACTGCCGAATTCTTAAATGCTGCTTTGCGGGAAGAAAGAGAAGTCAGAACTTTGGTGTTCTCTCCGGATGCTTATAGAAAGGAAGTTAAGATTACTGAAGAGCAGATTCAGAAGTTCTACGACGATAACAAAGAAATGTTCCGAGTCCCTCAAACTTTGGACATTGAATACGTAGTGTTCTCTCCGGAAACTATTCAGGTTCAAGAAAAACCTTCACAAGAAGTCCTCAAACAATATTACGAACAGAATAAGAGCAAGTTCAGCCAGGAAGAAACCCGCCGCGCTTCTCATATTTTGATTGTTGCCGACGAAAATGAAAAAGATGCTGCTAAGGCAGATGCAGACGCTAAAGCTAAAGCTGAAAAGCTCTATGCTGAAGTCAAAGCAAATCCTGCATCCTTTGCTGAAGTAGCAAAAGCAAATTCTGCTGATCCGGGAAGCGCTCGAAACGGTGGTGATTTAGACTTCTTCACTAAAGGTATGATGGTACCTGAATTTGAGAATGCAGTTTTCTCCGCAAAGAAGGGTGACATCGTCGGACCGGTTAAATCCGAATTCGGTTACCACATCATTGAAGTGACAGACGTCCGTCCTGCCTCTATTAAGCCGTTCGAGGAAGTTGAACCTGAAATTTTGACCACCTGGCAAAATCAGCAAAGACATAATGTGTTTGCTGAAAATGCTGATACGTTCTCTAATATGGTTTACGAGCAGAGCGAATCTTTGCAGCCTGTAGTTGAAAAGTTTGGCTTAAGTCTTCATAAGGCTCCCGGACTTACGGAAAACGGTTTCCTGGATCCTTCCTTAAATACTCCCGATATTAATAAGAGAGTAATTGCTGAACTCTTCCAGCCGGATTCAATTGCAGATAAGAGAAATATTTCTGCTGTAGAAATCAACAGTAATACAATCGTCTCTGCGAGAGTTGTGAAAGAAAACCCTGAGCATATTCGTCCTCTGAGCGAAGTTAAGAATGAAATCAAAGATTCTCTTGAACTCTCCGCTGCAACCGAGTTAGCACGTCAAGCCGGTGAAGAAAAATTAAAAGAACTCCAAAACAAATCCAATCTCGCAGGTTTTGGAAAAACTATTACGGTATCCAGAATCAATTCTTTGGGACAGTCTCAGGATTTGATTTCGGCAGAAATGTCTATTCCTGTTAAGAATCTTCCTGCTTATACGGGAGCAATGAACCATGAAGATTACGTTATCTCTTATGTCGAATCCAGTAAGAGTGCTCCCAAGGATGACCAAGACTTTCAAAGAATCAAAGAAGAGCTAGCTCAGGCCGACTCTATGGGTGAAGAACTTGCTTACTATGATGCTTTGAAGAAACTCTACACATTAGAAATTCTAAAACCTGAGTATGATTACAAGCTTCCTACGGTGCTGAAATAATTAACTCTATTGTTTTACCAAGTCCTCCTTAACCGGAGGATTTTTTTTCTAAGTTGTATTTGATCTCCCAGTATAGGTACCCAAAAAGTGTGGTAAAAAACATACTCTAAAAATGGATTTTTTCTGAGAAATGATGCCTTTAAAGAAACGAAAAGAAAAAATAAAAACCATTGATTTTTAAGGATAAAAATTAGTTAAATTGTTGTCCCTCCGTATTTCTCCTAAAGATTTAACCCTATAAGAAAATTGCAAAAATAATATAATTTTTAACAGTCAGTGCTCAGCTGACAAAGCTAGTGATTAAGCAACTAATTGCTAAATATTACAAATTTAAGGAGAACTCCAATGAAAAAAATTCTCGTAGCATCACTTGTTTCTGCTGTATTTGCTGTTCCTGCATTGGCAGCAGATAAAGCCGATGTGATCGTAGTCGGCGCTGGTGGTGCTGGTCTCTCCGCAGCTGTTACTGCTCATGATTTAGGCAAGAAAGTCATCGTTTTGGAAAAGATGGCTTACTTGGGAGGTAACACCAATCGTGCAGCTGGCGGATTGAACGCCGCAGAATCTCAGCCTCAAGCCAAGGCAGGTATCAAGGACACTAAAGAATCCCACTACAACGACACAATGAAGGGCGGCAAGTACTTGAACAACCCTGATTTGGTTCACACTCTTACAGATCACGCTGCCGAGTCTGTTGACTTCATCAACAGCTTGGGCGGTGACTTGACAGACGTCGGTATGATGGCGGGCGCTTCCCAGAAGCGTTCTCACCGTCCGACAGGCGGTGGTTTCGTTGGTGCTAACGTTGTTAAGACTTTAGCTCAGGCTTCTAAGGACCGCGGTATCGATGTACGCACAATGGCTAAGGCTGATGAACTCATCGTTAAAGACGGTAAGGTTGTCGGCGTTAAGTACACAAAGGGCAAAAAACAGTATGAAGTCATGGCTCCTGCAGTTGTTTTGGCTGCCGGCGGCTTCTCTGCCAACCAGGATATGGTTGTTAAGTTGAATCCGAAGCTTAAAGGCTTTGCTACAACTAACCACACTGGCGCAACTGGTGACGGTATCACCTTAGGTGAAAAGGCTGGTGCTGCTACTGTTGACATGAAGCAGATTCAAACTCACCCGACAGTTGTTCCGGGCAAAGGCGAAATGATCACTGAAGCTGTTCGCGGCAACGGTGCTATCCTCGTTAACAAAGACGGCAAGCGCTTCATCAACGAACTTCAGACTCGCGACGTAGTTTCCGCTGCTGAACTCGCTCAAAAAGATAAAGTTGGCTTCCTCTTATTCGATAACGATGTTAGAAAGAGCCTTAAGGCCATCGAAACTTACATCAAGGGCGGCATGGTTACTGAAGGAAAAGATCTTCACGAACTCGCTCAGAAGATTGGCGTCGATGGAAAACAGCTCCAGGCAACTGTAGATAAATACACTCAGGATCAGAAGGCTGGCAAGGATTCAGAATTCGGCCGTGCTGATATGCCAAGACCTCTTACTCAGGCTCCGTACTATGCAGTAATGGTTACACCTGCAGTTCACCATACAATGGGCGGTTTGAGAATTAACTCTCAGGCTCAGGTTCTTGACACTAAAGGTCACGTCATTCCTGGTCTCTTCGCTGCCGGTGAAGTTACAGGCGGTGTCCACGGTGCAAACCGTTTAGGCGGCAACGCTATGGCTGATATCGTTACATTCGGTAGAATCGCCGGACGTAATGCTTCCCAACAGCCTACAGGGGTTATCATTCCTCGCGGTGAAGCTCCAAAAGCAGCTGCTAAGTAATACGATCGCTAGGTAAAACCAGAGGCCGAGTGTTCGGCCTCTGTTTTCGAGAAATTCAAAAGCGCCTCGAGGGCGCTTTTCTTAATGGTGGAATTAACCTACTTGGTTAAGAACCATTTTTTCTAATACAGCAACACCGTTGCGTAATGATTCTGGGTTCATAGTCATCTTCGGATCGTGAAGGCCCGGAGTGACGCCTGTACCTACGCCGATGTAAGCAGTACGAATAGAAGGTTTCTTCTGAACGAAGTAGTGGAAATCTTCTCCGCCGCCACCGCAGTCTTTGGCTAACTTGTCATCGCCTAAGACTTCTTTAATAATACCTGCGGTTTCAGCAACCAATTCTTCATCGTATTCAGCTGCAGGAATGATTCCGCCGGGGAAATTAACTGTTGCTTCAACGCCGACGGCTTCCGCAGCATTTGTGATGGCTCTCTTAATTTTGTCCAACATTTCTTTCATTGTCGGATTATCTTGAGCACGGCAGTCTAAAATCATCTTGCCATGGTCCGGAATGATATTGGAGGCAGAACCGCAGCAGTTGATGGCAGTTACCTTGGCGGACCAAACTTTACCCGGATTCATCCAAATAGCATTGATTGCGTTAGTAGCTAAAACAGCTGCTTCAACAACGCTGCATCCCAAATGAGGACGAGCAGCATGGCAAGTCTTGCCCTTTAACTCAACTTCAAGGAAAGTACTGGATGTGTGGCGGACGGCAGCGCAAACTGTTCCGTCAGGAATATCTTGAATCGGGCGAACGTGAGCACCGAAAGCAACGTCAACATCGTCAAGAACGCCGTCTTCAATAGATCTGACTGCACCAAGTAGTGTCTCTTCGGCCGGCTGGAAGAAGAGTTTTACGCGTCCTTTCTTAACATTACCGACTAACTTAGATGCTAAAGCAAGAAGCATAGCGGTATGAGAATCGTGACCGCAAGCATGAATGGAGCATGGTTTGTTGTCGATAACGAACGGAAGGGCATCCATGTCGGCTCTTACCATGACTGTCGGACCGGGTTCTGTTCCGTCAATATAGGCGACGACACCGGTTCCGCCAATTCCTGTCTGCGGGTTAAGACCGAGCTCTTTGAGCTTATTAACAACGTATTTTGAAGTTTTTTCTTCATGAAATCCTAATTCCGGCATTTCATGAAGCTCAGTTCTCATTTGTACTACATCGAAGTCTTTTTCAGACATATTCTTATTCCTTTGGTGATGAGGTTTTCACTGCCTTCGACTCTCTGCGGTTGGAACCGGGAATCATCAAAAAGCGGAAGAATCTGCATTCCAGCGGACCGTTAAAGATCACTATCTTTCTAGATTCCTGCAATCTCATTTGACGAGGTAAGTTCAGATCGCTGGTAAGCATCCAAACAACCCAGTTCTCAAAATTATGCTTGAGGTTGTCAGCAACGTTTTTCATCATGGACGCAACGGAAGCAGACTTCGGATTTGATTGTTCACCGTAAGGAGGGTTTGCAATAATGACTCCGGGAGTCTCCGATGTTGGCTTTGCCTCTCTTGCATCACATGGGAAAAACTTAATTTTACGCTCAATCAATAGCTTTGTTAATCCGGCCAACTGGGCATTCTTACTGGCTTTCTCTATGATCTGAGTAGAAATATCGCTGCCCGCAAGATTGATATCGACGTCCCAATTAATGGCTGCTCTTGCTTCAGTTTTAAGGGCTTGCCAGACTTCAGAATTAAAGAATTTAAATTTTTCAAATCCGAATCTTCTTGTGATTCCCGGAGCCATATTGATTGCGATTGTGGCAGCTTCAATAATAATTGTTCCTGAGCCGCAGAAGGGATCGTACAAGGGCTGGGAAGGCTCCCAACCGGAAAGGCCAATCAAGCCTGCAGCAAGATTCTCTTTCAGGGGCGCCTCTCCTTTATCCCGTCTCCAACCTCTTTTGAATAAGGATTCACCGGAGGTGTCGAGATAGAGCGTGACTTTTTGGTTGTCTACAAAGACGAAAATCTGGATATCCGGGTTGTGTTTTTCTACGTCCGGGCGGGCTCCCGATCTTTCACGGAAACGGTCGCAGACGGCATCCTTAACCCTTAAAGTTAGAAAGTTTATGCTCTTGAGAGGACAATTCTTGGCCGACAGAGAAATCTTGATGGACTGTTTTTCCGTAAAGTAATTTTCCCAAGGAATGGAGAAGGTGAATTTGTAGATGTCATCTTCCGTTTTGTAGTTTCTCTCGCCTACCTCCAGGAGAATACGTGAAGCATATCTCGTCCAAAGATTTGCCTTCATCATTCCCAGCGTTGTTGTTGTGAAGAAGCAGCCGGCCTTTTTTGACTTGAATTCAGTGATGCCCAACTGTTTAAGCTCTTCTTCGAAGAGACTTTCTAAAGAAAGAGGTACTACGGCGTAGTATTTGTTTAGCTTTTCGCTCATTTTCTTAATTCCCCGTGTCCAATTACGATGTATTTGAGGCTGGTCAGTCCCTCCAGACCAACAGGTCCTCTAGCATGTAACTTATCGTTGGAAATGCCGATTTCTGCTCCTAGACCATATTCAAAGCCGTCTGCAAATCTGGTAGATGTGTTGAGCATGACGGAAGAGGAATCGACTTCTCTAAGAAATTTTTGACTGGATACTAAATTGTTAGTGATGATCGCATCGGTGTGTTTAGATCCGTATTGATTAATGTGTTCAATTGCTTTATCCACGCTGGGGACTATTTTTATAGAAAGAATAGGAGCGTTATATTCTGTTGACCAATCTTCTTCTGAAGCAGTTTTGATGTCATCGAAGCCTGCGTCTGTCAGAATTTTTCTTGATTCAGGATCACAGCGGAGCTCCACACCTTTCTCTAAATAAATAGAGGCCATTTTTGGAAGAAAGATGGCTGCGATATTTTTATTGACCAGAAGAGTTTCCATAGCGTTGCATGGAGAAAATCTCTGTGTCTTTGCGTTGTCACACACTTTCCAAGCGAGTTCCAAGTCCGCACTCATATCAACATAAGTATGGCAGATGCCGTCCAAGTGTTTGATCATCGGAACGGTAGCTTCTTCCATAAGTCTTGAAATTAAGCTTTTACCGCCTCTAGGCACAATTACATCTACGTATTTTCTGGCTGTGATCAAGGCGCCGACTAATTCTCTATCCGGGTTGGTGATAACTTGAACCGATTCTTCGGGAAGATAGTTAAGTCTTAAAGCTTCTTGGATGCATTCGCCAAGGACTTGATTAGAGCATCGGGCATCGGAGCCTCCTCGCAAGATGACGGCATTTCCGCTTTTTAAACATAAAGCAGCGGCATCAATCGTTACATTCGGACGCGATTCGTAGATGATTCCGATTACTCCAAGGGGAACTCTCATCCTTCCGACTTGGATGCCGGAGGGCTGAGGTTTCATCTCTAAAATTTCACCAATCGGGTCGTTGAGTCCTGCGATTTGTTTTAAGCCAATGCACATTTGGTTTAAAACTTTCTCTGAAATTGTTAATCTGTCAAGAAAGGCTTCGGACAATCCTTTCTCTTTGCCCGCAATTAAATCTTTTTCATTTGCGAGATAGATTTTCTCAGCATTTTTTAAAAGTAAATCAGCAAGAGTATTTAGAGTGTTGTTTTTTACTTGGGCAGGAGTTTTAGCCAGAATAGTGGCTGCTTTTCGTGCTTTTTCCCCAAGATTTTTCATGTATTCAGCATTTTGTGCGCTAATGGTAGAGGACATAATTATTTCCTGCTAATACAAAGTAAAAGAGCTGCGGCTTTTAATTCTTGCCATGGATCTCCTTGCGATTGTGAAACCTTAAAGCCTTTGGACATTTTTTCTACATTGTTGTAGCGATGCACCACTTTTTCCAAAAGAGCCAAAGGAACACGGCGGGCAAGGTTCGCAAGCATCGTTTTGCGAGAAGGCAAGCCTCTTATAGAAGAAGGAGAGCCTCCTTGATTTAATAAAATTAGATTTCTAATGTCATCATTTAAAAGCCAAAGGAAAGAGGGGATGGTTACGTTTTCTCCTTTAAGACCATCAATGATTTTTGAAATTCGTTGAACATTACCTTCAAGAATTGAATCAGCCAAATCTTGAGGATTGAATCGAGAAACATCTGAAACCGCTTCCAAAAGGTCTTTCAGTTCGATATTCCCCGGAGGACAAAGAAGAGCAAGTTTGTTGATTTCCTGAGCACAAGCCAATAAATTGCCTTCGGTAGAGGCGGCTAGGAATTGGGCTGCCTCTTCAGAAAGATTTTGCCCGTTTATCGAAGCTCTTTTTCTAATCCACCCTGGTAGTTGCTGTCTGGAAACTAGTCCGGCGTTAATAATGGCTGCAGAAGAAGAGATTTTTTTAAACCAGGCTTTCTTTTGATATTCATATAAGGCACCGGGTAAAGAAATCACCGCAATTAGACCGTCGCCGACTGCTTCGGCCAAAGCTGCCAGAGCCTCCGGACCCTTTTTTAACCCCGGATTTCCTGTGGTCAGCCTAATTTCAATGAGCTTTTTCTCTCCGAAAAGAGACATATCCCCCATAGATTGGAGAAGGGGAGAATAGTCCGACGTTCCGTCAAAATTAAAGCTGACTCTTTCGGTAAAACCTTGTTTTCTAGCTTCAGCTCTTATTTGGTCCAAAGACTCAATAGCAATGAGATCTTCTTCTCCAACGATAATAGTTAGAGGATTGAGCCTAACGGAGGTTCCTGCAAAATTAGCCATCGACTTTCTTAGCTTGCTGCACCTGTTCCGGTGTGAGATGAGAGAGTCGGTTAACAATTAAATGGATGATGTTCGTTTCCATTTCTTGATATAGAAGCTGTTCTTCCTGGGCACGGCCGTTGTAATCGCGTTCGTCCCATGTCATTTCTCTGGAAGTAGAGACGGTAGTTGGAGGAATAACTTCGGCTCCGTTTTGCAAAGTAACGGTAAAACGGGCTGATAAGATTAAGCTGTAGATTCTGGCCTGACCTTCGGAGTTATAAGCCAAAATAGAAGATCCGCGGTTCAAAGAGATGAGTTTAAAGATGGCTTCGGCTTTTTCTTTATCTTCAACAATTTCTATGTCCGTACGGGCGCGGAGATTTCGCTTGATCATGGCTCCGATTGCAGAGTTCGGCCCTAAATCAATGCACATGCTCTCGAGAGGTACTTCTTGAATTCCTCTTAGATGCCATCCGCATCCGCTCAGCAGCAGGGCAGAGAATGCGACAAAGGAACGTCTGGACAATCCGCCGGTATTTTTAAAACTCATGTGTTTTTCACTTTGGAAAAGAGGCAGGAAGAAGCTTCCTGCCTCCGGTTTATCAACTAAACAACAATGTTAACAAGTTTCTTCGGAACCACGATAATCTTTCTAGGTTCCTTGCCGTCGATGAAGCGGACAGCATCCGGATTTGCCAACGCTGCTTTCTTAATGTCTTCCGTGCCGGCGTCAACAGGAACGGTGAATTGACCTCTTAACTTGCCGTTGATCTGGATCATGTACTTGATTTCGTCAGAAACCAAAGCGGAATTGTCCACTTCAGGCCATGCGGCATCCAAAATGGATGTGCCGGTTCTTTCTTCGTAACCCAAATCTTCAAATAATTGAGCACAAATATGCGGCGCAATCGGGTAAAGGGTACGAAGCAGAATCGAAAAGCCTTCATTGATAACGGCTTTTGTTCCTTGCTGGTCCTTGTTCTTCAAGGTATCCAAAGAGTTCAGCATCTTCATTGCTGCAGAAACAACGGTGTTGTACTGCATGCGATCCAAGTCATAAGTGGCTTGTTTGAGAGCTGTGTAAATTTCTTTTCTGACTTCTTTATCTTCATGAGACAAAGGAGCGCCAACAACCTGAACATTTTCGCGGATAATGTCCTGGTTCTTGAAACCGAAAGCCCATAAGCGCTTCAGGAAGCGGAAGGTGCCTTCAGCTCCGGAATCGCTCCAGGCAGCGCTCTGGTCGGGTGGTCCGGCGAACATAACGAAAGCACGGGCGGTATCGGCACCGAATTTGCCGATAATCGCAGACGGCTCAACAACGTTATTCTTGGATTTAGACATCTTTTCAATGCCGCCGCTCTTGACCGGAAGTCCGTCTTCCTTGCAAGTAATGCTAACCGGTTTGCCCTTGGCATCGTATTCAATATCCAATTCGCTCGGATAGAACCAGCGTTTTCCGCCGTCAGGCAGTTCTCGGTAATAGCATTCCGCAGTAAGCATGCCTTGTGTGAAGAGGCGCTTGAACGGTTCGTCAAAGTTAACCAAGCCGAGGTCACGCATGACTTTGGTCCAGAAACGGGCATAGAGCAAATGTAGAACCGCGTGTTCAATACCGCCGATATACTGATCCATAGGCATCCAGTAATCATTGCGCTTGTCAACCATGGCGGTATCACAATCAGGAGAGCAATAGCGCATGTAGTACCAGCTGGAGTCCACGAAGGTATCCATGGTATCGGTTTCTCTCTTAGCAGGAGCACCGCATTTCGGACACTTGCAATTTAAGAATGCTTCGTCTTTATTGAGAGGATTGCCGGAACCGTCCGGAATCAAGTTTTCCGGAAGTATTACCGGAAGTTCTTCTTCAGGGACCGGAACCGGGCCGCAGTGAGGACAGTGAACGATAGGAATCGGTGTGCCCCAATATCTTTGACGGGAGATACCCCAGTCACGCAAACGGTATTGAACTTGAAGGTAGCCGAGATCAAGTGCTTTTAGGTCAGCTGCAACAGCTTCACGAGCTTCTTCGAAGTTCAGGCCGTTATATTTGCCGGAATTCACGCAGAAAATATTTTCTTTATCTGCATACCAATCATGCCATTGGGTTTTGTCAAATTCATGACCTTCTTTACCAATCACTTGTTCGATAGGCAGACCGTACTTGAGGGCAAAGGCGAAATCTCTTTCATCGTGAGCCGGCACGCCCATGACAGCGCCTTCACCGTAAGACATAAGCACATAATTACCGACCCACACTTCAACATCTTTACCGGTAAGAGGATGTTTGACATAGAAACCGGTCGGAATGCCTTTCTTTTCCATTGTGGCGATATCAGCTTCTGAAACAGAACCTTTTTGGCATTCTTTGACAAAGGCATCGACAGTCGGATTATCTTTAGCAAGACGCAGTGCAAGGGGATGCTCTGCCGCAACTGCCACAAAAGTTACACCCATAATTGTGTCGGGTCTTGTTGTATAGACTTTGAGAACTTTTTTCTCGCCGTCCAACTCATATGGGAAGCTGCAATTTACACCATAAGATTTGCCGATCCAGTGTTCCTGCATACGGCGCACCTGTTCGGGCCAGCCGTCAAGAAGCTTCAAATCGTCCAAGAGTTCTTCAGCGTACTGCGTGATACCTAAGTAATATCCGGGAATTTCTCGTTTTTCTACGGGAGCTCCGCTGCGCCAGCCTTTACCGTCAATGACCTGTTCATTTGCAAGAACAGTGTGGTCGACAGGGTCCCAGTTGACGATCTGAGTCTTGCGGTAAGCAATGCCTTTTTCAAGCATTTTTAAGAACATCCACTGATTCCAGCGGTAGTAATCCGGTTTGCAAGTAGTGACTTCGCGAGACCAGTCAAAAGCTAAGCCTAATGGTTCCATTTGGCTTTTCATATCGGCGATGTTTTGATAGGTCCACTCAGCCGGAGCAACTTTCTTATTGATAGCTGCATTTTCCGCCGGCAAGCCGAAGGAGTCCCATCCCATCGGGGTCATGACATTCATACCTTTCATGCGAAGGTATCTGTACATAACGTCATTGAGGGTGTAATTTCTGACATGCCCCATATGAAGCTTTCCGCTTGGGTAAGGAAGCATTGAACAGACATAGAACTTGGGTTTTTCTTTCCCGTTGGCATCTAAAGCGTGTTCTACCGCGCGGTAGACATCTTTGGCGCGCCAGTGGGCTTGTTGAGTGGTCTCAACTTCTGACGGTTCGTAAGTTTCGCGCATTTCTTCTTCGATTGAATGATCTATTAGAAAATCCTTTAATTATAAGGTTGGTTGTCCTCCTATTTTTTTACTCTTTGTGGTCAATTAATGTATTTCTATGCGTTAATTAGTAGGATTTTGAGCTTTGTTAAGAAAAAACTTTTATTATCAATTAGTTGAAAACGAAAATACAAAAAGGTTCTTTTCTGCAGTGAATCACAAACTCCAAATCTTTTAACCAAATAGGTGGTACGAACTAGGAATTCTCATTAGACTTCACTTCCTCAAAAAAAGGAAGAAATGATGTCTAGTGATTTAATAGCAAATTTAAATGAGCAGCAAAAGGCTGCTGTTACTTTGCCGGAGGTGTCCTCTCTTATTCTTGCCGGCGCCGGTTCCGGTAAGACTAGCGTTTTGATTTCAAGAATTGCTTTTCTCTTGGAACACAGGCTTTGTACTCCTGCTGAGTTATTTGCTGTTACCTTCACAAATAAAGCTGCTCGTGAAATGATGACGCGTCTTCAAGCGAAGATGCCTCTAAACACCCGAGCCATGTGGGTAGGTACCTTCCACGGTCTCTGCAACCGCATGCTGAGGCTGCATCACGAGGCTGCGGGCTTACCGGCGGCATTTGCCATCTTGGACATGAGTGATCAGCTTGGGGCTATCAAAAGAATCATGAAGGCCAACAATATTAATGAAGAAGTTCTTCCTGCCCGAAAGATTCAAAACTATATCAATAAGCAAAAAGAAGAAGGAATTAGAGCTAAGGACGTTAAACCTTACGGCTTCGGTGAAAGAGACTTACTCAGAGTCTATGAAATTTACGAAAAAGTCATTAATAGAGAAGGGGCCGTAGATTTCGGGGAGCTTATTCTTCGTACTTACGAAATGCTGCTGAACAACGAACCGATTCGTCAGCATTATCAAGACAGATTTAAATTTATCTTGGTTGACGAGTTCCAAGATACTAATAAGCTTCAGTACAAATTTCTCAAACTGTTGGCCGGTCATGGAGAGGAAGGCAGAAAACCTAACGCTGTGTTCGCTGTAGGTGACGATGATCAGTCCATTTACGCTTTCCGCGGCGCTAACGTCGGCAACATGAAGGACTTCATCAGAGATTTTGCCATTGGTGAGCCAATCCGTTTGGAGCAAAACTACCGCTCTCAAGGCAATATTTTGGATGCGGCTAACTATTTGATTTCTAATAATAGTGATCGTCTTGGTAAGAATCTATGGACACAATCCGGGAAAGGGGATCTTATTCGAGTTTTCAAAGCCGGAGACGAGGCTGAAGAAGCCGCTTTTGTGGTTGACAACATCAAAGACTTTGTTAGAAACGGCGAAGATCTTCGTGAGATTGCCATTCTTTACCGCTCCAATGCTCAGTCACGTGCTCTTGAAACTGAGTTGACCAGACGCGGTGTTAAGTACACCGTTTACGGCGGCTTACGTTTCTTTGATCGTGCTGAAATTAAGAACGCTCTTGCTTATTTAAGACTGGCCGAAAACACCGCAGACGATTCTGCCTTTATGAGAGTGGTGAATTTACCAGCAAGAGGCATCGGTGCGAAGACAGTCGAAAATCTCATTGATTTGGCTAGAGACAACCAGATTTCATTATTTGAAGCAACTCAGCTGCTTTCCGGTGCAGCAGCAAATAAGGTAAGAGTCTTCACAGACATAATCAATGACATTCGTTCAAAGAGATTTTCTCTTCCTTTGACGGCACTTATTAATTACACCGTGCAAAGAAGCGGGCTCAAAGCACTTTATGAAGCAGATGAAAACGGAGCTGAACGTTTAGAGAACTTGGAGGAATTGACTTCATCAGCCGCTGCTTTCCTGAGCCAAGAAGGGTTTGAAGATGACTCAAAGGAAAACGTGGATAACTTAAGTCCGCTGACTTTATTCCTTTCTCAAGCCACACTGGAAGCCGGAGACAACCAAGCTAAAGCAGGTGAAGAAGCTGTTCAGTTGATGACTATTCATGCTTCCAAAGGGCTGGAGTTTAATAATGTTTTTATTACCGGGTTGGAGAACGGACTGTTCCCGCATGATAAGTGTCTAGCGGAACCAAAAGAGCTTCAAGAAGAAAGAAGATTGATGTATGTGGCCATCACCCGCGCACGCAAAAAGCTGTATTTGACTTATGCAGCCCAGAGACTACTTCACGGTATGCCACGTTTCAACATTAAGAGTTCTTTTTTAGACGAGCTGCCTGAAGATGCTTTGAAGTGGCTCACTCCGAAAGAAGATTCTGACTCTTATTCATCCTTCGGCAGCAGCAGAAGCGGAGGGGGATACTATGGTTCTTACAACAGCAAAAATTCTTGGTCAGAAGATAAAGGAAATAGTTATTCAGGTTATAAGAAAACATATAGAAATAATGAAAATGTACCTGAATGGGCTAAGAATATAGGTATTACTAAAGAAGATAAAAACAAGATTAATAGGATTCGTCAAAGTTCTAAAAACTCAGATGGATATAATATTGGAACTATAGTTTTTCATGAGAAATTTGGTGAAGGAAAGATCAAAAATATAGAAGGGCAGGGAGAGGATAAGAAAATCGAGGTCTCTTTCAAAACAAGTGGAGTTAAAAAACTTCTTTTAGCAATTGCTCAGAAAAAAATGAGAATAGTTAGGTAAGAAATATATTACTTAGTTAACAAGAAATTCTCTTAATAAAAGTTAGCTTTCTATATTAACTTTGCATTAATTAGTAACCCTTCTTCTTCATTTTAATTACTAGTTGAAAAGACGAAGAAGGGTTTTTATTTATTTAACTGTTTATCTATCGGAAAATAAATATAGAGAATCGCTGATTTACTAGGAACTGATAATCAAATAGAAACAAACAGAATAATATTAGCTAACAAGTTTAGGTTTTAAATTAATTTTATTAACTAACTAATTGAATAAACATGAAATAATTAGTAAATTATTTAAGAATTTGAGTTATTTTTTATTTTTAGTTAACTTAGATATACAAATTTACTAAATGTTTTCAGATAGATCGGTATGTAAAAAATTTATAAAAAGTAAATTTATCTTATAAGTTGTTCTAATACATAGATAAACGATTTATTTAACATTTATCCTGTATATTTTGGATAAATCGTTTTTTGTATATGAGATTGCTAAATTGAATTACAAATCGAAATTAAAGCGATAATTTTTAAATATTCTTATTAAGTAAAGCAAAAAGTATTAAGTTTTATAAAAATTAATTTATCACTGCTTATCAAATAATTTTAGATATTAGAAAATAAGAAAAATTATTGACCTTTATCTCAAAGAATAAATTTAAAAATATTTCTCTTAAGTATTCTTCAGTACCAATATTTTAATTTATATCTATCTTTTAAGAAGTAATTTATTATCTCTATCTATATTTAATTGTTAATACAATATTTAGAAAGAAAAAATAAATAGGATAAATTTTATTTATCTTTTTTTATAAATCTGATTTCTATTTCTGAATTATGAGAAATATAAAAATAGATTAAGCCGGTTCTTTTTTAGTACGACCTGGGGTGCCTTTTTGGTACAAAGGAATAAATGGGTCGATTTCACGGCGGAAAGTTTGGAAGGAATATTCTCTGTTTTCTAGAGCTTCAATAAGCCGCTTATGGAAGAAAATCTTGTCTCTTCCATCTTCGACTCTTTCTAAGATGTCGGCACGCGTCAAATCATTCAAGATGTGACTTGCAACTTGGCGGCGTGTGCCGGTTTTGCTGGAAAATTCACCGGTTCTGCACGCCGGACATTCAAATATGGCTGGAAGAAAAGCCACATGAGTACCTAATCCTATTTCTTGGAGATATATCTTACTTTGCTCGTATAGACGTTCTATTGCCTTTAATAACTCTAGACTGTAGTTAAAAGCGCGAGAAAGATTGTTCAGGGAATATTTAAGGTATGGTGTCCACTGACGTGTTCTTAGCCCGTAGAGTCTTTCTTCAATACCGAAGTGTGCTGTGGTATTTTTTGCCTTTCCTAATTGAATACAGGGGAAGGGAGAGTCGATCCCTTTTCTAAGCAAACCAATCTGATAGAGGATTTGACTAGTTCTTTCGTTGTGTTTGTTCAATGGGGAAAGAGCAACGAAATATAAAACGGTAAGAATCAAATGTACATACGGGTCCATGTCACGGATTTCTCTTGCATAGACCTCCCAATTATTCATTTGTTTCTTTAGTTTTGAGCCGAACATAATCTCTTCTTCAGGGAAAAACGGCTTTTCATGAAGAGGATCGTCTGAGGCTCTCCAAGAAATTTTGTCCTGAATGAAGAAGTTAGCAATTTCTACTATAGTTTTTGTAGAAATATATGAAAGATTGGAATTCGGATAAAGTTCCAGACAAGCATTGACATAGCTCTCCATTCTTACCATGGAAAGCTCAGAGGGATTCGGCACGATTGTGGAATAAAAATATTCCTTAAGAGTGAAGGGCTCTTCTTTTGAATAAAGCTGCTCTTTTGCCTCTACGATTGTCATCAGTTTTCCGATAGTGGCAGGAAAAACACTGGTGGCAAAAGCTTCTCTAAAGTCGCTGATACCTCTGGCCAGAGCCAAACAGGATCGAAGAACAGGAATATCTTCCCGCTTCTCCGAATCTCTCGGAGGCGGAAGGCTAATTGTTCCTTGGGAGGCGGCTTGTCTTAAACCTTGTAGTTCCATTTTTCTTGCTTTTCGAAAGAGCTGATATGTTACATGAACAAAACTTTGTGCGGATTAACACTAACTTCGAACTGTAATAGGGTACCTGAACCTTCGATTTTTTGCTTAATGTTCAAGAGAAACTAAAAGTAATAAAAACATAAAGTTGTAATAGATGTTTCTTAATATTAACAAATACGACTTTCGGATAATAGTGTTTCTACTAACAAGAAAAAAACCTAACTAGAATGTTGTTAGAATGAGTTCGTTAGTATTTTTAGCACCCCGAGAAAGAAAATGGTTTCATCCTCGTTAAGATGCCATAAGAGTCCAAAAATGTTGGCAAAGAGCCATTCCTCTGCTTTAAGCTGCAACCGCAGAAGATGTCTTTATCAGCTTGGGATTCTCAAGCATAAAACCATTAGCGATGTAAGATTGGTTGACGAGCCTAAGACTCGTCACTGAAATTTAATCTGGAAAATAGAAAGGAGCCGCACGGCTCCTTTCTATTTCTAAGAGCCTCTGGGTTCAAATGAATGCGGAAGAATTCGGAAGTCTTCTGCGGTTTTTCCTTCCTCTTCAGCTTGCTGCAGCCACAATGGCTTTCTGCCTCTGCCGGCCCAAGTCTCCCCATTGGGCCCAATAAATTTTGGTGCAATAGAGTTGGATCTTTTCATGGCTTT
>UQNA01000029.1 GCA_900542195.1 uncultured Sutterella sp. | reverse complement strand
GCCCGGAGCGTACTGTCCCTTCAGAAGGTTGATTGCAATCTTGTTTTCCAAGTATTCCTGAACAGCTCTTCTTAACGGACGT
This sequence comes from uncultured Sutterella sp., assembly GCA_900542195.1. Lineage (GTDB taxonomy): Bacteria > Pseudomonadota > Gammaproteobacteria > Burkholderiales > Burkholderiaceae_F > Turicimonas. Next base: position 36,511 of record UQNA01000029.1, on the reverse strand, counting down.
GCACCGAACAGCGGATCAAAGCCGACCTTGCCGATTTCATCCAATGCAGCATCGCTGACTTCAAGACCGATATTCTGAGCTTCCATACGTTTAGCCAGTTTGCGGATCTGAATTCTTGCGATTTCTCTAATGGCTTTTTCATCAAGGGCATTAAAGACAACGATTTCATCAATTCTGTTGATAAATTCGGGTCTGAAATGTTTCTTGACTTGTTCCATCACGGCTTCTTTGATTTCAACCGGATCTTCACCTTGGCGGTTCATGATTTCCTGAGAACCAAGGTTTGAAGTCATGACGATGACGGTATTCTTGAAGTCAACCGTCCTGCCTTGACCGTCTGTCATTCTTCCGTCATCAAGAGCTTGCAGAAGAATATTGAAGACATCCGGATGGGCCTTTTCTACTTCATCGAGAAGAATAACGCTGTATGGTTTTCTTCTGACGGCTTCTGTCAAATAGCCGCCTTCTTCATAGCCTACATATCCCGGAGGCGCACCAATCAAACGAGCAACGGAATGCTTCTCCATAAACTCACTCATATCGATACGAATCATTGCCTCATCAGTATCAAAGAGGAATTCGGCTAAGGCTTTCGTCAATTCTGTCTTACCCACGCCTGTCGGGCCTAAGAACAAGAAAGAACCGTACGGTCTGTTCGGATCAGCCAAACCGGCACGAGAACGCAGAATTGCGTCGACTACCTTCTGTACTGCTTCTTTTTGGCCGACGACTCTCTTGCCGATATGTTCGGCCATATCAAGCAATTTCTGTCTTTCGCCTTCCATCATCTTGGAAACAGGAATTCCGGTGGCACGAGAAACAACATCAGCAATTTCTTCTGCACCAACCTGTGTTCTCAGAAGTTTGGGCTTTTCTTCATAAGCCTTATGTTCTGCGTCTTCTTCTTTAAGCAGACGTTTTTCAAGTTCGGGAAGCTGACCGTACTGGATAGAAGCCAATTCTTCGTACTTGCCTTGACGGCGGAGTTCTTCCATCTTGGTCTTCAATTTGTCGATTTCATCTCTGATGTTCTGAGAACCGAGAGCCGCACTCTTTTCGGCTTTCCAAATTTCTTCCAAGTCAGAGTATTCGCGGCCGAGCTTTTGGATTTCTTCTTCAAGAGCTTCTAAGCGTTTCAAGCTTGCTTCGTCCTTTTCTTTCTTGACGGCTTCTCTTTCAATCTTCAGCTGAATCAGTCTACGGTCAAGTTTGTCGAGTTCTTCCGGCTTTGAGTCAATTTCCATCTTGATGCGGGCAGCTGCCTCATCAATCAAGTCAATGGCTTTATCCGGCAGGAATCTGTCGGTAATGTAGCGGGCTGAAAGTTCTGCGGCTGCAACAATAGCCGGGTCGGTGATTTCTACGCCATGGTGAACTTCATATTTTTCCTGCAAACCGCGGAGAATAGCGATGGTATCTTCTACGCTTGGCTCATCAACGATAACCTTCTGGAATCTTCTTTCCAAAGCAGGATCTTTTTCAATGTATTTACGGTATTCATCAAGGGTTGTTGCGCCGATAACGTGCAGTTCGCCTCTCGACAGAGCTGGTTTAAGCATATTGCCGGCATCCATAGCACCGTCTGTTTTTCCGGCGCCGACCACGGTATGAATTTCATCGATGAAGAGAATAATGCGGCCCTCTTCAGCTACAACTTCCTTCAGAAGAGCTTTGAGTCTTTCTTCGAATTCACCGCGGTACTTAGCACCGGCCAGTAAACCGGCCATATCCAAGCTCAGAACTTTCTTATGACGTAAGGTATCGGGAACTTCTCCGTTGACGATACGCTGAGCAAGTCCTTCGACAACTGCTGTTTTACCAACACCCGGTTCACCGATTAAAACAGGATTATTCTTGCTTCTGCGCTGCAGAATCTGCATGGCGCGGCGGATCTCATCATCTCTGCCGATGACAGGATCAAGCTTGCCGTTTCGAGCTCTTTCCGTTAAATCAACCGTGTATTTCTTTAGAGCTTCACGGTTGTTTTCAGCATCAGGGTTGTCCACTTTCTCTCCTCCTCGCATAGCCATGATTGCATTTTCCAAAGCTGGTTTGGTCAACCCAGCCTCACGTGCAATGCGGCCGGCTGCGCATTTGCTGTCACATAAAACTAATAAAAATAGATCGGTGGATAAATACTCATCGCCAAGACGCTGGCCTTCTTTATCCATTTCGTTCAGAACAGTCATGAGTTCACGGCTGACCTGCACATTATTTGCCGCTCCCGAAACCTCGGGAATCTTGTTTATTTCCTGGTCGACAAGCTTTCTGAGCTCCCCGACTCGAACGCCGGCTCTTTCAAGCAAGCTCTTTCCGGTCCCTTCAGTGTCCTCTAAGACAGCTTTCAGAACGTGGACGGGATCAATGTACTGCTGAGAATGATCGGCAGCCATTGTCTGAGCTTGTCCCAGAAGCTCTTGAAAGCGCGTTGTAAATTTATCTTGACGCATATGTTTGTTAAGACTCCCTTCCCTTATTAAAAGGAAATGCGGACATTCCGCTTTTACTAAATTTCATTGTCAACATTTCCGAGAGTAAAGTGTTCGTATAACCCTTATTTTGAGCAATTTCAGTCTTAATTTTTATGTCGTAAACTAAATATTATTTCAACAACGCCGCTCTATTCATGAATGAGAGAATTCCGGAAAATACTTAGGACCGTCACAGAATTCGCTCTTAATTTTGAAGTAAAAGAAATAGCAGTAAAGCCAATTGAAACCAAAATAAATAAGCCTCGGTATTCCGAGGCGTAATAGACAATAGGACAGAAGTCTTCTATTTACAAAGATTCCACTTACTCATCGCTTCATCGTCGCTTTCTCTGGCATCAACCCATTTGCCTTTGCCATCAATGGTTTCTTTCTTCCAGAAAGGAGCTTCTGTTTTAAGGTAGTCAATGATGAACTCACAGGCATCGAAACATTCTCCTCTGTGGCCGCCCGAGACTCCGACAAAAACGATTTGGTCGTTAATTTCTAAATCTCCAACCCGGTGGATGACTGTCGCATCTTGAATATGCCAGCGTTCTTGAGCCTCTTTCACAATCTTGGTTAAAGACTTTTCAGTCATACCGGGATAATGTTCCAGAGACATTTTTTCAATCGTACAACCCTCATTAATGTCTCTGACATTTCCCACGAACATCACGACTGCCCCGGCATGCGGATTGGCTTTGAGCTCGCCATATTCTTTTTGAACATCAAAATCTGCTGTTTGAACGGAAATTTTCACGGCAATTCCCTCTCTTAAAGACTGAACCCACTGAATGGAATGTAGCGAACCAAATCTCCTTTCTTCAGGTCGGCATTCGCCGGAATGTCAGCCAGACCGTCGGCCCATAGGCACGAAGTCAGAACCGCAGAGTTCTGCGTTCTGTAAGCTTCTAACGCACCGTTCTCATTACGGCGTACTCGAATGAACTCTCTGCGTGAACCGCCCTTCCAGTCAAAATCAATCGGCAAGTTGTACGACTTCACCTCAACCTCTCTTCTGCCTGACAGTTTGAGAATCAGAGGCTGGGCAAAAATCAAGAAAGTCACCAAAGAAGAAACCGGGTTTCCGGGTAAACCTAAGAAAGGAACACCGTTTACCTCACCTTTAGCAACCGGTTTTCCGGGCTTAACGGCAATCTTCCACATATCAATATGGCCTAAAGCCTCAACCACGGGCTTGATGTAATCGGCCTCTCCAACGCTCATACCGCCGCTGGTTAAAATCAAATCCGATTTACGGCTCGCTTTTCTAAAAGCGTCCAAGGTCGCCTCGTAACTGTCGGGAACGTTGCCATAATCAACCACATCGCACCCTAACTGATGCAGAAGCCCTCTTAAAACAAATCGATTAGAGTTATAGATTCCGCCTTCAACTAAAGGCTCTCCGGGCATCGACAGTTCGTCACCGGTGAAAAATAAAGAAACTTTAATCGGACGATAACATTGAACGGTAGAAGTACCTACACTAGCCGCAACACCTAAAGCGGCCGGAGTCAAACGATCGCCTGCTTTCAGAATAACGTCTCCGATTTCAATATCGCAGCCGGCTTTTCTGATCCAAGCGCCAGCCTTCGGTGCTTTTTCGAACCTCACGGAGCCTTCCCCGGTTTCAGCTGCTTCTTCCTGCGGAATCACGGCGTCAGCACCAGTCGGAATCGGAGCCCCTGTGAAGATTCTGGCGACCGTTCCTTCCTTGAGAGGTTTGCCCATATGCCCTGCATAAATCTTTTCTGAGACTGGAAATTCGAGTTTCCCATCAGCAAAATCAGAAACTTTGACGGCATAGCCGTCCATTTGAGAATTATCCAAAGGAGGAACTTGAATGGGAGAAACGACAGGGGCCGCTAAAATCTTACCGGCACTGTAAAGCGTGACGACTTCTTCCGTCTCGGCTTCGGGATGGACATTCCGTAAGATCTCTTCCAGGGCTTCTTCAACAGTGAGCATTTAAAACCTCGATTTCAAATTCAATTTATCCGCAATAAAACGTGCAATAAGACGAGGATTATTCAAGTTAATAACGGGAATCTCACATCCTGCGATAGAGTCCACATCCGTCAGCACAGCCTGGATTCCTCTATCTTGCGTATAGATCGCCGGCTCTTCCTTAACTCCGGGTCTCCACACCTCCAGGCGTAAATCCGCATCGTCTTCTTTTTTAAATCCTTCTACCAGAACTAAGTCGCAAGGATCTAACTTCGACACAAGTTCTTTGAGCGTAGCAGGTTTTAGGGGAGTTCTTCTCATCATAGCCCAGCCCGAGTCATTTTTGACTATTACCTGCTGAGCACCTGCCGCTTGAAATCGATACGAATCTTTTCCGGGCTTATCGACTTGAATTTCGTGATGGGCACTCTTTATAGCCGCTACATCGAATCCTGCATTGCAGAAAATTGTCACTAACTGTTCAACCAATGTCGTCTTGCCGCTGCCGGAGTACCCGACAAAATCAATAACCTTCATTTCTTATTCTCTTAAATGAAAAGAACTGCGGAAAACTTAGAAGGACTAAATCTTGCCGCAGTTTTTTAGTAGGTGACTCTCTTACGGAGCTGGCTTCAGTAAGTTGTAGTCTTTGACTCTACCTTCCAATTGGCCCAGACGCATCGTGTCATACACTTCAAACGGCTGGTGAATCCAAGGATTATCTTCCAAAAACTGGACGTAGTAGTCAGGTTTAACTTGAGAGCATTTTTTCCACCACAGAACAGCCGTTCTCACCTCAGTGATGGCAGGAACTCTTGTTTTAAGATGCTCTGTGACTTTCTTGAAGGTTAGGCCGGAATCCACCAAGTCATCGACCAATAAGACTTTTCCTTTCAGAGAGTCCGGTCGGCTTGAAGCAATATATTGACCGATATCAAGCTCACCCTGAACGGTACCGGCAGCTTCTCGGTAGGAGCTGGTTGCCAAAATGTTCAAAGGCATGTCGAAGATTCTTGAAAGAATATCGCCGGGTCTAAGGCCTCCTCTAGATAAACACAGAAGAGAGTCGAACTTCCAGCCGCTGTCGTCGACGACATAGGCCAAAGTCTCAATCAGCTTATGATACTCATCCCAAGATACATGAAGATCTTTCATCTAAGTTCCCATAGGCCCTTTCGGGCCCTTTATATTAAAAAATTATTCCGCAAAGGGGTTCTTTAAAAGGATTGTATTCTCACGGTCAGGACCGGTAGATACAACGGCGATAGGTACGCCTGCTACCTGAGAGAGTCTATCCAAATAACGGCGTGCGTTCAATGGAAGATCGTCCCACTTTGTAATGCCAAATGTCGATTCTTCCCAACCCGGAAAATCTTCGTAAATCGGTTTACATTCAGCAACGGCATCTGCTCCGACAGGCATAACTTCTAAGCGCTGACCTTTGTATTCATAGCCGACGCCCAAACGAACTGTCTTGAAGCCATCCAAAACGTCAAGCTTCATCACGGCCAAGCCGGAAAGACCGTTCCATTCTGCAGAACGTCTTAAGGCAGCCCCGTCGAACCAACCGCAGCGGCGAGGACGGCCTGTCACTGCACCGAATTCATTGCCTTTTTCACGAAGTTTCTTGCCGTCGTCATCAAAAAGTTCTGTTGGGAAGGGACCTTCTCCGACACGTGTGCAGTAGGCTTTTGTAATACCCAAAACATAATTAAGTTTTTGCGGACCGACCCCGGCGCCCGGACTTGCTGAACCTGCAACTGTGTTGCTCGAAGTAACGTACGGATAGGTACCATGGTCGATATCGAGCATAGTGCCTTGAGCGCCTTCAAATAAAAACTGTTCACCGGCTCTCATCTTTTGGTTAAGAGTGTGAGAAACGTCTGCAATTTTAGAAGTGATTCTCGGAGCAAGAGCCAAAGTATCGGAAATAATCTGTTCAACGTCTACAGGATTTGCTTTGTAGAAATCAACTAAGAGGAAGTTAATGAGCTTGCAATTTCTGCGGACTTTTTCAGCAAAAAGTTCAGGATCAAGAAGATCGCTGACGTGAACGGCACGGCGCGCAATTTTATCCTCGTAAGCAGGCCCGATTCCTCGGCCGGTAGTGCCAATCTTCTTATCGCCCAAGGAAGCTTCGCGGGCATGATCAAGGGCGACATGATAAGGAAGAATCAACGGGCAGTGGCCGGAAACAAAAATTCTGTCTTCTGCTTTAACACCGTTGGCTTCCAGTTCATCAATTTCTGCAAGGAGAGCCTGCGGACTGACAACGGCACCGTTGCCGATATAGCAGTTAACGTGAGGATGCATGATGCCGGACGGAATAAGACGCAAAATTGTCTTCTTGCCGTTAATAACCAAAGTGTGGCCGGCATTATGGCCGCCGTTGAAACGTACAACCCCCTGAACACTTTCTGTCAGCCAGTCTACAATTTTGCCTTTACCCTCATCACCCCATTGGGCACCGACAACTACTACGTTTTTAGCCATACCTGATATCTCCTATTTTGTATATCGGCGAACGACCTTCCATTCACCGTCCTCTTTGATTAACTCTTCATCCAGTCTGAAGGACTCTTCAAGACTTTCAATTCTGTCTTCAGGAAGAATCTGAACAACGATTCTGTCCTCTTCTCTTAATTTTCTGATCGCTTCGTTTAAAGCCTTGTCCTCATCGTCCCAAGGAGCCATTACGGCATAAGGTCTCTTTGTAGGAAGAACTTGTGCGATCTCACGCAAATATAAAGTAAATCCGACGGCAGGACGATTGCGGCCGAATTTGGCCCCGATGCTGTCGTAGCGTCCTCCTCTGAGAACTGCCTGATACCGCTGAGGGATAGTGACGCCGAAAGTAATGCCGGTCAAATATTGATACCCGTGAACGTCCGAGAAATCGAAGCTCAGCTTATCGGCAATGCAGCGGTCTGCGATCCACTTAAGCTGTTCAATAGTTTGGATAATCAGCGGATAATCCTTGAATTCTTTTTCAATTTGATCCAGAACCTCAATTCCGCCGAACATACGCATAATCTTTCTTAAAGCGTCAATGGTCGAATCTTCAATGACACCGGATAATTCTTCGAGAGCACTGCGGTCTTTATGTTTCAATGCATAAAGAATCTTCGGCATAACCTTTTCACAGTTCGGATCTCTTTCGACAATGGCTTTAACAACAAAAACGTGGCCGATATCTAAATGAATATCTTTAAGACCAAAAGCCTTCAAGCATTCTAATGCGAGGTTCAAAACCTCGATATCGCTGGCACTTGATGTGGATCCGAACAACTCCACGCCGGCTACATACGGTTGTCTGGAAGCTACGGGATGAAGGGGTCTGGCATGAAGAAGGGAACCCGCATAGCTTAAACGGCTAATTCCTTCTCGATTCAGAATATGGGCGTCAATACGAGCGATTTGCGGTGTCATATCAGCGCGGAAACCAAGCATTTTGCCTGATGACTGATCGACGATCTTGAAGGTTCTAAGATCTAAATCGTTTCCGGTTCCGGTCAAGAGTGAGTCTACATACTCAATCATTGGAGGTTTAACCATCTCACATCCGTGAGACTTCGTCAGCTTCAGAAAGGTCTCCCTTAATCTTTCTATCTCTCTAGCTTCCCGGGGAAGCATGTCGGCAATATTCTCTGGCAATAACCAAACTGACATATATTCCTTTCTAAAACAACTCAACTGACCAAATGACAGCCAAACCTAAGACTACACCGACAAAGGCAACTGTTCTGATTTTTTTACTAGAAATTGCGCTCAACTCAAGAAGGTACTTTTTCCACGCATCCGGAGCCAACAATGGAAAAAGTCCTTCCAGCACTAAGCAAAAACCTATTGCACAAAGAAGGACTTTCATTTTATGAATTTATTAAATTAATTCTTATCGCCTTTGGAGTTTTTCAAATAATCGAAAAATTCACTGGAAGGATCGACTACCATCATATCCGTGGGTTTAGAGAAAGAAGAACGATAGGCATCGAGAGAACGATAGAATTTTGCAAATTCAGGATCTCTGCCGAATGCGTTAGCATAAACTTCGTTAGCTTTAGCATCTCCCGAACCTTTGATTTGCTGAGCATCTTTATAGGCATCAGCCAAAATAACGGTTCTCTGACGGTCAGCATCAGCCTTAATTTTTTCGGCTTCAGCAGCACCCTTTGAACGTTCCTCGCTGGCTACTCTCTTACGTTCTGCTTCCATACGGCGGTAAACAGATTCGGAAATTTCAGGCGTAAAGTCCACTCTCTTAAGACGAACGTCAACCACTTCAATTCCTAATCCTTCAACTCTCTTTTGAAGAGCTTCAGAGATTTCGGCCATTGCTTTGGCTCTGTCGCGGGATGTAATGTCGTTAACAGTTCTTCTGTTGACGGCCTGGTTTAGAACGTCTCTCATCAAAGATGAAACGCGGTCTTCAGCGGCCCTTTCGCTGCCCTGGAAAGAAACCCAGTACAAGCGCGGATTGTTGATACGCCACTTGACGTAAGAATCAATCATCAAATTCTTTTTCTCACTGGTCTGAACCAAATCTGCTGTCGGGGTATCAATCGTCAAAATACGATTGTCCAAGTAGACCACATTCTGCAGAGGAGAAGGAAGCTTGAAGTGAAGACCCGGTTTAGAAATCACTTCTTTTAATTCACCCAGCATGAATACGAGCGCATATTCACGTTCGTTGACGGTATAAAGACAAGTTTTGGCAAAAAATCCGCAAACAATACAAACTAAAAATAAGGTAACTACTTTTCTCATGTTCTCTTTCTTCCTCTTATCTCATTGTCCTGGAAAGAGGACGGGAAACGTAAGTGGCAATCGGAGCTGCCTCAACTGAAGACTGGGGCTGAGCCTCTCTTGCTGCAGAAGAAGTTTCCGCAGCCGCAGGAGCAACAACGGAAGAGTTCTTCGCAGGTTCGGCTTGCTGAACTAACTTATCTAACGGAAGATAAAGCAAATTATTGGAGCTCTTACTGTCTACAAGAATCTTCTTCGTATTGTTGAGCACCTGCTGCATCGTATCAACATACATGCGATCGCGTGTTACCTTCGGCGCTTTCTCATACTGACTGAGCACTTGATCAAAACGTGAAGCGTCACCTTCTGCCTGAGAGACAACACGAGACTTATAAGCTTCTGCTTCCTGACGCAGTCTTTCTGCCAAACCTTTGGCCTTTGGAATCACGTCGTTCGCGTAAGCTTCGCCTTCATTGATTTGACGTTCGCGATCCTGACCGGCCTTAACAGCATCGTTGAAGGCGGCCTGAACTTGTTCCGGCGGCTGTGCATTCTGAATAGCAACGGAAAGAATCTGAATACCGCTGTGATAGCGATCCAGCATTTCCTGCATCAGCTTCTTAACCTCCTCGGCAATTTCCTGCTTGCTTTCAAATAAAACACTGTCCATTTTCTTTCTGCCAACGACTTCACGCATAGCAGATTCAGCAGTCTGAATAACCGCTCCCATGGGATCGCGTGTACGGAAAAGGAACTCTTCCGCTCCGGGACCGTCTTTAATGCGGTACTGAACGTTAAACATAACGTCTACGATGTTTTCGTCATCCGTCAGCATTAAAGCTTCTTTCAAACGGAGGGTTGTACCTTTCATACCGATTTCCGCTTTTCTGACGGAGCTAACGTCAACAAGTTCCACATCCTGAATGGGATAAGGAAGATGCCATCTGAAACCTGCATTCGTAGTTTCAGTGTACTTGCCGAAAGTGGTAACCACGCCTCGCTGACCTTCCGGAACGATGTAGAAGCCGGAGGACAGCCAAGCGCCGGCAGCGATCAGCAGCGCAGCCAAAGCGAGGCCGTAGCCGGCCCCGGAGGCTGATTGAGGCATTCTGGTGCCGGGAAATCCAAACCCGCCGCCATTACCGCCGTTGCCGCCATTAGTGCCGTTTCCGCCTCGGTCTGCTTGGAACGGATGATCCTTTCTCGGAGGCGGCTCGTTGGAGTCATCATCCGAATCATTCCAGTCAAAATTCACTCCGTTTTGACCTCGATCTTGAGGACGCTTGGATTTTTGGCCTAAGATTCCGGAGAGCTTGTCATTAAAATCTTTCCAAAGCTCTTCGATATCGTTTTCCTGCCCGAGTGCCTGCTTGAATTTTTTTTCTTCTCTTTTATCTTCAATAGGACGACGAAGCTCAGGCTCTTTAAAGCCGTCTTCTTCAGTGTCGGTGGAATTCGAAGTATTTTTTGTTTCTTCTTTCTTTGGTTCTTTATCAGAACTATCTCGGCCCCAGTGGGGGTCATTCAAAGACATCTCTTTGAGTCCTTATAAAAAATAAGTTATTAATAGAATTCTAGAGGCAAAATTTTATCATTACTGAAAAAATCCGCTTGCAACAGATTGATTCTTTTAATTCACCGTTACAAGAAGATACATCTATGGCTCAAATTCCTTCAGCCAATCTTCGTCGTCTTCCTCTTCCGGTTCTTCTTCGGTATTGGCAATCTTCGCAATAGCCTGTCTCAATAAATCAATGCCTGCTCCGGTCACTGCGCTTAAAGCAACGGCTTTCGGACGTCGTTTATCATCAAAAGTAAGGAAAGGATCATTGCTTTCTTTGTCTATTTTGTTGTAGACCATCAGCTGAGAAACTTTATCCGCACCGATTTCTTTAAGAACTTTATTGACTTCGGCAATTTGTTCTTCGCAGGCCGGACTGGAAGAATCTACTACATGCAGCAGCAAGTCCGCTTGAGCCGCCTCGTCCAAAGTAGATTTGAATGCCTCAATTAATTGGTGAGGCAAGCCTCGGATAAATCCAACAGTATCGCTGAGAACAACTTCCGTATTTTCATCTACGAAACATCTTCTCGCTGTCGGATCCAACGTAGCAAAGAGCTGGTCGGCCGCATAGACGTCGCCTCTTGTGAGACGGTTAAACAGCGTAGATTTTCCCGCATTGGTATAGCCCACTAAAGCGACAGTCAGAATCTGACCTCTTTGTCTTGATCTTCTTTGGGTGTTGCGCTGTTTTTCAAGCTTCTTGAGCTGCTCTTTGAGGGCTTTGATGCGAACGCCGATCATTCTTCGGTCAAGTTCGATCTGCTTTTCCCCCGGACCTCCGGTTTTTGATAAACCGCCTCTCTGTCTTTCCAAGTGAGTCCAGCCGCGAACCAATCGGGTAGATAAATGCGTCAGACGGGCAAGTTCCACCTGCAGACGCCCCTCTTTTGTTTTAGCTCTTTGACGGAAAATCTCAAGAATCAGACTGGTACGGTCAAGTACAGCGAGTTTAGTTGTGGTTTCGATATTTCTTTGCTGTGCGGGAGAAAGGACCACATCGAAAATTAAAATGGTGCTGCCGGAATCTCTGGCAAGCTGCGCCACTTCCTCAATCTTTCCGCTTCCCAGGAAAGTTTTCGGATCCGGCTTCTCTCTTTTTGCTTCCGTGATCCCTTGAACATCATAGCCGCAGGAACGAGCTAATTCAGTCAGTTCTTCTGCGGCGTCTTTGTGAATTTGGCGTGCCAGCGTAACAACTACCAGCCAAACTTTTTGGGGGCCGTCAGCCCCCTTCTCATACTGGAAATCCACTTATTCGGCTTCTGTCTGTTCACCGGCAAGCGGTACAGCTCTAGCCGGAACAATAGTACTAATGGCGTGTTTATAAACCATCTGAGTAACGGTGTTTCTCAAAAGAACAACATACTGGTCAAATGATTCGACTTGTCCTTGTAGTTTAATGCCGTTGACCAAGTAAATTGAAACGGGAATTTTTCCTTTGCGAAGACTGTTTAAGAACGGGTCTTGTAATAATTGCCCCTTTGTCATAATTATTTTCTCCGTGTGTGCAATGCACAAAATAAAAAGAATGCTATAAAAGATTGTAGGAGAGAAGCTTTCTACATATTTACTATATTAATCGTTTTGAGCGTAAGGATTCTTGTTTGTTCTTAATTCAATGCGTAAAGGCGTGCCCTTAAGATTGAATTTCTCTCTAAAAAACCCTTCCAAGTACCGCTTGTAGCTCTCCGGTACATCCTGCAACGCGTTTCCATGAATTACGATCACAGGCGGATTCATGCCTCCTTGGTGAGCGTAACGCATCTTAGGACGGCCTCCGCGGGCTCTCGGCGGAAGCTGCCGGGTAGTAGCCTCAATCAAGGCTCGTGTCAGCTTCGGCGTAGAGAGTTTAACGAAAGCTGCTGCATGAGCATCATTAACGGCAGTCAGAAGATTTCCTAACCCTCTCTTATACAAAGCAGAGATGTAAAGACTCTTGGCCCACTTCAAAAAATGAATCTTGTGTTCAAATTCTTCCTTGACGCGAGTTCTTTCATATTCACCGATGTCATCCCATTTATTAATAGCAATGACTAAAGCGCGTCCGCTTTCAAGAATATAACCGGCGATATTGGCATCCTGTTCCGAAATACCGGCTTTTGCGTCAAGAAGCAAAACGACAACGTTCGATTTTTCAATCGCTTGCAGCGTCTTAATGACGGAGAATTTTTCGATTGCTTCGAATACTTTGCCTTTGCGTCTCAAACCGGCCGTATCGATAAGAATGTAGTCCTTATCTTTGTACTGGAATTCAACTTCAATAGCATCGCGGGTTGTCCCCGGCATATCGTACGCAATAAGCCGTTCTTCTCCGATGAGAGCATTAATTAACGTTGATTTTCCTGCATTTGGTCTGCCGGCAATGGCGACTCTGATTTTGTGAGCAAAGTCGCCGTCTTTCTCAATTTCTTTTTCAGTCGGGTATTTTTCCAATGCCATATCGACCAGGGCACGTACGCCCTCGCCGTGAGCTGCGGAAATCGGATACGGCTCACCTAAAGCAAGCTCATAGAATTCGGATTTCACAACTTCTGACATGCCCTCGGCTTTGTTGACGACTAGATAAGTTGGCTTGCCGCTTTCTCTTAAGCTTTGCGCAATGCGCTGATCCTGCGGGGTTAGGCCGCTTCTTCCGTCTACCAGGAAGAAAATAATATCGGATTCTTCGACAGCCAGCTGAGCTTGGTTGGTCATCTCTTTGACGATGCCCTCAGTCTTAATCGGTTCAAAACCGCCGGTATCGACAACAATAAAAGGCTTTTCGCCGACTCGGCCTTCACCGTAATGGCGATCTCTGGTCAAACCGGGGAAATCGGCGACTAAAGCGTCCCTAGATCTTGTGAGGCGGTTAAATAAAGTTGACTTGCCGACATTCGGGCGGCCAACCAATGCAACAACAGGCAGCATAATTGTTATCTCGTAGCTAAGTAAGCTACATCTCCTTTACTTGTCTGGAAAATCGCACCGGCACTAAAACTTTGTGCCTTAGTAACGATTGGCCCGCTTAAACGAGTTCTGGCTATTTCTTCGCCTGTTCTCGGAGACAAAAGGTGAACATAACCTTCGTTATCACCGACGGCAACGGTTCCCGGCATAATGACCGGAGCACTGAGTCCGCGGTAAGTCATGGTTTTATTTTCCCAGCGAAGCTCTCCGCTTTCACGATAGTAGGCTCTGACAACACCTGTGACATCAACCACATAGACGTTGTCTTCGTCAACTGCCGGACCTGCAATGGCGTCGACATTCTGTGTCCACATCATCTGTCCGTTCGTGCTGTTAATGCAAGTTACAGCACCCTGATAAGCAGCTGCACAAAGCATATCAGCGTTTAATACAGGGGCACCAACCACATCAATCAAGCGTTCGACTTCCGTTATTCCTTTGGCTTGGGCTACCGGGAATTCAAAAACAGGACGCCCGTTATTGACGTCTAAAATAACCACGTTTCCGTTAGGCTGACCAACAAATAAGAAGTTATCACGTGCAGTCATGGAAATGGGTACACGAACAGTCAAAGCGGGCTGATTTCTTTGAAAAGTCCATTGCTGTTCACCGGAAGAGGCCTCAAAAGCGGAGACTCTCATATCTTTAGTTCTAACAATAACCAAACCGTTGGTGATGACGGGAGGCCCGGCAAGTTCACTGGTCAGTTTGCTCTTCCAGTCCTCTTTTCCTTCTGCATTTAAAACAACTAATTCACCGTTTTCCAATCCGACAGCGGTGTTATAGCCGTCAGTTCCTACACCTCCTACGACCGGAGAATCAAAAGAGGCGGTCCACTCTTTGTTTCCGGTTCTGGCATCTAAGCGGACTAACTCTTTGCCCCCTGCAACCCAAACGGATTCGTCAAAAAGACCGGGGACTAAGAATCCGTCAGCGTTCGGCATGCTGACAGACCAAACTTCGGAGACATTGATTGCGGGCGTAAACGATACTAATTCCGCCGGTTCATGCTTGGGAGAGGAACATCCGACTAAAACAGTTACCAGGGCGGCGGCTGCCAGGGTCAAGGAAAATTTTTTCATGTTTTATTCTCTTTATAAGGCCTGAAGCTTAATCTCAATAATCTTGGCTAACGGATTTGTAGTGGTGCACGCTCTTAAAGCTTCCGTCCAGCATTCTTTTGCTTTTTCTTTATTGCCCATCGCAATATAAGCATCGCCTTTTCTATCTTCGACTAATGCTTTTTCAGCATCCGGATTCTTAATAGAATTCAGAAGATTTAAAGCCTGCTCGTAAGAACCTTGATCGATGTAAATGCCGGCTAAACGGACAGAAGCGACAGTTTGCAGTTCAGGATAGTCTTTGGAATCAATAACCCATTGAAGATCTTTGATAGCTTCACTGGCTTTATTGTGTTGTTCTGCAGTATAAGCCGCCAATAAAGCGCCCATACCGGCAAATGCTGTCCCAGCGTAGTCTTCCTGAAGCTTTAAAGCAATATTTTGAACTCTGGGCTGATCCTTATTGTTATTGGCTTGAATCATCAAGCTGTAAAGAGAGCCCGCATCGGCAGACTGCTTCATTTGATACCATTGCCACCCGCGCATACCGGCAGCAGCCAAGCAGGCAACCGTGACAATAGTGAGAATCAAAGTCCCCCACTTCTCCCACCAGGCTTTAATTTCGGATAGGGACTCTTGCTCTTCTAAATCATATGCCATATGTGACCTTTCTCTTTATCGAGTTTGTTCAGCTAAATATTCAACAGCCTGTTCAACAGTCATCTTCAACTGCTGGCCGTAATCTTTCAAGTTTTCGCGCAGCGGCTTGATAGAAACCATCTTCTCTTGTGTTTCGCTTTCGCCGATAATGACAGCAAAATCAGCTCCGGAAGCATTGGCCCTCTTCATCTGGTTAGCAAACTTAGCGGAACCGGAATGAAGGATCGTGCTGATTTGCTTATTTCTGAGGGCTTCAGCGGTACGCAAAGCAAACAGGAAGGAGTCTTCGCCGCTCCAAGCAACGTAAACGGAGCATTCTTTATAAGACGGAGCGATACCCTCTTCTTTCATCAATTCGATAATTCTTTCAATGCCCATGGCAAAACCGCATGCCGGGGTTTCTTTTCCGCCGAGCATACCAATTAACGGATCGTAACGGCCGCCGCCGCAAACGGTGCTCTGTGCTCCAAGCTTATCAGTAACCCATTCGAAAACCGTCAGGTTGTAGTAATCCAAACCTCTGACTAGGCGGGGATTGATGCGGTAGTCAATTCCTTCAGCTTCTAAAATATCTGTGAGTCTCTTAAGAAATGCTTTGGACTCTTCGCCAAGACTGTCCATTAACTTCGGTGCATTCTCAACCAACTCCTGCATTGCCGGGTTCTTTGTGTCGAGAATTCTTAACGGATTGGTATAAAGCCTTCTCTGAGCTTCTTCATCCAAGATTTCTTTGTGAGCTTCGAAGTACTTAATTAAAGTTTCACGATAGACCTGTCTTTCTGCAAACTGTCCGAGACAGTTCAGTTCCAGCCAGACATTTTTAATGCCAAGCTTGTCCCAAACTCTTTTAACGAGCAAGAGCTGTTCGGCATCCACATCAGGACCTTTAAAACCAAGAGCTTCCAAACCAAACTGATGGAACTGGCGCAAACGGCCTCTCTGAGGACGTTCATGTCTGAACATCGGTCCCATATACCAAAGACGGCGAGGTGCATCATAAAGCAAATTATGTTCAATACAGGCACGGACCACGGAAGCTGTATTCTCCGGTCTCATGGTCAATTCATCCCCGTTCAGAGAATCAACAAAGGAGTACATTTCTTTTTCAACAATATCAGTCACCTCACCGATACCGCGCTTGAACAAACGGGTTTGTTCAAGAATCGGAGTTCTGATCTGCATATAGCCGTATTCTTGGGCAGCTTCAACTACGGCTTGTGTGAACTTATCCCAATAAGGAGTGTCCTCCGGGAGCATGTCAGCCATGCCCTTGATTGCTTGTATTTTATCTTTTGCCATTTTTAATCCTGATTTGCTCCAAACTTTGTTTGGACATAATTATCTATTAATTTTTTGAAATCAGAAGCCATTTGCTCTCCCTTTAAAGAGCAAACTTTCTTTCCGTCGATATAGACCGGAGAAACCGGAGCTTCTCCGCTGCCGGGCAGCGAGATGCCGATGTTTGCATGCCGGCTCTCTCCCGGACCATTGACGACGCATCCCATTACGGCAACCGTCATGTTTTCAACGCCGGGAAATTTTCCTCTCCACTTAGGCATTTGCTGCTTCAAATAGCTCTGTGTTTCTTTTGCCAGCTCTTGGAAAAGTACGCTGCTCGTTCTACCGCAGCCGGGACAAGAAATAACCTTCGGCTCAAAATTTCTCAACCCTAAGGATTGAACAATCTCACAGGCCAAATCAACTTCCGCAGAACGCTTTTGTCCGGGTTCCGGCGTCAGAGAGACGCGTATGGTATCGCCGATGCCCTGAGCTAAAAGAATAGAAAGAGCCGCCGTGGAGGATACAGTGCCCTTCAAACCCATTCCGGCTTCCGTCAAGCCGAGATGCAAAGAGTAAGGACACAGTCGATCGAGTTTCTGGTAGATATCGACTAATTCACGAACCCCGCTGACTTTAGCGGAAATTGCAATTTGCTCTTTCGGCATGCCTAGACGAACCGCCTCATCAGCACTGTCGATGGCGCTCTTGACAAGGGCCCTGCGAAGAATCTCCCCGGAATTTTCCGGATTTGGCTGACGGTTATTTTCTTCCATCATTTTGGCCAGAAGATTCTGATCCAGCGATCCCCAGTTAACTCCGATACGGATTGGCTTGTCATATTTAATCGCCAAGTCAATCAGCGTTTTAAAATTTTGTTCGTGCTTATCGCCCTTACCGACATTTCCCGGGTTGATTCGGAACTTTGAAAGAGAACGGGCACATTCCGGATAATCGCTTAGTAGCTTATGGCCGTTGTAATGAAAATCTCCTACCAAAGGCACGAAATACCCGGCTGCATCAAGTTTTTGACGAATAAGAGGAACTGCCTGAGCAGCCGCCGGCGTATTAACCGTAATTCTTACCATCTGACTGCCTGCATCGGCAAGCTCCATAATTTGCTGGACTGTACCGTCCACGTCAGCGGTTTCAGTATTGGTCATTGACTGAATAACAACGGGACTGCCTCCCCCAAGCTGAACCACGTTGTTGGCCCATTTGACTGTCATGGGCCCGTTTTTTATTTTTGTCATTTCAAATTATTTAGCAGTGAACACCTGGAAAGACACGGATCCCGATCTGGAAGAGCTTGCTAAGTCCACCGGGTTGCTGTTAAGTGAGACTTTTGCACGGAACTTATTACCGACAGTAACTCGGAAAGGCAGCGGATGTTTAAATTCCTTTGTTTCTCCTTGCTTAAGAGTTGTATTGTCGACAAGCTTGCCGTTAACGTAGATACCGAACCAGCAGTCACCGTCCGTTGCACTGAATTTAATGTTTACAGGTTGGGAGCTTGAAACACTCGGCAACGTAGTAGACCAACCGTTTTCGTTCTGAACCAATTTCAAAGTAACAGGAGCGGCCGGTTCCGGAGCAGCCGGGGCCTTCTTAGCTTCTTCGGCCTTCTTTTGAGCTTCGAGCTGCTGGTTATGTTCAGCCATAACTTTTTCTTCAAGGGCACGCTCCTCAGGAGTCTTACCGACCTGAGTTATAGTCTTTCCGTCCGGAGTCTGGGAGGGGGCGGCTGCTACCGCATCGGTCGCTGCAGCTGCTGTCTCAGCTTTAGCAGAGGTTTCCGGCTTCGGAGCGGACTTAGATTCTTCTGCAGCTGCCGGCTTTTGTTCTTCAGCCTTCTTCGAGGCTGCCTCAGCAGTCGGAGATTTTTCTCCTTCAGCGGCTTTGGATGTGGCCGCACCGGCTTCTACTGCAGGCTTATCTGATGAATTCATAAAGTTCAGAGAAGACTTCACTTCCTGAAGATTAAAACTAGGATTCATGTAACGCCATCCCATATAGGCGACGATGGCGACCACAACTAAGAAAATAATCCAGCCGATGCCTTTGCCTTTTCCGTTTTTAGTTGTTTCTTCTTGGTAAGGGCGCAGGCCGGTTGTTGTTTTTCGAATCAAAGCCTTTTGATCTCTGTCTTCTGAGGCCAAGGAATTGCTGAAGAGATCGATAATCTTGGCCTCATCCAGGCCAAGCAAACGAGCATAACTTCTTAAGTGTGCTCGTGTGTAAACCACGGAGGCAAAAGCTGAAGGATCGCCGGATTCAAGACCAATGATCTGTTTAGCGGACAGTCTAAGCTGCGAAGCGACCTGTTCAACAGAAAGGCCCTTAGACTCACGAGCCTCTGTCAACAGTCTTCCGTATTCAGGTACATTTGACTGAGTAGCGGCTTTTTGTTCTGGTTCTTGCTGCTCTAAATCATGTTGTTCAGTCATTTAAATCTCCTGCCCTTTTACTGTGGTTTCGTTATTTCTTTAATCAATATTTGTCTCTGTGCACGTTTCTCGGCCAATTTAGTCCTGTCTTTAATTTCACCGGCTAATTGACCGCAGGCGGCATCTATGTCATCTCCTCTAACTTTTCTTACGGTACAGACAATTCCGGCATCGTTAAGAATTGAGGAGAATGCCTTCACGTTTTCCTCTGAGCTTCTCTCAAGACCGGAGCCCGGGAAAGGATTGAAGGGAATTAAGTTAAATTTACAAGGTACCTTTTCTACAAGTTTCACTAACTCTCTAGCTTGTTTGGGAGAGTCGTTAACGCCTCCGATCATGATGTATTCAAAAGTAATGAAATCTCTCGGAGCGACTTTAAGGTATCTTTGGCAAGCTGCTAATAAATCTTCAATAGGATGCTTTTTGTTAACCGGCATGATCTTGTCGCGCAATTCATTGTTAGGAGCGTGCAAGCTCACAGCAAGCGCAACAGGACATCTTTCTGCAAGTTTATCGATTTGACGAACCAGTCCGGAAGTTGAAACGGTCACGCGGCGGCGCGATAAGCCATAAGCATGATCGTCAAGCATCAGATTAAGTGCAGGAACGACGGCATCTAAATTCTGGAGCGGCTCCCCCATGCCCATTAAAACAACATTGGAGATGACTCTCTCATTTTCATCGCTGATGCCGCGAGACTGTCTTAGGGTATGTTCGGCATGCCAAAGCTGCCCGATAATCTCGGCAGTCGTCAGGTTCCTGTTGAAACCTTGTTTTCCGGTTGAACAGAACAAGCAGTTCATTGCACAGCCGGCCTGCGTAGAGATGCACAATGTGCCTCGATTAGATTCGGGAATGAATACCATTTCAACGGCGTTGCCGTTTCCGACATCCACAAGCCATTTGCGTGTCTCATCAGCAGAAGTTTTATCGCGCAAAATCTCAGGGCCTTTGATTTCAGCAACCTGACTGAGTTTGGCCCTGAAAGATTTGGCGAGGTCAGTCATTTCATCAAAAGTCTTAGCTCCTCTTCGGTGAATCCATCTTTCGAGCTGGACAGCTCGGAACGGCTTCTCTCCTAAGGAAGCGCAAAACTGTTTAAGGCCCTCTTGATCGAGTCCTAAAAGGTTTGTTTTAGATTTATTTTCTGAAGTGACTGACATTATTCCCTCAATTAGCGAGAATAAACATTCATCTGTGGGAAGAAGAATGCGATTTCAACAGCAGCTGTTTCAGGGCTGTCAGAACCGTGAACGGCGTTAGCGTCAATACTTTGAGCGAAGTCAGCACGGATAGTACCCTTAGCTGCTTTCTTCGGATCTGTGGCGCCCATCAATTCACGATTCTTCATGATAGCGTTTTCGCCTTCAAGAACCTGAACCTGAACAGGACCGGAAACCATGAAATCAACGAGGTCTTTGAAGAAAGGTCTTTCTTTGTGAACTGCATAGAAAGCTTCGGCTTCCTGGCGGGATAACCATTTCATCTTGGAAGCAACAATCTTAAGACCGTTGCTTTCGAATCTTGTGTAAATTTGACCAATAACGTTTTTAGCTACTGCATCAGGTTTGATAATAGAAAGTGTGCGTTCTACAGCCATTTCTTACTCTATAAAATATAAAAAAATCAAAAACCTTCGACCTCTTTGGTCTCCGGAAGCGTAAACCTTCTCTAGGAGAAGAAAATCTTGCCATTATCGACAATTATTCGATTTTATCACGCACAAAATAACGCAATTTCACATCAGTCGCATTTAGAGAAAAAGCAAACATTTGGAACAAGTTTGTCAGGCACGCTTCTTTAAATGAACTCTGTCATTATCGTTTTTCCATTTGGCCTCAGTTTTCTCGCCTACCTGCCTTAGGAATTCTTCATCTTTTTGAACTGAAAGACGGAATAAAGAAAAACTGCAAAATTAATTAGTGCAAACGCAATCAGGGCCGGCAGAGAATAGGCAGTTACAGACGCAAAAGACAAAGGCCAGATGAGCTTGGGGGCCTCTAAAAGGCACAAAGCGGCTCCCGCAACGTTGACACAAAACCACATGGTCAAGACCTTCATTCCGGATCCCGAAGGATTTTTCTGAAAGAGAAGGCAAATGAGGTAAACGGCCATCATTTCACACAATATCGAGATTATGCCGGCTGCCTTAACGTACCCCCAGCTGTTAAGTACAGTTCTTGGATAACTTTCAGTAAAGAAAAATATTTTTGCGAAGAAACAAATCAAAAGGAGCGGATTGACAATAAGCGTCAAAACGACTGCAAAATTCAGATATCTCTTTTCTTTCGAGAACCTCTTCCGCAAGAAACAGGCAATGAACACCAAGAGGAGCAGAGCTCCTCCGATGACAAAATAGTCATTTAAATCAAAATGCAAAAGCATTTCAAAGCACTACTAAGATGGGTAGAACTTAGCAACTTCCGGACAGAATCTGATATACGCAGTAATTCCCAGAAGAATTGCGATATAGGCTGAGATATATAAAGCGCAGTTATAAACGATAGGCTCACCAAGCTTTCCCAGGAAGAGGAAGGGAAAAATACTGGCTGCGCATACTGTCATCAGCGCGGAACACCACATAAAACGGATAGCCCGGAACAGACTTCTTCTGTTATGACGAACATACAACATCCAAGCGGCCATGACGCTTTGAACAACGCTAACCAAAAGGAAGGCCCCGCAAACTAGGAGAAAGACTTGATCTAGAGAAGCCTTTCTGTGAAGAGAGCCGGCTTGCATCGTTACTTGTTGAACGATGTGAGGACGCTCCCCGGCGATCCCTTCAAACATAGTGTTCCATACGAAAGGCAGAGATTCCTGTGCAATGCCGACATTGATTAGAGGAAGGATGAGAAATAAAAAAACGATGCAAAAAGCCAGGCCCCACAAAGGAATTCCCCTACCCTTGGTTTTAATGACATAAGCGGGGAACCAAACGCAAAAACCTAAAGCAAATATCAATGCAAACCAATACTCAAATACACCGCTTTCTTCCATTATTCCTCCATTTCTTAAGATCTATTATCGGACATATTCTGTAAGATTTCTAGTGAAAACGTGCATCAGCCAAGCGTTATGACCAATAGACTTCTCGGGATCTGTCGGAAAAAACAAAGTAAACCCCTGAGAAAAATAAAGTGATGAGAACCTCAAAAACAAAGAACGTATTGGCCAGGTTCATATCAACCGAATCGCCATAAAAAACGGAGGGCACGCCAAATAGGCCAAGCAAGCTCAATACGACGCTCAGGCACATAAAACCTAGGATATGTATTCCGATCTTCTTCCCTCTGCCTTGAATCAGCTGAATAACCACAACCAACGATGCGGCCACCGAACCTAAAGTAAAGGCCCAGGCAGCCGAAGAGAACTCAACAACATGCGGAAGCCCCCATGCTGTCCCCATTTCTACCACTTGTTGGATTTCGAGGTAATTATTGCTTAGGATCAGCACGGGTAAGAAGAGAGAAAAGACAGAACACAAAGTCGCAGACCCCCACGACAAACTCTTAACTATCCATTTAAAGAAAATTGCAGGTACAAAAATAACTGCGGCAAAAAAAGCTAATGTCTGAACGATAGCCTGGATCAAAACTGTAGTGTGCACAATCTTCCCGTCTTATTTCTTACTACTCGGAAGGATTTCCTTCATTGTCAGGTTTGCTTTCTTCCTCGGCTGATTCTTCCGGCTTTTCAGCTTTCTTAATTTTACAAAGCTCAAGCTCTTCAGGTGTTCCCTTTTCAAACAATGCAATGCTCTCAACGTGTCCGGTGTGCGGAAACATATTCATGATTCCGGCTGCTTTCAACACCCAGCCTCCCTCGTTAACGAGGATATTGCAATCTCGGGCAAGTGTTGCAGGACTGCAGGAGACATACACAATTCTTTCCGGCCGCTCCGAAGTCTCAGCCAAAGAAGTGCACAATGCTTGAGCACCGTCACGCGGAGGATCTATCAGCACCTTATCGATGCCTCCCATTTCTTTCCACAAGGCTGTCCAATCTTCTAGCGTCCAAGTAAATAAATTGCGCTCTCGGAAGGAAGCTTTATCAGCGAGCCCGTTAGCGACCGCACTGGCTTCAGCCCTCTTAACAAGCTGTTCACTGCCCTCAATACCGAATACCTTTGCAGACTTTGTGGCAATCGGCAAAGTAAAGTTGCCTAAGCCGCAGAAGAAGTCAGCAACTTTGTCTGTTGTCTGGAGTTTAAGTAAACGAAGTGCACGGGTAATCATGACGTCATTTAGCGCATGATTAACTTGAGTGAAATCTGTGGGCTTAAAGACCGTGGTAACGCCGGTTTCTGAATGCACAAGCTTAAGATTATTAAGATTTTCCGGATCCATCGGAAAAACGGTGTCCGGACCTTTCGGCTGATACCAGAATTCGACACCATACTGTCTTTGGAAATCTCTGAGCTTTGTTTCATCTTCCTGCGAAGGTGTCTCCAAAACTCTCAACACTAAGGCAGTGTGTTCACCGGCAACAGCGATTTCAATCTGAGGGATTTTCTGACGAAGTTTCAGAGAACTAATGAGATCACGCAGAGGCACCAACAAATCACTTACTTTTTTAGGAAGGATTTTGCAGGACTTCATGTCTGCAATAAAACTTGAGCGTTTTTCGTGAAAGCCGACCAAAACCGTATTCTTTTTTAAGACATCCTTGACCGACAAACGCGCGCGATGACGATAATGCCATTCCGGTCCGAAGATCGGCGGAAGAATACGCAGAGGTTTGACTCGGCCGATATGCTTCAAGGAGTCCATGAGGACTTTTTGCTTAACAGCTACTTGAGCTCGCGGCTCTAAATGCTGCATAGCACATCCGCCGCAGCTGCCGTCCGCCATGCCGAAGTAAGGACATCCGGGACTAACACGCAAAGAAGACTCTTTAAAAATCTGAGTAGCAATACCGCTCTCAAAGGCCTGTTTGTTGCGGATTCTTTCGTACTCGACCTCTTCTCCGGGGAGAGCGCCTTCAATGAAGACTACCTTCCCTTCCCGTCGGGAGACGCCTCGGCCTTCCTGATCTAATGAATCCACGGTGACAATAAATTTGTCACGAACTTTTTGCTTTTTCATAGCATTCTCCGAAAATCGCCTCTAATCTATTCGGGATAGGAAGCAGAGGATTCGAGTGATAACTGTAACGGTCTTCACTAAAAACCAAACGGTAATACTTATTCAATATTCCGTCCAGCGAGATAATGTTTGAAGACATCTTACCGACTTCCGTTCCACAGAAAATCGGTTCCCGGAGGGCTATTGCCCTCCGCTTTTGTTTGAAACAAAGCCTGTTGACTATTTGGTAGGAAGCATTTCTACCGGGTTCAGCGGCTTGCCCAGCTTACGAATTTCAAAATGGACTCTCGGGGCTTCTGAATCGGTCTTTCCGATAGTTGCTATCTTCTGCCCCTTCTTAACCATATTTCCTTGTGCTACCTGAATATTCTTGAGATGACAGTAGGCGGTAACGTAAGTGGAATTATGCTGAACAATGACCAAATTTCCCAAGTTTGTCATGTTGCCAACGACAATGACCTTACCGTCAGCAGAAGCAACGACTGAATCTCCTTCCTTGCCGGAAATATCCACACCTTTATTATTCGGGCCGAAACTCTTAACGATACTTCCTTGTGCCGGCCACATAAATGTTCCGGAAGTTGAAGCCGTTGTAGTTGTCTTTGCTGCAGGTTCAGATTTCGCAACCTCCGTCTGGCTTTGTTTGACCACCGGCGCAGCAGTTGTAGTCGAAGAAGCTTTCTCAGCTGCCTGAATCTGAGCTATCGCAGAAGAAGAGGAATTGACTGAGAGTCGAATACGCTGTCCAACTCTTAGCTGATTCGGATTTGTCATTCCGTTTTCTCTGGCTACCGCCTTCGGATCGACACCGTAACGACGAGCAACAGAATACAAAGTGTCTCCGGGTTGAACGGTATAGACCGTAGTAGAGGTAGGTCCTTCCACAATAGGCGCCTGAGATTTTCCAGAGAATGAGCAGCCTGAAATAATCAAAACCATTGCTACTGGCGCAAACAACTTACGGAACTTCATTTAATTACCTTCTTGGAACCTGGGCAGACATAAACGATAATGGTACCAAATTTATCCATTTTCGATCATCTAAAAAGCGGGTGAAATTACTACTTATTTTTATTCCACCAAGTGCGGACCTCTTCCAACTGGGAATAATCAGTCATATCCATATGAAGCGGAGTCATACTGACGTAGCCATGGTCGACCGCCCAGAAATCTGTGCCGTATACATTGTCCTTAGCGTCCCCGGCAGGCCCCATCCAGTAGATCTTTTCGCCTCTCGGATTAATTTGTTCAACCACGGGCTGGGCTGAATGACGTCGGCCAAGCCTTGTCACAATAACTCCCGACAACTCTTCAAAATACATGTTGGGAATATTCACATTCAGCAAAAACGGGGCTTTCAAAGGATTCTTGATGTAGTCTCCGACGATTGTCTCAGCAACGCGCACTGCGCTGTCTAGGTAAGACCACCCGCTCTTTACCTGAGAGAAGGCAAATGACGGGCAACCGAAAAGGTATCCCTCCATGGCGGCGGCAACGGTCCCCGAATACAGGGTATCATCTCCCATATTCTGGCCGCAGTTAATGCCGCTCAATACTAAGTCAGGCTTTTCCGGCAGCAAACCGGTCATAGCAATATGCACACAGTCGCTAGGAGTGCCGGTAACAAAATAAAGATTTTCCTGAAGCTGCTGAATGCGCAAAGGCAAATGAAGCGTCAACGAATTGCTTGCCCCGCTTTGATTTCTTTCAGGCGCAACGATCGTTACTTTTCCAAATTTCTTCATTGCTCGGGCCAATTCTTGAATTCCCGGAGCCAGATATCCGTCATCGTTCGAAATAAGAATATGCATTTTTATGTTCTTCTTTGGAAATTAGAGCCATTGCAAACTTTCTTTGTCAGTTAACTTCGGACAACTATGTTCCGTCAAAAAAGACAAAGTACTGACGTTGGATTCACAAGCTATTTTGGAAAATAGACTGGTTAATTCTGCTTTCCGCTCGGAATTCAAGATGAGAGCGGCTCTGCATTTTCTCATGAGAAAGAATTTTCTCAGATTTTTTATCCTCTTGGATAGAGCAAGAGCGGCGGTTACTCGAAGCCGGTTATTATTGTTTCCGTCCGTAAACAAAAAACCGCAGATTCTCTTTCCGCGGTTTTTTCGTCTGTCCTTAAAGTTAGGCTGCTGCCGGCTTATGCATCTGCGGCTGAGCTTTGGAAGCACTATTTAACGCTTCTTTGCCCTTCTCTTTCAACATTTCAGAGCCCTTTCGGCTTGCTAATGCGATTAATTGAAGCGATGCACCAGCTAAGACCAAACTTTTCTTTGTGGGCAGTGTCTGTGGCATTTTGTTTCCTAATCGATGTTAATGATTTCATTTTATGAATCGATTGTGACAGCTAAATGACACAGAGGAAGGGCCCCCTGTTTCTTACAATTTATTCGAAAATTCAATAGGAAACACTTACTCGAAAACCCTCATTTTTTAATCTTTGCCCGATTTCATCCATTTTTTCTTTCGAAATTTTTTCTAAATTCGGTGCCGGCGTTTCGCGAGCAAGCGTATAAATCATGACTTCTTTCGGGCGAATTTCTTTGAGTGCCGAGATCCAGGGGGCAATAAATTCTTCCGTGGTATTGTCTATTTCTTTTCCCTGTGTTCTTCCCTTGAGGAAAATTGTTTGGATGATCACGTCTCCGTTGAATTTCTTAAGATTTTCAATTGTTTTCTTCAAGTCATATGAAGAATTCGGGCGGTCCACCATTTTGATGAACTCCTCATTTACGGTGTCCAACTTCAGAATATTGTTGTCAACTCTTTTCAACGCTCTAAATACGTGCGGTTTTGCAATGAAGGTAGAGTTGCTCAAAACTGAAATCTTAGCCTTCGGGAAGTATTTGTCTCTTAGTTCGATTACATCTCCAACGATTTCTTCAAAGTCAGGGTGACTTGTCGGCTCTCCATTGCCTGCAAAGGTAAAGACATCGGGAGTAACTCCTTCTTGGGTAAGCTGTATTAGTTTTTTCTCAAGAACCGTCCTCACTTTTTCTCGAGAAGGCAGCTTTGTATTTTCTCTATTGTCTTTATTAAAACCGCACTCACAATAGATACAGTCAAAAGAACAGAGCTTTCCGGCCTCCGGGAGCAAATTCAGACCTAGTGAGGTCCCTAGCCTTCTGGAGTGGATAGGCCCAAAAACCGGAGATGGGAAGTTAATACAAGCCATTGCGATTACCTTTTTCTACAATTTCCAATATGTCTTGCCTACGGCAAAGTTAGTATTCTAGTTCCAACTCTTCTTTCTAATGTATGTATACCGATCTTGATAATCTTTTCCAAAAATTGGCACGCTCGAAATTTAGAAGCAAATTTCGGCTCAATTACGATGATCGGTTATTTGCAGAAATGAAAGGACCGGAGGTTTTGCGTCAGCATGCTCATGATTTAATTATCAAACGGCTGGCTCCCGAAGAACCTTTAAAGGACGGCAAGCAAACACCGGTCAAAGGGCACCCGGTTTTCGTTGCTCAGCATGCAACCGGATGCTGCTGCCGAGGTTGCCTTCTGAAATGGCACGATATCCCCAAACATAGAGAATTATCTGACGAAGAAGTTGAGTATGTCGTCAAAGTTCTTCTGGAATGGATTGCAAGGGATTTGCAAAAAGAACCTCGCAAAAGAAGGATCAAAAAAGGAGAGACTCTGCCGCTTCTCTAGCCTCTCCCCTTTTCTCAAAACAAGAACTATTACTATTAGTTGTCTAATTGCTCCAGCATTGCATCAATCTTTTTAATGCAATCTTTCTTCCAGAACTTATGCTGTTCTCTCACAGGTTTTCCGCCGAGAGCCTTGCAGTAAGCTGTTAAAGCCTTTTCAAGCTTGTCACTCTTTTCAGGTCCTTCCACACCAAAAATGTTATTAATGCGGTTTGCGGCGATAATAGCGCGGTCATTGCTCTTGCGGCCTTTGCCGTAGCCGAGCCAACGAGCCGGTCCGAAATGAAGCTCACCGTCCCAGTGATAAACCACAAACACGACACCTCTTTTTACGATATCGAGTCTGTCTTTCTTAGGAAGCTCTTCTAAAGCACGGATATTGCGGGCCAAGCCCTTACGGCCGGTAACCAGATTCTTTTCCCCGTTGACTTTTGCATGAGCTTTTTGATTTGCCAAATCCATAATTATTCCTCTACACGTTTTTCTACGATGATGACCAGAGTAGACCTCACAGCAGTGAGTGGGGGTTGTTGCGTACCAAATGAGGCATAGAGCGCTTTACGGAGCACACCAATTCGTAAGCAAAAAAGACAGAAAAAACAAAAACTACTAGCCGCTCAACGGTTAAGATAAGTCTTTTGGCTTAGAATCGATAAAATGTGCGGAAAGCGCTTCCCTGTAATACGAATAAATTCAAGCGCGTTCCAGACTAATAACTACGGAGATTTTTTGAATGATTTCAATTACATTGCCTGACGGCTCTAAGAAGGAGTTTGAAGGTCCGGTAACTGTTAAAGAGGTTGCCGCATCAATTGGCGCAGGCTTAGCTAAAGCTGCGATCGCCGGTAAAGTAAACGGTAAGTTAGTTGACACAAGCTACCCAATTACAGAAGACGCAACACTTTCTATTGTCACAGATAAAGATCCGGAAGGTTTAGACATCATTCGCCACTCCACATCTCACTTGATGGCTCAGGCGGTCAAAGAAATTTTCCCGGGTTCACAAGTCACAATCGGACCGGTTATCGAAAACGGCTTTTACTACGACTTCTCTCTCCCCCGTCCTTTGACCATGGAAGATCTTCCTGTCATCGAAAAGAAGATGGACGAATTAGTGAAGAAAGATCTTCCTATCGTTCGAGAAGAAATGGAAAGAGACAAAGCTGTTGAATTTTTCAAGTCCATCGGTGAAGATTACAAAGCAGAAATTATTGCTTCCATCCCAACTAATGAAGTGATTTCTCTTTATCGTCAAGGTGACTATGTTGACCTTTGCCGCGGCCCTCACGTACCGAGCACAGGCCGTTTGAAAGTTCACAAACTAATGAAGATTGCGGGCGCCTATTGGAGAGGCGACAGCAACAACGAAATGCTTCAGCGTATTTACGGTACTGCATGGGCCAAAAAAGACGATCAGGCCAACTATCTGCATATGCTTGAAGAAGCCGAAAAACGCGACCATCGCCGCTTAGGTAAGGAATTGGATCTTTTCCACTTCCAAGAAGAAGCTCCGGGTCTCATTTTCTGGCACTCCAAGGGCTGGGCTCTTTGGCAGCAAGTTGAACAGTATATGCGCAACGTCTACCAAGAAAACGGCTACATGGAAGTCAAGGCTCCTCAGCTCTTAGACAGATCTCTTTGGGAACGTTCCGGCCACTGGGATAAGTATCAGGACAATATGTTCACAACTAAGTCCGAAAACCGCTACTACGCTCTCAAACCGATGAATTGCCCGGGCCATATCCAGCTGTTCAACAACACCGTTCGCTCCTATCGTGATTTGCCTCTCCGCTATGGTGAGTTCGGTGCTTGCCACCGCAACGAACCCTCAGGTTCTTTGCACGGTTTGATGCGTGTCCGCGGCTTTACTCAGGACGATGGCCATATTTTCTGTACTGAAGATCAGATTCTTGACGAATGCATCGCCTACAGCGATCTCGTTAAAAAGGTCTATGCAGACTTCGGTTTCCATGACATTTCTTACAAAGTAGCTACTCGTCCTGCAAAGAGAATCGGTGACGACGCCAGCTGGGATAAGGCCGAAAAAGCTTTGATGACCGCCCTGGATCAGGCAGGCATTAAGTTCGACATTCTCGAAGGCGAAGGTGCATTCTACGGTCCTAAGATTGAATACCACCTTAGAGACTCTTTAGGCAGATCTTGGCAGTGCGGAACAATCCAGGTTGACTTCCAGATGCCCGGCAGACTCGGTGCTGAATATGTAACGGAGGACAATGAGCACAAAGTCCCGGTTATGCTTCACCGTGCTATTCTGGGCAGTATGGAGCGCTTCATCGGCATGCTGATTGAGCACTATGCCGGTTTGCTTCCGACATGGCTTGCCCCGGTTCAGGTCGGAATCGCCAACATTACCGATGAGCAGGCTGATTACGCAAAAGAACTGGTAGAAACCTTCAGAAAAGCCGGCATCAGATCTGAAGCAGATTTGCGCAATAACAAGATTACATATAAGATTCGCGAACTTAGCCTTCAAAAACTTCCCTATATTGTTGTTGTGGGAGCCAAAGAAAAGGCTGAAGGTAAAGTCTCAGTCCGGGCACGCGGCGGTAAAGACCTGGGCGTAATGACTACCGAAGAATTTATTAAACTTGTCCAGAAAGACGTTGAAGAACGCCGTAACGGACAAAATGATTAACTAACCGGAGACAAAAATAGCTCAAGAACGCACGCACCGGATCAATGGCGAGATCCGTGTTCCTGAAGTACGCTTGACCGGGGTTGACGGTAACATGATTGGTATCGTCAAAACCTCTCAGGCATTAGCCATGGCAGAAGAGGCAGGTGTTGACCTGGTTGAAGTCGCGCATAATGCACGTCCTCCCGTTTGTCGCTTGATGGATTACGGCAAGTTCCGTTATCAAGAACAAAAAAAGGCACAAGAAGCCAAAGCCAAGCAGAAAGTTATTCAGGTCAAAGAAGTTAAGTTCCGTCCTCAGACGGATGAAAACGACTTCCAGACTAAGCTTAGAGCTTTGCAGCGCTTTATCGGCGACGGCAACAAGGCCAAAGTCACTCTTAGATACCGCGGCCGTGAAATGGCTCATCAAGAGTTCGGCAACGACCTTCTTAACCGCGTAAAGGAAGAGTTGGCAGACATTGCACAAGTCGAGTCTTTTCCAAAATTAGAAGGCCGTCAGATGATTATGGTTCTTGCTCCGAAGAAAAAGAAGTAAGAATTGACCGGAGAGCAGGGTTTCTGCTCTCCTTAGTTTTTGAAAATAACAATTGTTACTAGGAACATTAATTTTTCCTTGTAAATTGTTGTTTTTTTAGTGTATCATTGCGCCCTGTTCTGAATAGGGACGATAAGTGAAATCAGGCTAACAAGATTTCTCCGTCGGAGAGACGCCTGCAATCATCAAATAATAAGGATCTCGGCAAAATGCCAAAGATGAAAAGCAAAAAGGCAGCTACCAAGCGCTTCAAAGTACGCTCTGGCGGCTCCATCAAACGTGCCCACGCAACAAAGCGTCATATTCTCACAAAACGCACGACAAAGAACAAACGTCATTTGCGCGGTATGGTAACCATCAATGAGTCGGATGTTAAAGAAATCCGCCGCATGATGCCTTACGCTTAATAGAAGGAGAATAGAATGCCTCGAGTAAAACGTGGTGTAACGGCTAGAGCCCGTCATAAAAAAGTTTTTGCATTGTCGAAGGGATTTTCTCTCCGTCGCAACAATGTTTATCGTGTAGCCAAACAGGCTGTCATGAAAGCCGGTCAGTATGCTTATCGTGACCGCCGCAACAAGAAGCGCGTATTCCGCCGCTTGTGGATTGCACGTATTAATGCTGGTTCAAGAGCTAACGGATTGAGCTACAGCAAGTTCATGAACGGTTTGAAGAAAGCCGGCATCGAGCTTGACCGTAAGGTTCTCTCTAACATGGCTATTTTCGACAAAGAAGGTTTTGCTGCTATTGTTGAAAAGGCCAAGGCTAGTCTCGCCTAATACAGCAACTGTATAAAATTTTTCGGCTTAGTCCGAAATCTGTCCTAGCAAAGGCCTGGTGAATTTATCTTCTCCAGGCTTTTCTTTTTTTCAAGTTAACTTTTTGTGTTCAAAAGATGGAAGACCTCAATCAAATAGTTGAATCTGCCAAGCAAGCCTTCCAAGAAGCTCAAACGACCGCTTCTTTGGAAGATGCCAAGGCAAAGTTTCTCGGCAAGAACGGTCAATTAACTGAGCTTCTCAAAGGAATGGGCAAACTCTCTCACGAAGAAAAAAGAGAAAGAGGAGCGGCCATCAACAAGACGAAGCAGGCTGTAGAAGCCCTTCTCAATCAAAGAAGAGAAGAACTTGCTGCCGCCCAGTTAGAAAAGAGACTCTCTGCCGAAGCAATCGACATCACACTTCCGGGCCGTACACAGGGGATCGGCGGTATTCATCCTGTAATGAAGACCTGGATGAGAGTAGAGGAAATCTTTAGAACCATCGGTTTTGAAGTTGCTGACGGTCCTGAGATTGAAACTGACTGGTATACCTTTACCGCCCTGAACAATCCTCCAAACCATCCGGCACGCAGCATGCAGGATACGTTCTACGTTGATATGATTGACGAAACAGGCAAACAGATGCCTTTGCGTCCGCATACTTCTCCGATGCAAGTCCGTTATGCCCGCCAGAACAAGCCGCCAATTAAGGTTATTGCTCCGGGAAGAACCTATCGCGTTGACTCTGACGCTACTCACTCTCCGATGTTCCATCAGGTTGAAGGACTTTGGATCGAAGAAAACATCAGCTTTGCCGATCTAAAGGGCGTTTATGTAGATTTCCTTCGCCGTTTCTTTGAAACCGAAGATCTTATTGTCAGATTCCGTCCGAGCTACTTCCCCTTTACCGAGCCGAGCGCTGAAGTCGACATGATGTTCACAAGCGGCCCAAGAAAAGGCAAATGGCTTGAAATCAGCGGTGCCGGCGAAGTTCATCCGAATGTTGTCAGAAACTTCGGTCTTGACCCGGAAAAATACATTGGTTTTGCTTTCGGCTCCGGCTTAGAAAGACTGACAATGCTCCGCTACGGCATTGACGACTTAAGACTTTTCTTTGAAGGCGACCTCAGATTCCTTCAGCAATTTAACTAACGTCCAGAGGAAAAAGAATGCTATTTTCAGAAGAATGGCTACGCCATTACATTAATCCTGATCTTGACAGCAAACAGTTATGTGAAAAGTTAACCATGGGCGGTTTGGAAGTTGAAGGAATGGATTCCATTGCACCTGACTTTCATGGTGTTGTTGTTGCTCAAGTGCTGACCGTCGACCAGCATCCTAACGCAGATAAGCTTCACGTCTGTACAGTAGACACTGGCAAAGGCGACCCAATTCAAATCGTCTGCGGAGCCCCAAACGTTGCGCCCGGGGTCAAAGTTCCATGTGCACTTGACGGCGCTGTATTGCCGGGTAATTTCAAGATTAAAAAATCCAAACTTCGCGGAGAAGTCAGCAACGGTATGCTTTGTTCCTCCCGTGAACTCGGAATTGATGAAGATCACAGAGGTCTTTGGATCCTCCCGGCTGATGCTCCTGTCGGCGAAGATATTCGCAAGTACGCCCATCTGGACGGCAAGAAGATTGAAATTAAGCTGACTCCGAACAGAGGCGATGCTCTCAGCATTCTCGGCATTGCACGCGATTTACGCGCCATGACGGGTGCTGAGATGACAACTCCGGATTTCTCTCCGGTTGAACCGACTTGCCATTGCACCAAAGAAGTTAAGGTTGAAGCACCCGAGCTTTGCGGCCGCTTCTCCGGCCGTATTATCGCTGGATTGAATGCCAAAGCACCAACTCCGCAATGGATGAAAGACCGTCTTGAAAGATCGGGTCAGCGCTCTATTTCAGCCTTAGTTGACATCTCCAACTATGTGATGCTCGAGCTCGGCCGTCCGACTCACTTCTTTGACCTGGACAAAATCAACGGGCCACTCGTTGTACGTTGGGGCAAGGAAGGCGAAAAAGCCGAACTTCTTAACGGAAAGACCGTCGATATCGATCCGTATTTCGGCGTAATTGCCGATGACAACGGCGTTGAAGCCATTGCCGGCATCATGGGCGGAGAGGGCACTGCCATCTCCCTCGATACTAAAAACATTTTTGTAGAAGCCGCTTTCTGGTGGCCGACTTCAATTCAGGGCAGATGCAGAAAATTAAACTTCTCTACCGATGCCGCTTATAGATTCGAACGAGGCGTTGATTTCGCAAGCAATCCTGAACATTTGGAATACATCACAAAGCTGGTAGTGGAAATTTGCGGCACGCCCGAAACGAAGATCGGACCTGTCGTCGATCAAGTCATTGCATTGCCTGAGACCAAGCAAGTTAAGATGCGTGCTGACCGCTGCCGTAAAGTCATCGGCATTGATATTACTGATGACCAGATGGAACAGTGCCTGAAAAATCTTAACTTCCCGTATGTGAAAGAAGACGGTGTCTTCACCGTGACAGCTCCTTCTTACCGCTTCGATATTGAAATTGAAGAAGATTTGATTGAAGAAGTTGCCCGCTTGATCGGCTATGAAGCTCTTCCTGAAGTTCCTCCGCTTGCACGCATTCAAATGAAGGAACAGCCGGAAGACACCCGTACTCGTCATCAGCTCCGCTGCAAACTTGCAGGCTTGGGCTTCCAGGAATTAATTAACTACTCTTTCGTTGAAGACAAGGCTGATGCCCTCTTTACTGAAAAAGAAGACGTCATCAAGGTGTTAAACCCGATCGCAAGCCAAATGAATGTCATGCGCACTCAGATGATCTCCGGGTTAATTGACAATCTGGTTTTCAACTTGAACCGCAAGGCAGAAAGAGTAAATATCTTCGAATACGGCCGTGTATTCTGGAAGAATGACGAAATCAAAGGTTCCGACTCTTCCGTACAAGGCGTTGAACAGCCAGTTCACTTTGCCGCTCTTTCTTACGGGGCTGCCGCTCCGGCTCAATGGGGTCAGGAAAAGCGCTTGGTTGACTTCTACGACTTAAAAGGCGTTCTGGAAGCCTTTGCTTTCCCGCTGAAGCTTCGTTTTGAACCGTACAAGCACCCAGCTCTTCATCCGGGGCGTACTGCAAAAGTCATGCTTGACGGAGAACAGATTGGTTTTATTGGTGAAATTCATCCGAAGATTCTTCAGCAGTACAATTTGCCGCATGCTCCAGTCGTCTTTGAGGTAGATGCCACTGCCTTGATGCAGACAGATGTTCCGAGCTATAAAGGTATTCCGAAACAGCAGCCGATTTTAAGAGACTTGGCCGTTTGGGTTGATGATAAGGTTCCTGTTCAGGACTTGCTTGATGCCGTTAAGAAAGCATCTAAGACCGACCCAAGACTTCTTTCGTTGGCCTCTTTCGACTTATTCGACGTATACAAGCCGAAAAAAGAAGACACCGAAATGCAAGGCAAGAAGAGTTTAGCTTTCGCTATTAAACTGCAAGCTAATCAAGAAGCTCTTGAAGAGAATGAAATTGAAGAAGCGGTTGCTGCTTTAGTTGAGACTTTAGAAGCAAAAGGCGCTTCTCTTAGAAAATAATATTTTTAGAGGACAACAATGACAGAAATTTACGATAGCGAGGACCTCGCTACCTTCTCTACCGGTCTTGGACCTGATGAAACTTTGACTAAAGCGCATTTAGCCGAGCTTCTGACCCAGGACTTCGGATATTCCAAGAGACAGTCAAGAAACATTGTCGATCTCTTTTTTGATCAGCTCCGCGCCTGCTTGGAAAGAGGCGAATCAATCAAGCTCTCAGGCTTCGGAAGCTTTCAATTAAGAGACAAGCCGGAAAGACCGGGAAGAAATCCCAAGACCGGTAAAGAAATTGCCATTACCGCCCGTAGAGTTGTGACTTTCCATACAAGTCCGAAATTAAGAGACATGGTGGAAGCCAACAGCGAGCTTATTGAGAGCAAATTAGCTAAGTAAGACTATGGCAAAGCTCTCGGAGTTACCGCGTATTCCACCGGAAAAGAAATTTTTCAAAATTTCCGAAGCGGTAACTCTTTGCGGAGTCCGTCAAGATGTTCTTCGGTTTTGGGAAGCTGAAATCCCTGCTCTTCGACCCATTCGCAGAGGAAATCAGAGAAGATACCGGCCTCAAGACATTTTGCTGGTCCGTAAAATCCGGGAGCTAAGATACGGCAAAGGCCTATCTATTGAAGGCGTTATTTCTGAGCTGAAAAAAGAGAGAGACGGAGTTCCGGAGGAGCTTGTTCCACTGGCCGCTCCTCCCGTTTCTCAAGTGCTTTCAAAAGAAATGATTCGTGAGCTTCAAGAAATTTCTTCTAACTTAAAAGAGACTGCGGAGTTTTTGCGCAACAAGTGATTTTGGTGTAATATTCGCTTTCTCAGTCGGGGCGTGGCGCAGCCTGGTAGCGCACTTGCATGGGGTGCAAGGGGTCGCGAGTTCGAATCCCGCCGCCCCGACCATTTAAATTCAATAGGTTACCGCTTTGTAATCTTCCTACTTTTCTTTTTATATCTCCCAGCATTATTAAAATCTTCTCCTCAGTCCAATTACAGATAAAAGAGAGTTATCCATTTATTTTTTCCTCGCTTAGAGGACCTTTTTATCAGACCGACCCGTAAAACACCGTCCTTTAGGACGGTGATATAAGGGTC
>UQNA01000028.1 GCA_900542195.1 uncultured Sutterella sp. | reverse complement strand
AAAGGACATCAAACTTGCGAAAAAAGCACAAGGATTTGACACTTTTCAAGGATATAGTTTAATTGCTGGTATCTGAGCAGCCGCTTCCTGCCTTAGTCAAGGATCATCTCCTTATTGGAAAATGGGAGGGCTGTCGAGAGTTGCATCTTGAGCCTGACTTTCTTTTTATTTACGAAAATCGCCCCGAGCAGATCTATGGAATTCGTCTTAGATCCCACTCGGATCTATACTAAAAAAATGCTCGGACTCGGTTATGGTGTTTTTGTGAACACACCCACGGTGCTTAGAACTCCTTAAGGGGTAAGAAGATCGTTAGAATCCGGAGTCCGCTCCGCCGAAGCCTCAAACTTCTGTAGAACTAACCAGTCGCACAAGGAGAGATTAAGCCGGGCCTTTTTTTATTCTTCCGGCTTTATTTATTAAAACTTGAATCGCTTGATCTTTGGTGCAAGCACCAAACCGAAACCAGGCGATTAGAGATTGAAATCCTTAGGCGTCTTTTTTGTGCTTTCAGCAGGATACATATAAAAAAACTCTCGGCAACGGAGAAATTACCGAGAGCTAACAGAAAAAGATATAACTGCTTACTTCAATTCTTCTTCTAAATCTTTCGCGAACTCTTCGTGGTAGAGAGACTGAATAACGCCACACGCAGTCTGCTCAACATCATAGTCAATATTCTCTCCCAATTGCTCTTGGAAAACTGTTGGAAGGACGCCGCCACATTTTTCGCAAACGTACAAACGATGGATAGGATCTCCATCGGAATGAACGTATTTGAGTTTGTTAGTGTTTCTTGTTCCGCAGTAGGCGCAGCGAACACGCTCGAAGGGCCATACAGTTCCACAGCAAGCACAGAACAGTTTTCTGGAATTACCGGCAATATTTCCTTCATTGCCTAAAGATGCAAGCGTAGGAGGTTGTCCGCAAGTCGGGCAAGTCATTGGCTGATCAGAAACCTTTAGATCTCCTGGATGACCGACGAATTCAGTCATTTGAACACCGAGGCTGCTTAAATAGACACGAACGGCATTGATCAAAAGACCTGCAAGGATCATCTGAAGAAGTTCGTTCTTCTCTTCACCCTGCAGTTCGTTGACTGCTTCTAAGAAGAACTGGTTAGGATCTTCACCCGCCAGCTCAATGGTTTTGTCAGTAAGCTTGGAAAGGTCTACTGAACGAAGAAGAGACTTATTGTGTTCATCGTGAATAATGCCCTGCTCTAAGAATTCTTTGACTAACTCATTAAGATGTCCGCGGAATTCAGAAGGAATAATTTGAACAGGCTTTAAGCTAAGGTACGGAACTTTTTCCTTGATGGCTCTAGCAGCAACTTCTTCATCCAAAGCGACAGGTTTTACAGTTTCCTGTATACGGTCTCTGCACTCTAAAAGAGAGTTTGCATAATCCATTAGACCGTTCCAGTCAAAAGAGTCCTTTCGAGCCCTATAGGCTTCAATGGCCTCTTTTCTTTTTTCGTTAGTCATGGTTATCCCTTTTTTACTAAATGAGAATATTCTAGAAAAATGGGATATCGATAACAATCAGTCATTGATATTAAAGAAGTAACAATCAATGTCTATTGCTCATAATAGAAATTAGTTGGAAAGTTTTTTTGCCATTCTTTCACAATTGGGGCTGATTTCATGTTATCTGAGGACAACAACTGAATTTTCTCCATGCAGAAAACTTTCCTAAGGATACCTTCTTATATGCGATAACCAACCGAAAAATATAAGGTATCTTCTAGCCGTTCCCTCCTAAAGAAAAATCGTCTCTGACAGACAAACAACGGAGAATCTTTCAAGGCCTTCTACGAAAAATTATGACCATCCGGGCGTTGTGGATTGCGCGGATGGCCAATTAAATGAACCAGTTCGGAAGAATCCTGCTGGCTCTTCTCTTGTGAATTATTTTTCTTTTGTTCTATTTGAATAAATCTGTAGAAAGATAACGATCGCCGGCATCCGGAAGAAGCACTACGATGGTTTTATTTTGGTTCTCAGGCCGTTCTGCGAGCTTCTGAGCGGCTGCTAAAGCAGCACCTGAAGAAATGCCTACCAAAAAGCCTTCTTCACGCGCCAAAGCTTTTGAAGCTTTAAAAGCTTCATCGCCAGAAATTGTCATAACCTCATCCAGAATAGAAACGTTTAAAGTTTTTGGGATGAAACCTGCTCCGATTCCTTGTAAAGGATGGGGTCCGGGTTGCTTTCCGCTAATAACAGCTGAGGTTTCGGGTTCTACTCCAACAACTTTTACGTCCGAATTTTTGGACTTCAAATAATTGCCTACACCTGATACCGTTCCGCCTGTTCCGACTCCGGCTACGAAAATATCAACCTTCCCATCCGTGTCCTCCCAGATTTCTGGGCCTGTTGTTTTGACATGAGCAAGAGGATTAGCAGGATTTTCAAATTGACCGGGAATAAAGCTATTCGGATACTCTTTAGCCAGTTCTTGGGCTTTTTCAATTGATCCTGTCATTCCTTTCTTGCCGTCAGTTAAAACTATCTCTGCACCGTAAGCTTTCAAAAGATTTTGTCTTTCAACGCTCATGGTTTCCGGCATTGTAAGAATAACCTTCATGCCTCTTGCCGCGGCAATCGCTGCCAGTCCAATTCCCGTGTTACCGCTAGTCGGTTCAATAATCACGGTTTCTTTGTTAATGAGGCCCCTTTGAGAAGCTTCATCCAGCATAGAGAGAGCTGCCCGGTCTTTGACCGATCCTGAAGGATTCAAATATTCCAATTTAGCAATAACCGTCGCCTTTAAATTTCTATTTTTAGAAAAGTTGTTTAGTTTCAAAAGCGGAGTTCTTCCGATAAGCTCGGTGATACTTTGGTAAACAGCCATAATAAGCTCCCAATAGGTAAAAATAATTTATAGATTTGAAATAGAGAACGGACTCGTAAGGCCAAGACGCTTAACTGGATGTCTTCAGTTAAGGAGAGAAATTTCAGTTACAACAGTTCTCTCTTTGAGAGCTTCTGCGTACTTTTCTATCTTTCAAATTCATGATGTATTCCGAAGGTATGAAAATTTGAATAATCGAAGAAAAGTAAGTTTTGATTCGACTACCTGGAATCCATTATATGAAACATGAGTTTGTTTTTTAATTTTTCAATAATTATTTTTTCTTTGAAAAATTTGCTTACTTCTTCTTTTATCTAATTGATATTTATAGATTTATTTACTAAAACTTATTAATTTTGATAGCCAAATTGAATATTTTTAGAATAAAAAACTCAAGTAATTAAAAAATTTTTAGTACTAGCGCACACAAATTAAAAATTTATGCTATAGTTCGGTCTCACTTTCAAGCCGACGTGGTGAAATTGGTAGACACACCATCTTGAGGGGGTGGCGGCGAGAGCCGTGCGAGTTCAAATCTCGCCGTCGGCACCAGAATTACTCATTCCATTTTTGCGGAATGAGTTTTTTGTTTTGGAATCAAATTATTTATTCTTGTCGGCCACTTCTTGTCAAAACTTTTTCATGGCCGAAATTTTCCTTCCTGAACTTTTCTTACCTAGATATAAAACTACCTAAGACAAATGTCCCCTCGGGCAACGGTACTTTTGCAAATTTGTAATAGTCCCGTTGCTTGGGAGTGAGTTGATCCCAGAAATATTGCGCCGGCGAAATTCCCATGCACTTTGTCACTCCAACATAGTTAAGGTCGTCGATCATCTCCGGCACGCTGTTATCTGGAATGTTCCGGATTTTCTCTGTTTTAAGATACTCTTCTTCAGTTGTCTGATTAACACGATGACGAAGCATCAAACGCAAGGTGATAGCCAGATAAATAACAAAAATTTTGGCATGTAAAGAACTTTCCTGGCATCTGGCTCTCCTCCCGGCACATCGTTCTTTAAAGTTGTTGAAGCCTTTTTCGGCAACGTCTCGGCTTCTGTATTTGAACAGACATTCTCGCGGACTTGATATCGAATTTGATACCAGGTAGAACAAACCGGAATTTTGCTGAATGCTTAGCCATTCCTCACCTTTAAGTTCCCATTTTCCTTTTTCTTCTCTCCTAAAGTACGCTCTTAAAGCAGTACTCGGGTCGCGCAGTTCCTTATTCATCCGCTTTTTTCTTTCTCTTTCGGTAATTTCTTCTAAACATCCGTGGAGGATTAAATCGTCTCGATGAAGTTCACTCACGGCCTTATCCGGGCTGTAAAACATATGAACGTAGACCTCCGAATCGATCTGACCCAGCTCTTTGGATTGGAAGTTATAGTGCGCCTTGCATGCCCTTCCGAAGCATTCGTACTCCGGGATATATTCGAGAGGATTTCGAGCCTTTAGAGTTTTCCAATTTGCTTTAAATGAATCGGCAATGATCGTGCTGTTGGATTTAACGGCCAGGATGAAATTCGTATGCTGAAGATATAGCAGTTTCAGGTTCTCGAAACTATCAAATCCTCTATCAAGGATTAAGCTGATTGTGTCGACATCAATGTTCGAGCGAACTAGAAAAAGTTTTTTTAAAGTGGATACATCAGCCGTAGCTCCATTAAGTAGTTGATAGTCAATAGGTTCTCCGGTATTGCAATCCATCAGAATGCCAAGCACCATCTGCGGCAAAGGATCGTGCTCTTTGTTAAAACCGTATTTAACAAGCGGTATCGTCTCGGAGTAAGAAGAAATAGATGTTGTGTCATAGGCCCAGTAATTGGGGTTGTTAGTTTCGGAACTCCTAGCGGCCCGCAATTTAAGATAATGATTACGCTCGTCGAAAGTTATTGACTCAAAAAGCTCTGTACAACGTTTGGCGCTGAGCGGTTGCCCAGGCAGTAACGTCCGTTCTGCTGTATGAAAATAACTGTCGATATTAAGATGCGGGTGAACAAGAAAGTAAATGGCTAGAGAAATAATATCGGCAGCTTTTTCTCCCCAGACGGTCTTGAGATCTTCGAGGATTCCTGCCTGTTCTGCTATTTCTAAAAACAAATAGGAGGCCCCGGCATTCAGCCTTGATTGAGCGGTCGGCCCGAGAGTCGGAGCGGCTCGATAAGTGAGAATGCAATGTTCTTTATCCCAGAAGAGGTTCAGACCTCGGAATTGGGGATTCTTGTTGAGAAATTTGCTGCTAAATTCAAAGGCACCCGTATTTTCATCAAGAATTCTCCCCACTGTTTCGCTGCTAATGCGTTTTGAAACGCCGTCGAC
The DNA here is from genome assembly GCA_900542195.1 of uncultured Sutterella sp. Classification (GTDB taxonomy): domain Bacteria; phylum Pseudomonadota; class Gammaproteobacteria; order Burkholderiales; family Burkholderiaceae_F; genus Turicimonas. The sequence goes on along the minus strand of UQNA01000028.1, from coordinate 32,028 downwards.
CCATTTATTTTTATACCTGAGAACGTAAGAAGCTTTTTGGGTTTTCTGAACTAACAATGGATGAAGTTCATTTGAAAGAGTTTGGAAAAGCATAGGTGCCTCACTAGATATGAGTATTATGTCTAGGAGTAAAGATAAATCTAACCCCTAGACGGCCAAAACGGGCTCTGGATAAGGGGTTTGGGCGATCCGGCTAAAAGATTTTGAGAAATATATTTAGTTTAGTAAAGTTCAGGCTTAATTATTGGGTTCTAACCTCTTGCCGGTCTCCCAAATTTTGAACTCTTTCACAGAAATTTTCGGCCAATAAAAGAAGGCCAAACATTAGGACTCACAGCGATTCTTTTGACAGCACTCTGTTTTGTAAAGGCGTTCTTTCCTTCAGACAGCCATTGAAAGATTACCAGGTACTTAGAAAAACTTTTTAAGGATGCTGAGAGAACGTTAAGCTCGCATTTTTCTTTCGAAACCGAACGAAATTTCGCCGGATGTGACAAAGCCCAGACGATTAAATCTGGGCTTTAAAATTTTGGTGCCGACGGCGAGATTTGAACTCGCACGGCTCTCGCCGCCACCCCCTCAAGATGGTGTGTCTACCAATTTCACCACGTCGGCTAAATCAAGAAGTCCGTATTCTAGCGCGGAATTTGATTTTGTGCAGGAGATTCGCTACTTTTTTCTACAGGAGCTTTAACAGGCTCCGGAGCCGGTGCTGTAGTTTCGGAAACTGTACCCAAAACACCGCCGGAAACCGGGGCACGATTGTGCTTTGCACCTACTGTCAATGCCAAAGTGGAGCAGAAGAAAATCGTGGCCGCAACCGCAGTGGAGCGAGATAAAAAGTTTGCAGAACCGGAAGCACCGAAAAGTGAACCGGAAGCGCCGCCTCCGAAAGCTGCGCCAAGATCAGCTCCTTTACCATGCTGTAAAAGAACCAAAACAATAATTGCTAGCGCACTCAAAACTTGAAGCACGATGGCAATAGTAAGAATGTAATTCATTTTTGTTTCTAACCGTTAAACAATAAACTCTACCGAGCTGGCCGCTTGGGCAATTGCATAAAAATCATCAGCCTTTAATGAAGCTCCGCCAATCAAACCTCCGTCAATATCAGGACAAGCAAACAGCTTTTGAGCATTTGATGGCTTTACTGAGCCTCCATAGATTATTCTCAAGGAATCCCCAGCATCAGAATTGCGTGATTTTACACTATCTCGAAGGATCTTGTGAACTTCTTGCGCCTCCTCCGGCGTCGCAGTTTTTCCTGTTCCAATAGCCCAAACAGGTTCATAGGCTAACGCACCGGTGACTAGCATTTCAGGCCCGATGACATCAAGAACCGCATTGAGCTGGGCTAAGACAACTTCATTAGTTCGTCCCGCTTCTCTTTCCTCCAACGTCTCGCCGACACAAACAATAGGACGGAGTCCGGCTTCGAGAACTTTTTGTGCTTTCAAAGCAACCATTTCATTAGATTCAGAATGATACTGCCGGCGCTCGGAGTGACCAACAATAACAAAAGAGCATCCGACATCAGCCAGCATATTTGCTGCTACTTCGCCAGTGTAAGCACCATCATTATGGACAGAACAATCTTGCGCTCCGACTCCCATGTGAATTGCGGAAGTCATCAGACGATTTCTTAAAGAAGGAATATAGACGTACGGAGGACAAATAGCGGTCTCAGTCTGAGTTTCTAAAAAAGCTGTGTATTGAGATACCCAGTTTTCAATAAATTCCAATGAACCGTTCATTTTCCAGTTGCCTACGACTAAGCCTCTGCGCATGGAATCCTCTATTTGTAATAATGAAAAAAATAAGTTTAGCAAAGGCGCCAAGAATAAAAATTAAATTCTTGGCGCCTGCTTTTGTAACAAAACTATATTTGAAGGAAAATGTCTTTACTTAGCAAGCCAGTGGTTCCTGTTTTTCTTGTTTCATAAGCCATTTCCGAGAAGAACCTGACTCATTCCAGCCTACTTCCCTTCCCCTGGATTGAATTCTTTCTTCCAAATGCAAGCCGAAATGGAATGGGTCATCGTTGAGACCGGGCTTATGATCGTAAAGTTGATAGCCTTCTCTGAATTTGGTAGGAGAGAGATTCGGCATGATGACATTGCAGCCATATTCAATTGCAATCTCTCTTCCCTCCGGATGAAGAACTTGGAGGGCGGTAGCAGCTGCAATATTAATATTGCCCATTACCAGTCTTGTAACCGCAATCATATTCAAAGAAAGCTGGAATAGAGCCTTATTCTCCATTTGTCCGAGAAACTCTAAATCTGCTTCTTCAGACATTAAATACGGTCCCATACCAATCATGTCAGCATCTACCTGTTGGAACATTCGGATATCCATACAAAGATCTTTTAAAGTCTGACCCGGGATGCCAATCATTACTCCGGTTCCGACCTGATAGCCGCATTCTTTTAAATGCTTCAGACACTCAAGACGATGATCCAGAATTTTTTCGTATTTTCCTTTTGCTGAGTGAAGCATGCTGAAAAGATCAGCGTTAGAAGTTTCAAATCTTGCCAAGTAACGCAAATTGGATCTATTACCGCTGGCAACAGCCCAACGTTCATAAACTTCTTTTGTTTGCTCTCCCAAAGACAAAGTTACGCCCACTCCATCAGGAAGAACATCGCTTACGGTTTGTTTGTGAATTTCTCTGAGGCACTCTTCGATGAAACTAATAAATTTTTCATCCCTTCTTTCGCCTGCCTGTAAACAAATGGATGCATAGCCATTGCGAGCAGCCCAGACGGCCTGATCAATAATTTCCTGCTTTGTCATCTCATAACGGCGTACTTGATGATTATCCTTCCTAATTCCGCAATAACGGCAATTCGAAGTGCAGATGTTGGAACATTCAATGAGCCCGCGGTAGTAAACCTTGTTTCCCATCAAGGCAGTTGTTCTGCGATAAGCCTCTTCTTGAAGAAGCCTGCACTGTTCCGGGTCTTTTAATCCTAAAAGAAAAATAATTTCTTCATTCGTAAAATCCGTTTTTTTCAATAATTCTTTTAGATTGAACAAAGTAAGCCTCTAAAAATGGAAAATTAGCTGATTATCCCAATCTTCTTTTAATTCTTAATCGATCATTCTTAATAGTTGCTAAAAAGTTAATTCAGAATCATTTGTTATCAAAAGGAAAACACTTAGGAAAAAGTAAGTGAGAATTGAATTCACTTCTTTAATGGAATTAATCCCTTTTCTATTTAGGAGAAGAACTGGGCTTTTGAGCTTAATGGAGAATAGATTCTTAGCGGAAGAAGGAAAACATAAAAACTTTTCAAAAAGCAAAGAAAAACCGGCATCTCCAAATAGTTCTCTGCTTTTTGAGAATACTTGAATAATGCCGGTTAATTATCGGGGCTTAATTAGCCAACGATAATGTCCGGATTTTCAGCGGACTGCTGTTTTTCAGCTGGCTTTTCTTGACGAGCAGGTTTCTCAATCAAAGCTTTCATAGAAAGTTTGAATTTGCCCTTTTCATCAATTTCCAAAACCTTTACGCGAACTTCCTGACCTTCTTTCAGATGGTCAGCAACCTTGGCAACTCTTTCGTGAGCGATCTGACTGATATGAAGGAGACCTTCTCTTCCCGGCAGAACCTGAACGAAAGCACCGAAGTCAAGAATCTTTGTGACTTTGCCAACATAAACCTGGCCGACTTCAACGTCTACTGTGATTTCGTCAATACGTCTCTTGGCTTCATCAGCAGCTGCCTGGTCAACAGAAGCGATAGTTACGCTGCCGTCATCTTCAATATTGATGGAAACGCCTGTTTCTTCTGTAATGGCACGAATAACTGCACCGCCCTTACCGATAACGTCTCTAATCTTCTCCGGATTAATCTTGAAGCTGAGCATACGCGGAGCGTACTGGCTGAGTTCACGCTTTTCATCGCCAACTGCTTCATGCATGATTCCGAGGATATGCATGCGGCCTTCTTTAGCCTGAGCTAGAGCGACTTCCATGATTTCCTTGTTAATGCCTTCAATCTTGATATCCATCTGAAGAGCAGTAACACCATGATCTGTACCGGCTACCTTGAAATCCATATCGCCTAAGTGATCTTCGTCACCAAGAATGTCGGTCAAAACAGCAAACTTGTTGCCTTCCTTGATCAGGCCCATAGCAACACCGGCTACGAAGTCTGTCAGAGGAACACCTGCGTCAATCAGGGATAAGCAGCCGCCGCAAACGCTGGCCATAGAAGAAGAACCGTTGGATTCACAGATTTCAGAAACTACTCGCATAGAGTATTCGAAATCTTTTTCGGCTGGAATAACGGCGCGAAGAGCGCGTTTTGCCAAACGTCCGTGACCGATTTCGCGGCGCTTCGGAGAACCGACGCGACCTGTTTCACCGGTAGCAAACGGAGGCATGTTGTAGTGCATCATGAAGCGTTCGCGATATTCTCCGCCGAGAGAATCAACAATCTGTTCATCCTGCTTTGTGCCGAGAGTAGTAACAACCAAAGCCTGAGTTTCGCCGCGTGTAAAGAGAGCGGAACCATGTGTTCTCGGAAGGACACCTGTACGGATTTCGATTGGGCGAACGGTGCGTGTATCACGGCCGTCGATACGTCTTTCTCCGGCAAGGATCTTGCCTCTGACATGGCGTGCTTCCATTTCGAAAAGAATATTGTTGACTTCGTTAGGATCAACTTCTTCTAATTCGCCGGCTTCAATAGCGGCAGCAATTTTTTCTTGAACGTCTTCATAGACTACACGAAGGCATTCGTTTCTTTCTTGTTTGTTTCTATGGGTGAAGGCGTCGTTGATTCTGTCACCGACGATTTCTGTAATCTTAGCTAAGAGAGCTTCATTCTTAGGAGCCGGTTCCCAATCCCACAACGGCTTGCCGCCTTCTTCAACGAGAGCGTCAATGGCTTCGATAACTGCCTGCATCTGTTCGTGACCGAACATAACAGCTCCAAGCATAACTTCTTCAGAAAGCTGCTGAGCTTCGGACTCAACCATAAGAACGGCACGTTCAGTACCAGCGACAACTAAGTCAAGCTTAGATTCTTTCAACTGAGATTCTGTTGGGCAAAGAACATACTGATCGTTGATATAACCAACACGAGCTGCGCCGATAGGACCATGGAAAGGAACACCGGAAACTGCCAAAGCTGCAGAAGCTGCAATCATGGAAGGAATATCAGGATCAACTTCGGGGTTCACGGAAAGAACGTGAATGATGATTTGTACTTCATTGAAGAAACCTTCCGGGAACAATGGACGGATAGGTCTGTCGATCAATCTGGAAGTTAATGTTTCTTTTTCGCTTGGACGGCCTTCACGTTTGAAGTAGCCTCCCGGAATCTTACCGGCAGCGTATGTTTTTTCGATGTAGTCTACAGTCAGCGGGAAGAAATCCTGACCTGGTTTTGTTTCTTTCTTTGCTACAACAGTGGCGAGAACAACTGTTTCGTCCATGTTGCAGATAACAGCACCGGTTGCCTGACGAGCGATTTCACCGGTTTCAAGTGTGACGGTATGCTCACCGTACTGAAAAGTCTTTACGACTTTATTAAACATTGTCATGTGTAGTATTCCTTTGACTCGGCACACTGCGGTATCTGCGGCTCAGAAAAATTAATTTTTTCGTCACGCACATATCGCAACGCGCCGGTTTAAAAATATTGAACCAAAAATGAACACAGCGGCAAGCGAACCGAATCGCTGACCGCTGCTGAAATCATCTTGCCGATTGCAAGGATTACTTACGAAGACCGAGAGCGTCGATAAGAGCCTTGTAGGCGTTTACATCGCGACCCTTGAGGTAGTCAAGTAATTTACGACGACGAGAAACCATCTTCAAAAGACCACGACGGCTGTGATGATCTTTAGGATTTACTTTGAAGTGTTCTGTCAATTCGTTGATACGGCCTGTCAACAAAGCAACCTGAACCTGTGGAGATCCTGTGTCGCCTTCAGACTGTGCAAACTTAGCAATAATTTCAGCTTTCTTTTCTGTGGTTTGTGCCATTTTAAATTTCCTTTTCGCCTAAGCGATGTTAACTTGCGGTTTCAATTGGAATTAATCGAACCGTGTTGAAAAACGTCGTGCATTATAACGGAAAAACCTTAATTCGTCCGTGAGCATAAGTTGTAAATGAGTTTATTGGGACCATACGAATGAGTTTGGGCTCATTTCCTTATCAACCTTCTATTTTTTGTTTCAAATCAGTCACTACCTTCGGTTCTTTCCATTTGTACTGTTTGCTCAGCCAAGACTTTTCGAAGATTGGAAAATTGCAGTGAATTCCTGCCAAATCCAGCAGCGTATAAGAGAGCCAATCAGAGCGGAAAGAAGAGCCTTCCTGAACTTCCTCACCTTCTGAGAGATCGCTGTAAGGCGTCCAAAACAAAAATGGAATGGTATAACCGCCCAACGAATTGTTGGAATGACCGGTTCTATCTTTTCTTTGTCCGGTCTCAACGCTGTGGTCAGACAAAAAAATCCAAGAGGTTTTTACATCGGGATGGTTCTTATCGAAATTCTGCGTCAGCTTCAACGTATCAAAGAGCACTCCATCTTGATACAACATGGCTCTATCGTAGTGCTCAAGCATTTCTAATGTCCTTATGCTTCGTCCCTTCTCTTCCAATCTTGTCCTAATCGCATCTTGATCATTCCACAGAGAACTCATTTCAGACGGATATCGGAAAGAGAAATGAGGATGGATGCCAATCAGATGAACAACGATTAACTTTTTATCGCCGGGTGTTTGTAAAGCTTTTGCTAATTCCGGGAGGACTTTTTCATCCATGGAAGTACTGGAGCGGCCGGCAACCCGATTTAAGTTAACCGCAGTATTAGAAAAATCTTGGAACTCGGCTTTGATTGCTACATCGTCTTGGTTGCTGATCCAGTATATCTTGTAACCTGCAGCTTTGAAGAAAGCAAAGAGTTTAGATTTCGAGATAGATGACGAGTCGGGAAATTCGAACATGTCATTGAATGCTGCAACAGTACTTGACTGAGTGGAGAATGCTTCTTTACTTACATGTAATTCGGAATCCTTGTCCGCTTCTTTAAGTCTGGGCGTTGTATCTCTGTCATATCCATAGAGGCTCATATTTTCACGATTCATGCTTTCGCCGACTACGAGAACTATGGTTCTTGGTCCCGGTTCAACGGAAAGGATATGTTTTGCTGCACGATCCAGAGCGGTATTGTTTTCTGCTTTTATATTTTTCCAATAGCTCTTTTTCTCTTCGCAGGATTGATAAAAAGTTAGGAGGCTCACCGGAGGAAAATGCGCACGCCAAGCTCTTTGGTACCAACCAAAGAGACTTAAACAGATGATGAGACCGGCAAACCAATAAAAATATTTTGAGTGCAATGGGGCTTCTTTCACCAGCGAAATTGCCAGATATGTCTGAGCAAGAAAAATGAAAAAAGCAACGGCAGACCATAGGACTATCTGAGGTGCCATTGCCATCAGATACTCTTTTGATTCCGAGAATGAAGTATTAGCGACTGATTCAAGAACAAAACCTGAATTCAAACTCGCCTCGTAGGCATCTCGCAAATATGCTTGAATGCCTAAATAAAAATCGGAAAGTCCAAAGATGACCAACGAAAGACAAAAAAGCGTCTTCCTGACATTAGAAGAAAAAGGAAATAATAGAATTAACGCAAAAGGAAACGAAAATAGCAGGACCTGAAGAGACTTAATGGCTCCAACGGCATACCATCCGAATAAAAAAGAGAGCATGAACCAGATAAAAACTAATACTGCCGCTTTATTCTTTTTCATCGTTGATGACCTCTTATCCTTCTACATTCTTCAAAAGCGCTTATATCATTTTTCTTACAGTTTTCTTTTGTTTAGATGTAACCAAGCAAGAAAAGAATTTTCGCGAACTTTTGAAGTTAAAACGTCCTTTCCCATAACAGACTCGTCACTCAGAGGAGAGCCAAGGCCTGATTGAGACAATACTTCCTCATTAGTCTTCTGCTTCTTTCTGCTCTTTTTGGGCTTAGGTTGAGGAAGATTTTCGTAAGCTCGGCGAAAAAGCGTGAGTAAAAGTTCTTGGTTTTCCGGATCTTCAACCAGCCACATAGGATTGACTGCACCATCAAAAAGTTTTTGTTGAGGAATTTCCGGCCACTTCTCTCTCATCTGAGCATTTGTTTTGACAAGAAGTTCTTCTCCGCATAAGAAGCCAACCGGCTTTTCGTTGATGTAAATACAGAAAACAGAAAACATTTTTCCGACGTGTACTTCGCCCAGCGGTCTGAGTAAATCGGCGTAGTACTGTGCAAGAGAACTGCTCATGGAAAAATGAGAAAACAGAATTTTTTATTTTCTCAATTTTTTGCTCGTTTGTAAATGTCGTTTTGTACGAGGTAAAGAAAATGACGCTTAGTTACAATTACACCTGAGTGAACTTGTGAGCTTAGAAATTTTGTGAGTTCCCTGTCATGCAGTATCGAAAGGACCCATAAATTCTCTTTTTAACTGTCGACCCTCCCACAGACAGTAGTCGCCATCCATAGTCGATCGGCGATTTTTTTTGCCAGTAATTTGGCCTAGAAAAAATCCTTTATAGATAAAAGAATCTTCGGAAAGACATTTAGAAAATCAACGGAGGAGTCTTCGGCTCAGCTGTAAAAGAAACGGCACACAAAAGTTTGAACTTTCATGTGCCGTGCAGAATTGAAATTACAAGAAATTAGACCGCTGCCGCATCGTTTCCGAATTGCGGATTCTTCTTCTCTCTTACAACATTGAGTTTATTCAATGCATCCAGATAGGCTTTAGCCGAAGCTGCCAAAATATCCGGGTCAGCTCCATTGCCGTTGACCATTCTGCCGCCAAATGACAACCTGACTGTAACTTCGCCTTGGGCTTGGGTTCCAAGAGTCAAAGCATTAACGGAGTAAAGAAGAAGTTCTGCTCCGCTCTTCGCACAGCTTTCAATCGCATTGAAAGTAGCATCAACCGGACCGTTTCCTTCGGCTTGACCGTGACGTTCTACACCGTTTTCCAGATAAACAATTTCTGCATACGGACGTTTACCGGTTTCACTAGCCTGCTTCAAAGAAACAAATTTGATGTTTTGCTTCTCTGTGTATTGCTCATCAAATAACGATTGAATATCTTCATCAAAAATATCCGTCTTTTTATCTGCAAGCTCTTTAAACCGAGCAAAAGCTTCATTAATTTCTTCTTCACTCTTTGTAGGAATACCGAGTTCTCTTACGCGCTGACGGAAGGCAGATCTACCGGACAATTTTCCGAGAACAAGCTTGTTGGTATTCCAGCCAACTTCCTCAGCCGTCATGATTTCGTAAGTGTCTCTAGCTTTTAAAACACCGTCCTGGTGAATGCCCGAAGCATGAGAGAAGGCATTGGCTCCAACAATAGCTTTGTTTGGCTGAATCGGGAATCCCGTGATAGAAGAAACCAGCTTAGAAGCCGGAACCAGTTGTCTTGTATCGATATAGCAGCCGAGGTTAAAGAAATCTTTTCTGGTCTTAACGGCCATTACAACTTCTTCCAATGCGCAATTGCCGGCTCTTTCGCCCAGACCATTGATAGAACATTCAATTTGGCGTGCGCCTCCGAAATGGACTCCGGAGAGAGAATTAGCCACAGCTAAACCGAGATCGTTATGACAATGAACAGACCAAATGGCTTGATCGGAGTTGTACACATGCTCTCTCAGATTCTTGATAAATTCTCCGAAAACAGATGGAACGGCATATCCGACGGTATCCGGAATGTTAATCGTGTTTGCTCCCTCTCTGATCGCTGCCTCAATGATTCGATATAAAAATTCAGGCTCAGATCTGGAGGCATCTTCACAGGAGAATTCGATATCGTCCGTGTATTTTTTAGCCTCACGGATCGCAGAAACCGCAGCTTCAATTACTTGCCCCGGCTGCAAATTGAGTTTTTTCTCCATATGCAGTGGAGAAGTAGCAATAAACGTGTGAATTCTCTTTCTGGGAGCGGCTTGAATAGCCAAGCCGGCCTTTTCGATATCTTTAAGGTTAGCTCTTGCCAAAGAACAGACGGTTGAGTTTTTAACAACCTGAGCAATTGCTTGAATTGCAGCGAAGTCACCGGGAGAACTAGCTGCAAAACCAGCTTCGATAACGTCTACTCCCATTCTTTCTAATTGTTTTGCAATTCTTAATTTGTCTGCCTGCCCCATTGTGGCGCCCGGGCTTTGCTCACCGTCTCGAAGAGTGGTATCAAAAATGATTAATTTTTCCGGTGTATTCATATGGTCTTCTGATTTAAGGTTTATAGGCTTAGAGTTATATCTAATCCTATCAATTATATTGAGGTGTGAAAAGAAATCGTAGTTTTTGACCAATAAAAAGGCGCCACTCGGGCGCCTAACTTTGATCAAATTAATTATTGTCGATCTTGAGCCTCAACAGGTTCTTCCGGCTCGTCTAATTCGATCTCATCTTCTTTGGGTCTGACCGGATTATCTTGCCCTGTATACCAAAGATAGAACTGGTAAATAAATCCGCTGAGTGCGTAGCAGCAGAAGAGGACAAACACCACCAAAGCAGGATCATTTGCTACAACAAACAAAACAACCACGGCAGCAATCAGAACCCAGAAAGGAACACTCTTGCCGGAATGAAAGCTCTTTCCAGAATAGAAAGGTGCGTTGCAGACCATGGTTAAACCTGCATAAACGGTGATTACCAGAGCGAGCCAAGGAAGCCATGCCGCATTAACCGGGATTCTTTGATCAGCAGCAAGCCAAACGAAACCAGCCACAAGAGCAGCTGCAGCCGGAGAAGGAAGACCTTGGAAGAAACTCTTATCAACAACCCCGACATTAGTGTTGAAGCGTGCCAGTCGCAGAGCCGCACCTGCACAATAAACAAATGCAGCCGCCCAACCCAGACGACCTAAATCATGCAAACACCACTGGTACATAACCAAAGCCGGAGCCATCCCGAATGCACACATATCTGCCAAGGAATCGAATTCAACACCAAATTGGCTGGAAGTATGAGTCAAACGCGCAACGCGTCCGTCGCATCCGTCCAACACCATGGAGACGAAAATGGCAAGAGCGGCTTTCTCGAAATCTCCTTGTATTGCTACGACTACTGCGAAAAAGCCCGAAAAAAGGCTGGAAAGAGTAAATAAGTTCGGAAGAAGATAGATCCCCTTCTTCTTTACCGTGTCAATTCTTTCCTTGACAATAGCCTGAGGAGTAATACGAGGTCTAGGAGCTAGATTTAAACGTCTTCTCGAGCGAGCGGCTTTCATCTTATCGCTTGGTGTGGGCATTTATGCCTCCTGTTTTTCAGCAGTTTGAGCCGGCTGAGCAACCGGGATTTCAACTTTTTCAGAAGCTTCTAATTCAGGGACAGGCTGACCTTGGACCGGTTCTTCTAATTTTTCCGGATTCAAAAGGGCAATCACTGTATCAGTGGCTCTGACCTTCTGCCCTACGAAAACTAAAACTTCTGAATTCAAAGGAACATAGATATCAACTCTGGATCCGAAGCGGATGAAACCATATCTCTGCCCTCTTTCAACTTCTTCACCAACATGCAGATGGCAAATGATGCGGCGAGCAACCAAGCCGGCAATCTGAACAAAGGTGATAACAGGACCTTCGTCGGACTTAACTACAACAGCGTTTCTTTCATTTTGTTCGCTGGCCTTGTCCAGGTCGGCGTTAACGAAAGAACCGGGGATATATTCGATGGCTTCAACTTTACCGCCAACTGGGCAGTAGTTAGAGTGAACATTGAAAACGTTCATGAAGGTAGAGATCAACATCTCTTCCTTGCCAGTATACGGGTTAATACACTTTTGAATCTTGCAGATTCTGCCGTCAGCACCGGCTAATACAGCATGAGGTGTCTGGCTGACTGCCCTGGGCGGATCTCTGAAGAACTGAATAACGAAGGCCAACAGGACAAAGCAAAGGAAGGATATAAATCCTCCGAAAAGGAGCCAAACAAGAAGGGCCACAAAAATTGAAGCGCCTATGATGCCCCAACCTTCTTTAGCAAGAATGGGGTGGATGAATTTGGTCTCACGAATAAATCTCCTTATTAGTTTCCGCAGATTCAATTAACTTCTGCGACTGTTTATGCATATCTTGATTATTTTAGTCAAAAACCCTAGTGCATGAGCACCAAAGAGCAAACAAAAACGCAAAATTAACTGATTTTCAACTAATCATTCGGGTTTGCAGCCGGGTTACTGAGGGTTGTCGGGTAGAATTTTCAGACTTGCCCGTGCGGATAGCTCTACATTCGAAGTACCGGCTTCGAAAGACGGCATCGTCACCCCTGCAGAAGAATCAGCCGCCATCATGGAGCGCACAGCGAAGTTTCTAGGAGCAGAATCAAATCCTTGGTTGAACTCAAGCTTTTCTATATAAAAAGTTTCAACCGGAAGCTTCATGGCCAATGCAACATTGGCTGCCTTTTTGTTGACGTTTTCGACAACCATACCAATTAATTTTTCTTGAGTAAGCTCTTTGGTTGCCTTTGTCAGGCCGTAGTTAATGTTATCTAAAGCCAATTTGGCATTTTGTGCGGTTTGAACGAGAGCTGGCACTCCTTCAATATCTTCAGTCTGAACCTGAATACGCTGAACGGCTTTCCAGCCTACAATTTCAGGGGCCTGCCCTGCTTTTGGTTTGGAATAGACAGGAAAAGCGGAGTAACCGTAATTTTGAATTTTTGCTAAAGAGGAAAAATCAGAGATAGTCTTTTGTGCCTCGGCCATAATCCCATTTAGATTTGACTGAGCTGTTGGAAGATCCTTACTCTCAGAAACAGCCGAGAAAACCATAACCGCCAGATCATTCGGAATTTCCGAACTAGCTTGCGCAACAAATGTAAGATTTGAACCAGTGGGCAATGACTTTAGTTGGATACTTTGAGCCGCGGCTCCGGTTGAAAGGATAACTGCGGCAGTAATAGCTGTTAAATATCTAATCATTTTTTACCTTTGTTTGAGTAGGCTTAAATAATATACAAATACCACGGAAATGTTCCTCTCTGAAGGAACTCGGGGCCCAAATTAAAAAAGCACTAATTCTGTAAAACCTTGTTATTTTGTATGCCAATTCTTAATTTGGATAAATGAAAACTAGAAAATTATTGGTAGTATTGTCCATGTTGTTCGCAGGGGTGAATAAAAATCTAAATAAGTCTGTGATTTATCCACCTCATAATCCTTAGTAATTTCCATGGATAGGTAGTTTATTTAGTCATATTAAATGAGTTTGTAATATAGCGAAATTATGCTCTTACATTATGAAATAAATGACAAATATCAGAGGTTTTAATTCAATTTAACCCCTAAAACTGACAAATTGAGATATAGGCGGTAAGTACTAAGTGTTTTTACTCTATAATAAATCCCAATTTTAATTTTGACAGCGGTTAAATAAAATGAAACCAATAATATGAGGTGCAAGTTTGAAACGTGTTGCAGTTTTTGGAGGTGCCGGCTTTATTGGCACCAACCTCGCCTATCGTCTTATTGAAGAAAATCGGCAGGTTTATAATTTTGACAACCTTTCGGGTTCAGGAAATCTGCTCAATATCGCTGATTTGATGCAGAAACCTCACCATATTTTTGCCCGCTGCGACGTTTCCCATGCTGATGAAGTCCGTCAAGCGCTTCTTACAGCTGCAGTAGATACAATCTTTGTCACGATAGCTCCCAGGAATAAGTCTGTGGAGGATGCTCTAGAGGGATTGAAGACTTTTTTAGATTCCTTAACTCTTTGGAGAAACAGGTTTGTTCGGAACCCTGAGAATGTGCAAAAGATTATTTTTCTGACAACCAGAACCTGCAAAAATGGCTTTTCAGAAAAAGCTGTACAGATGATTGACGGTTACGCCTCACAGGGGCTGCCTATAATAACTTTATCCGTTCCTTCGGTTTTCGGTCCATTCCAACAACCAGACAGCCCCACTCCTTTCATGATTTACCGTGCGATCGAAGGAGAAAGCATTCCTGTCGTGCCGGAAGCTCTTATTGACGATCCTCTCGTCTCAGTAGACGATGTTGTATCAGCCCTTCTTTACATAGAAGAGAACGGGGAGCTTGGAAAGCATTACCGCCTCCTTCCTCCGGCTTCCCAACTTTCTCAGCTTGAGATTGCCAACACCATCTGTGATGTTCTCAATGCTGAAGTACCTCCCCCAATGGGAAAGTATCAAGCTTTGATTGATGAACTGGATAACCCGGCGATTCAAAATGGAATTTCTAACAGTTGGGAGAATGAACTCATTCCTCTTCAGATTGAAAATCCAAAAGAAATAAAGACCGCTCTGAATGATACGGTTAAGTGGTACTTAAAGCATCCGGCTTGGTATTCTCAATCTAGAACTAGATTTTTTGATCTCTGGCAGAACAGCAACAATATTTTTAATTTTTCAGGACTTAAAAAAGTCAGCTGAAGACTATAGAATCCTACCTAGTTAATAAAGCTGAAGTCGTTTTTCTTACATTTTTTAAGAAAAGCGACTTCAGCTTATTTGTAAAAAGTAAGTAAATTTAAGATCGGTAAGTTTAAAGAATGAAATTCAAGGATAGATTCCCCTCCCCTTCGAGATTCTCCTCCTCCGCTGTCCAGAAGACAAAAAAGTTTCTGTTCTCACTAAGCATTTCGTTTTTATTTTTATTGGGAGTTCTTTTTCTTTTCGAATTTTTATCACAGAATCCTTTAGGAATCGGAAAGGTCAGGAACTTCGTTCTTAGCGGACTTACTTTATCTGCATACATATTTATTTTCTCGGGAAGAAAATACTTCTCTACTCTCATTCTTCTTTTTGGAATAATCCTTTTTCCTATATATCTTCAGATGTTTGGTTCTGGAAAAGAATATTCCCTCCCGCGAAATCTTTTAACAGAAGCTATTTACTGGTCAGTTAGTTTGGCAATCCTCTTAAATTGCATTTTGTTTTTTCTTGCTGCTTTAAAATCTTTAATTCAAAGACGCTCTGTCGGTGGCTCAAAAATTTGTGCCTTCTTTATTTGGTTCTTTTTAATTTTTTCTACATTACTAACTGTATTCTACGGAGAATACTTTATAGTCTCTGACTCGATTCTATCTGCTACAACTCTTTTAGCGATTGCTCAGACAAACCTAAGTGAAGGACTTTCTTATCTAAAAGATAATTTCCTGCACCCAAGAAGCATTCTTCTTTCTTTGGCGTTCATTTGTGTTCTTTTTAGCTTTTTACTATATGTGTATAAGAGCCATACGCAGACTAAAGTGACTAATTATCCAAAAAGCAATCCTCTCTTATTGTCGTTGATCATCGTTCTTTCCCTTTTTCTTCTTTATAAAACATCTTCTAACTATATTACTGAGCCTTTTTATGGTCTTAAGAACGGGTTAGATAGTTATGCTCAATTTAAAGAACAATCCGCCAAAAGAGCGGCACTTCTAGGTGAGGGAAAATGCCAAGACTCAGGCTTCCCAGGCCTATATATTCTCGTCTTGGGTGAATCTCAAAGTAAACGGCACATGGGAGCATATGGATATAAACGCAACACCACTCCTTGGCTGAGCTCGCTTAAAGACAGCAATAATCTGGTTTTATTTGAACAAGTTTTTTCCAATCATACCCACACAGTCCCTACACTCACATATGCCCTCACTGCAAAGTCTCAATACGATAATTCAGTCTTGGAAAATTCACCCTCGATTTTGGATGTAGCGAAGTGTGCGGGATTTTCAACCTATTGGGTCAGTAATCAGCTAAAGTACGGTGCTTGGGACACTCCAATCACAGTTATTTCCTCTTCTGCCGACGAACAATTTTTTATCAATCAGAATCTTGGTTATTCCACTAATAGCACCTTCTTTGATGAAAATCTCGTAGATGAACTTCACAAAATAAAGAACATTCCACGTAAGACATTGGTTGTGGTTCATTTAATGGGAAGTCATTCGGCATATGCTGATCGTTATCCCAAGTCTTTTAGTCTCTGGGGAAACTCAAAAAAGATTGATACCTACGACAATAGTATTTCTTATACTGATTTCGTTTTGAAGAATATTTATGATTGGGCTGCAAAACAACCTAATTTCATGGCCATGATATATCTATCAGATCATGCGGATGCAGTTGACAAAAATTTATCTCATGACTCAAGCCAATTTGATTGGAGCATGACAGAAATACCGATGTTTATCAAATTCTCAAACTCTTATGCTAAGGAGCACGCTGGACTTTTGCATGCTTTAAAGCATAATCGCTCAAAGCCTTTTACAAACGATATGTTATACGATTCCATGTTGAGTATTCTTGGGATTAAAAGCCTGTTTTATAACCAAGCTAATGACATTACACGACCTCAATACCATGGAGATTTGAAAAAACTTTATACCCTCCATGGGCTTAGAAGTTTTCAAGAGTATAGAAAATAAAGATTTTTCTCTTAAATACTCTGGACGGATAAATTTGAATAATTAATATTGTGCAACTGTTCTTAGCTCCAGCTTCACTCCGAAAATGAAGAATTTGTGGGAGTTAGTTTTCTAATACGTGGGCGGCTAGTACTTTTAGAGAAATAGTCTTTCATTTCCGGCACAGCCCCGCCGACAACTGCCTAAAAGTAAAGACTTGCCACAGATGCGTAAGGAGACAAAGGCTTCTTATATTTTTCAAAAAGCTTTTTAGAGATTTGTCGATGATTGTAAACCATCCGCATTCCTCTAAAGATGGCTAAGTCACCGAAGCTCAATATATTTGGACGCTGCATGGAAAAATTAAAAGCATTTCTGCTGTCCAAACTCCTATTCCATCGAGTTTGACCAATTCTTTGCAGACTTCGTTGTCAGTCAGGAACCTCAGCCTCTCTATGACTAAATCTCCGTCCGCAACTTTCTTAGCCGCTGCCTTGATATATTCCGCCTTCTTAAAAGTAATGCCAAAGGTTTGTAAAGTTTCTTTATCCAAGCCTGCAATTTGTGTAGGAATCAGCGGATATCCAAGTTCATTTGTCATCCTCTCCCAAATTGTGGAGTGAGCCTTAGTAGAAATCTGTTGACCGACAATTGAGTGGACCAGCGCGGAAAATAAATCCGGAATAACCTCTTTTTCAATGTGGCCGAATTTCTCGATGACCTCTCCTACCCGCTTATCTTTGGCTTTAAGGAAGCAGATTTCTTTTTCTCCATAAACAAAGAAAGACTCATCTTTCATCATTTTTTTCCAGAAAATATTTGTTGGAATCTTCAGGGGCTTCTTCACGCTCCCTGTTCCCGTATTCTCTCACTGCATGTGCAACGGTTATTCTGTAACTTTCGAACAGTTTAGATTTGCCTTCTTTCTGGAATATTCGATGCGCCAAGGTGTTTCTCCATCTTTCGACGTCATTTTCACTTTTCCAAACATTTAAAGATATAAGCTTGTCTTCGTCCTTCAAGCTAACAAATCTTTCTGCACGTACAAATCCTTCTGCACCGATGAGAAACCGTTTAAGCTCAGAGGCTGACTTCAGATAGTTTTCTTTTTTGCCAGGAAATAGCTTTACCTCAAATATCACAATCACATTCGGTTTTCCTTTGCTCATTTTTCTTTGATCCTTTCGTACGAGACTTCCTACATAAAAAATTCACTACCTGCGCTATTTCCAGGCGTCAACGTCGAAACTCAGTTTGCTTACTAGTGGAATCGTTTTAGCAGCTGAACTCAAGAGAGGTAGAACTTTGCACGTTCATGGGATAAGAGCCAAGTTTTGGCTTCAAAGCCTCCACCATAGCCAGTGAGCTTACCGTTAGCACCTATAACTCTGTGGCACGGAACAATAATAGAAAGAGGATTCGATCCAACAGCTCCCCCGACGGCTTGGTAAGCTTGACATCCAACAGCTGCAGCTATTTCGCCATAGCTCTTAGTTTCTCCAAAAGGAATGTCCAGAAGTGCCGTCCAAACTTGTTTCTGGAAATCTGTTCCTATAAATTGAAGCGGAAGATCAAACTCTTCTCTCTTGCCTTGAAAATATTCGATCAACTGCGTCTTTGCCTTTTCAATAACCGGAGATGAACCGACTACAAATTCTTTTTTCGTTAAACGGCGAAAGCGAGCTAGCGTTGGAAGGCGATGCCACCCATCTGTCCAATCACTCATCACAAGGTTGCTGCCAATAGAAGCCAAATCTAGCCAACCGCAAGGAGAACACCACTCTTGGTGGACAATTGCATCATTCTGACTGGTGTTTTTTATCATTTTGAGTCCTTGTAAAAATATAATATTTAGTAGAGAGGGGCACAGAAGAGATATTCCTCCTGCCCTCTTAATTGCACCAACTCATGAAACGAATCTCGTTCTTTGTCTGAACAAAAATGCAAACTGAAACCTCTGACAAGTGGCAATCCATCTCTAAAGACTATATCGCCGGAGAAATGCGGCCCTCTCATAAACATTCCCGAGCCCAACTTCTCTATGCTTGTGAAGGCGTAATGCTTGCCGCCACTCGCCAAGGAAGAAGGATAATTGCCCCTTATCAGGCTCTCTGGATTCCAGCCGGCATAGAGCATTCAATTACATTTCTATCGGCAACTAAAATGCGTTCTTTGTATTTTGATAAGAGCGAATACAAAGATATCTTTGAATCAAAAAGCATTAAGGTCTTTGCTGCAACTGCTTTAATTCGAGAACTTATCGCTACTCTTTTTCAGCACCAATTCCCAGGAGCAAAACAAGAAATGAGACGTCTTCTTCTGCTTTTAGTCCAAGAGACAAAAGCTTTTAACGCAGATGTCTTAATGCCGGAAGAAGAACCGTTACGTTCAGCGCTCAACGATTTACTTCATCATCGTGCCTGGTCAACCAGTGCACAAGAGCTAGCCAATAAATTAAATGTGACCCCACGCACCTTCACCCGTCACTTTATCAGAGCTACCGGTATGAACTTCCGAGATTGGAAACACCGGATGCGCCTTATCTTTGCTCTTGAAAAAATTGCGAACGGCTTTCCTGTGAAATCCGCTGCCATTTTGGCCGGCTATAGCGACGCATCGGCATTTTCAATTCAGTTCAAGAATCTTTATGGCTCTTGTCCGAGAGATTTTTTCAAATCCGACAACTAATCTCCGATCAATTGGATTAAATAAAAACGTACTTGAGCAGTCGGTCACAAACTTCCTTCATCTTGGCAAACGGAATCCCAACGTTCATTCGGATTCCGCAGGGAACATTGAAAGCCTTCCCATCTCTCCAAATGACACCTGCTTCCACTCCTCTTAATAAAACTTCTTCAATTGCTACTCCGTGTTTTTGACACCATTGAGAACATTCAAGCAACATCACGAATGTGCCTTGAGGCTTTACCAAGCGGACACCATCAAAATTTTGATGAATAAAAGAAGTGGCGTAAGTAATGTTCTCTTCAAGAACTTGCTTAAGCTCATGCATCCAAAGTCTTCCTTGTTCTGAATAAGCACCTATTAGTGCATGCATTGTCAGAACGTTCATATCGTTGTAGTGAGATGTGCAGCTCTGCCAAGAAAGTCGATCCATCAGTCTCTGGCTATAAACAATATGATAGGCGCCGACAATACCGGCTAAATTGAATGTCTTTGACGGAGAATAAAAGGCCATTGTCCTTTCTCTTAGTGCGGGAGACACAGTTTGAAGCGGAATGTGGCGGTTTCCGAATAATGTGAAATCAGCCCAGATCTCATCGCAAATAACGTAGACATCATATTTTTCACAAAGAGCTGATAACCGTTCCAGCTCCTCTCGGTTCCATACTCGGCCAGTCGGGTTATGGGGAGAACAAAAAAGGAGAGTATGGATTTTGTGTTGTTGGATTTTCCTTTCCATATCAGCAAAATCCATTCTCCAAACTCCAGCTTCATCTACTACCAAATCACTCAAAACAATCTCATAACCATTTCGCTTTAACTGAGTTAAAAAACCAGAAAAAATAGGCGAGTGGACCAGAACTGGTCCTCCTCTATCCGTGAGGACGGATAAGGCGCTAGTGACACCTCCTATGACGCCGTTTTGATATCCAATGTTTTGCTCTGACAAATCCGTTACTCCGAAGTTGTCTTTTTGCCATTTCTTGATTGCTTCGTAATATTCTGCAGAGGGAGCAAAATAGCCAAAGATTGGGTGTTCCAAACGTTTTTTGATGGCCTCGATAACGCAAGGAGCTGTGGCAAAGTTCATGTCTGCCAGCCATAACGGAATTGCGTCAAATCCCGGTTTTGGATTTCCTACCGGCAATTGCCATAAATTATTTTTTAATCTATCCGCAGACATTGAATCATGTCCGCTTCTATCAACCCATGTCTCAAAGTCAAACATTTTTTCCTCGGTAGAAACTAGAGGTTTTATTGGTTTAAAAATTAACCCAATTAACCTAAGCTGAAAATACTTGCCGAGGGGAAGAATTAGCTCATAACTCCTGACCCCATCAGCTTTTAATTGAAATCAGTCTACCAAAGACAACATTTTCTTAAGAGACAAAGAGTTTTTGTTAACAGACAAAAAAAAGAAAAACTTGCCCCTTACGGATAGCCAACATAAGTCTGTCTTTTTGTAATTACTTTGAATTTAGGGCTTTAATAGAAAAAATGCTCCTTTAAGAAA
The DNA here is from genome assembly GCA_900542195.1 of uncultured Sutterella sp. Lineage (GTDB taxonomy): Bacteria > Pseudomonadota > Gammaproteobacteria > Burkholderiales > Burkholderiaceae_F > Turicimonas. The sequence continues at coordinate 11,433 of UQNA01000028.1, read as the reverse complement.
GCAGCTTTAAACCGACAAGTTAAAGGAGATTGAAGATCTAGCGGGTCGGTTTCGACTTCCAATAATCTTCTTCCGTATCCGGTTGGAATACTGACGTGATGCTCACAGCTTTCATTGATGGAACGTACCCGAGGCCAGGTTGAACCATTTCTTGGAATCTTGGATCACTGATTGTTTTAAGAATTGACCAAGCAACCGCCTTATCGAGTCCGGCAGCTAATCGTGAGCAACCTTCTCTCATGTTCTTTAAGCCGTCAGTCGGAGCGTTATAGGTAATTTCTTGTTTAAGCATACCGCCATTGGAAGAAAAAATTTCCATTTTGATCCGCCATTGAAGCTGAGTCGGTTCAGCAATAATTTTGACGGAATCAATGAGGTTATAGAGCTTTACCTTTGGCTTTTCTTGATTGAGCATTCCAACACTGGAAAGATCGGTGATGAAAGCATTCTTCCAATAATGAGCGAAAGCGTCCCTCAGATCTGAAAACTCTCCTTCACCCGGAATGGCAATTCTGTCGCCAGCACAATCCAAGTCTATTATCTTGACTACCCTTACTTGTTCTACTCCAATGTCTTTTGCGTCGATGCGATGCCATGCACGCTGAATTTGTGCGTTAGGCTCGAATGAATAGCTGTAATAAGGCTCGGTTGTTTTACACGCAGTTAACAAAAGAGCGGCAGAGACTGCCAAAGAAATAGAGAGAAGTGTTTTCTTCATGAGAGGAATTTACCTATTCAGAGTTTTTGAGGATTGTATCGCACCTCTTACCTCAAACTTTTGACTTCGGCTGATTTTCCTTCTGTTAACTTAAATGGAAACAGTAATTTTTACAAATGATTCATGGTGTGGTCTCCCCTTTCAGCATTGCTTCTAAGAAACAAAACCTATTTTTTCTGTGTTTCTCATCAGTTATCATCTAAGAAAGGAGAAAGCGATATGTTTAGTTGGTACCGCTATTGCTTAAAGAAATACTTTGATTTCGATGGGAGAGCTTCCAGAGCTGAATTTTGGTCATTCGCGTTAATTAACATTTTTGTTCTTTTCAGCTTTTCTCTTCTTACCGGAACTATTCACGGAGAAACCGCATCCGGAGAAAAATACAGAGTGATGCTCGCTGCACTAAGCAGCTATCCTACCTTAGTTTCTGTTCTCACTATTTTAGAGGTTGTATTCTGCGTATTTATTTTTTGCCCAGCGCTGGCCGTTACCGTTAGAAGACTCCATGATAGAAACCATTCCGGCTGGTGGGCGGTGGGACAGTTCATTCCGTTCTTGAACTTTCTTGTTCTAATTTTTTTACTGCTTGATTCACAAAAAGTTCAGAATAAATACGGTGCACGCGCTCCAGCAAGCCCAGAAGATATCGTCCATTCTGAAAATAAGACATCGGATAGTTTTTTCTCTCGATATTTACAACCAAACCGCAAGAGCACTTATAGTTTTCTCTCTCAACATCAAAGTCTAGGCAGTACGCATTCTCCTGGATCTTCAACCTCTAAGCCTTTGAAGGATGAGAAAAAAGAAATGGATAGAATCGTCGATGAATTGCTGTCGGAAGATTTTCCAGACAGTGTAGAGGAGTTTGAAAGAGAGGTGGAAAGAAGGCTAGACATAGCCATGGGAAGAGATAAGGATCATCCGGACGAGTTTCTTTCCGGGACGTCTTTCGCTGAGCATCGTAGAGAAGAAAAGGCAACTGAAATAGCAAGACGGTTAGATGCTCTTGCAGAGCGCAAGCCTCCACTCTCGCAAGAAGAATTGAATAGAGAATCAGAAAAAATCTTAAATGAAGTATTGGGAGAAAACTGGAGAACCAACGGCCTTCCTTCTGAAACTTTTTCAGCGCGTCGAATAGTAGAAGAAAAAGGAGATGAAATAGGAAGAAAGCTCGAAGCTCTTTAACACGCTCACCTGCACCGTCAAAGAAAGAACTCGCTAGAGAAGTTCAAAAAATAGTAGATGAGGCATTGGGAAAAGACACAAGCGATCAAGATTTCTGGTCCCAATCTAGACAAGATAAGTGGGATGAGATAATGGGCAGACTTGAGGAACTAGGAGCCAGGAAACCGCCGCTCTCTCAAGACGAACTTGATAGAGAAGCTTTAGTAACTCTGGTTGAAGTGTTGGGAAGAAATTAGAACGATAACCTGTTTCTTGAATATCCGTAATCTTAACTTTAAGGAGATTGTCCACACGGGGTGTTTGTGTGGTAACTTCTTTCCTGCTCTTAGGTTCAGAATGAAAACATTTTAAGAAACACAACATACTGTGTTTTGCAATATCGCCCAACGGAATCAATACTGGGTTTTTCTTGTCCTTTACTTTTTTGGGTGATAATCTCACTCTCCCTTTTGCAAGTCCTCTAAGATATCAATACTTATAAGGAGAAGATGCTATGTTTCGTTGGTATTTTTATTGTTTTTCTAAATACTTAACTTTTAAAGGAAGAGCATCCAGAGCTGAGTATTGGTCATTTACTTTAATCAATATCGTTATTCTGTTTTGTTTAGCTCTTTTTGGCGGCGACATAGATGCCGTACTTACCTCCGGCGATTCCATTAAAACTCTTGTCAATCCCCTTGCAGGCCAGCCTGAATTGGTTTCCACTATCTCTATCATCAACGCCGCGTATAGCCTGCTTGTTATTTGTCCGGTTATTTCGGTGACAATTCGCCGCCTTCACGACCGAGATCACACAGGATGGTGGATTTGGGCCCAACCCATTCCTATCTTGAATGTTGTTCTTTTGATTTTCCTCTTGTTAGGTTCTCAGCGTGGCCCTAATCAATATGGTCTACGGGCTCCAACCAGCCCCTCGGATGTTGTGCCCGAAGGCTATATGAGCCCTTATGGTTATTTCCAAGCAGAGGATCCTTCACAACAGCCTTACAACAATAGTAATATCTATCAAAGACAGCCTGAGCAAAGCTATCGCCAGCCTGCTCCGGTTCAGACTAACAATTATCAAAACGTAGGAGAAGGAAGCGTTATGGACGAAATGATGAAAAGCAATGAAAAAAATGCAGCCGTTCAGGCCGGCATTGATCAAGGAAAAGTACAAACTCCGGCACAGCCTGCCAGCAAATCCTCAACTCACCGGCCGATGGGAGCTGAGGAATCCAGCATGGTAGATTATTTAAAACGCCTTTCCGGAAAGAAATAATCGAGCAAAATTAAGAATCGAATGATTCTGCTTGAGAGGCTTGAGAGCCGAATACGGCTTTCACAGCCTCTCTTAAATTTTCTACCGGTACGATTTCAACTCCCGGCAGATCAGCCACTTTGTTCTTCTTCGGAACAATAATTCTTGTAAATCCAAGTTTTGCAGCCTCTTTAATTCTTTCTTGTCCTCTGGAAACCGGACGAATTTCGCCTCCCAACCCTACTTCGCCGAACATGGCTGTTTTGTTTGATACTGCATGGTTGGTCATAGAAGAAACAATAGAAATCAAAACCGGCAAATCACTTGCTGTTTCGGTAATCTTTATACCTCCGACAGCATTTAAAAAAACATCTTGGTCATATGTCGCCAATGATACGTGTCTGTGAAGAATCGCCAGAAGCATGGTCAATCTTTGGCTGTCAGTCCCCACCGTCAAACGTTTTGGATTTGGCAGCATTGATTTATCAACAAGGGCTTGGATTTCGATAAGAATCGGTCTTGTTCCTTCCAAATTGATAAAAGTCACGCTTCCGGATACGCCCTCCCTTCTTTCGGCAAGGAATAAGGCAGAAGGATTTCTAACACCTCTGAGCCCTTTATCTGTCATCCCAAATACACCGATTTCGTTGACCGAACCAAATCTGTTCTTGCAAGCCCTGAGGATACGATAGTTTGATTCCGTGTCTCCCTCGAAATAAAGCACAGTATCGACCATATGTTCTAAAACACGAGGACCAGCCATTGCACCTTCTTTAGTTACGTGACCTACGAAGATCACGCCGATCCCTTTTCGTTTTGCAAGTCGAGTTAATCGGGCTGCGCACTCTTTCACTTGCGAAACGGAACCCGGGGCGGCAGATAAAGCATCGGAGAACATGGTTTGAATGGAATCGATCACAACCCATTGAGGCTGCTGGCTTTCAATGATGCTCTCGATCTTTTCCAGCTGAATTTCGCTTACGAACTTCAACCCTTTGGTATCGACTTCCAGCCGTTTTGCACGTAAAGCAACTTGAGTTGGACTTTCTTCACCGCTCGCATACAAGCAAACTTGACCGAGGCCAACCATTTTGCACATTGACTGAAGCAATAAGGTGGACTTGCCGATGCCCGGATCTCCGCCGATGAGAACTACTGAACCGGGAACGAATCCGCCCCCAAGCGCCCTTTCTAATTCGCTAAAGCCAATGTGAATACGGGCAACTTCTTCCGCCTTTACATCCGAAAGGTCCAAAATGTCGCTAGTGCCTGCAAGGGCCAAATGAGCCGGCTGAGAATCTTCTTCTGCTCTAGCGTAGCGATTCTGTGAGGGCTCGGCCACCTTGAACTCTTTCATCGTGTTGTATGCCTTGCATGACGGACACTGCCCGAACCATTTCACGGTGTCATAACCGCACTCAGAACAAACCCAATAAGTTTTATTTTTTGATTTTGCTGCCATATTCGATCTCTTATTTTTGTGCCGGTTAATTGTATTTTCTTTCTAGAGAAGTGAAAAGGAGACATTTCTGATACCCAAAACTTTTAAGAGAACCGATTAAATCATAGAAAACAACACCACTAAGGTAGAATCTCACTTAGCAACAACCGATCCTTATTAAATGCCTATACCCAAAATAAAAGACTCAGAGAGATGGAGTACTTTCATTCAGCCAGTAATCATGCTGGCTGTTGATTATTGCTCAATTCTTCTTGCGGAATGCGTTGCAATAGAATTCAGAGAATTTCTCCTACAAACTTTAGGGCACACCCACGACAAATTCGACTTGGACAGCTTCTATTTTTTCCTGTTTGTCCCTTTAATTTTTATTGTTTTCCTCCACTGGGGGCGGACTTATATTCGTCTTCTTTCCATCGGAGAGATGATTAGAAGGACTTTCTGGTCAGTTCTTTATTCCGTTGTTGTTTACATCGTAATTTTATTTTTAGCAGGAAAGGCTCCTGTTGTCTCCAGACTTTTTGTCACTTTATTAGGCGCCTTCGTATTTTGTTTTGTTTGTGTCGGCCGCTTGATAATGAGACACCTTCTGAACCGGTACTCATTGTTTTTAGAACCTACAATTATGATTGGTTCGGATGAGACAGCCAAGAAGTTTTTAAATTACACAACGTCTAATGTATTTTTCGGCATCCGAGTCGTGGGCCTTATCGATGACAATCCAAAAGGAAAAGCACTCAGCGGAAAGTTTCCGATTCTTGGTCCGACGTCTAAAGCCACTGAAATTATCAAAGAAAGCGGTGTGCAGAATGTTTTGATTCTTGCTCCTAAGATGGATCCTAAGAAGCTCAATCTTTTAGTGGACGAGCTCTTTCCTTTGGTGAAGAACGTTTCATTCGTGCCGGATACAGAAGAGATGCCTGTATCCAATATGGAACTGCATCGTCTTTATTCAGAAAACTTAATTGTTTTATCCGTCAAGAATAATCTTTCTCGTTGGTACAACCAATTTGTTAAAAGAGTATTTGACTTGGTCGTTTCCGTCACCGGAACCCTTCTCATCTCTCCTTTCCTTCTGGTAATTGCTATTCTTATTAAAGCGACCAGTCCAGGCCCCGCAATCTACGCCCACATGCGTTTAGGAAGACACGGAAAGATGTTCCCCTGCTACAAGTTCCGTTCCATGGTAAAAGATGCCGATAAGAAGCTTGCCGCCTATCTAGCTTCAAATCCGGCTGCGAAAGCTGAATGGGAAAGAGAACAAAAGCTCAAAAATGATCCGAGAGTGACAAAGGTCGGCAAATTCTTGAGAAAAACTTCCTTAGATGAATTGCCGCAGTTATTCAATGTCATTATCGGTGATATGAGCCTTGTCGGACCTCGGCCTATAACGCGCTCTGAAGTCTGCAAATACGGCCCCTACTTCGCTGATTATGAGATGGTTCGTCCGGGAATGACCGGCCTTTGGCAAACGAGCGGCCGCTCAGATACTTCTTATGACAGAAGAGTTCGGCTTGACGCTTGGTACGTGAGAAACTGGAATCTTTGGCTCGACATCAGCATGTTAGTGAAAACCGTTCGAGTACTACTGTCCAAAGATTCCGGCGCCTACTAAACTTTCTCTTCAGCTCCTTAATAAGTGCCTTTAAGGAGCTGAACAAGTCCTTTCATCTTGGTTGGCGAAATTCTCTTCTTGATGATGTTGTTAATGAAATTAATAACCGGGATAGAGACTTGTTTTTCTTGAGCAAGTTCTAATGCGCCTTCTATTGCATTTACACCCTCAACAACCATTCCAACCTGTTGGAGAGCTTTTTCAACAGAAATACCGCTGCCTATTAGTTGGCCGAATTTCCTATTTCTGCTGTACGGGCTCCCGATAGTTGTAATGAGGTCTCCAAGGCCACCAAGTCCCATTAGAGTTTCGGGGGCCGCTCCTCCGGCCACTGCCAAATTTCTTAAATCTGACATACCTGCTGTAACCAGCATGGAATAAAAGTTAGATCCCAGACCTTGTTCAAGTGCAATTCCATAGCCAATTGCAATAATATTCTTGAGAGCTCCTCCCAGCTGAGTTCCTATCAAGTCTTCTGTTGCCGGAAGATATACATTTGCTTTATTGAAGGCTTTTCGAATTAATTCAACTGCTCTCAAATCTGCAGATGCCAATTGCATACCGAAAGGCTCCCCTTTGATTACTTCCTCGGCATGGCTTGGTCCGGAAAGAACCGCAACAGAATTATGAGGAAAAGCCTCTTGAATAATTTGTGAAGGAACGAGGAGCGTAAGCGGCTCTAGTCCTTTAATAACAGAGATTAGGAGCTGATTCTCTTTAATAAAAGGCTTTACAACTTCAATAGAGGGGCGCAAATATTTTGAAGAAACGGCAAAAATTACAATATCCCTGTCAGCAAGGGAATCCTCAACACTTTGAGTAAATTCAACATCCTTTGGGAGTAGGAGCCCTTCAAAATTTGGATGGTATCCGGAACGAAGTGAAATTAAGTTCCTTTTAGTCAAACTTAATACTTTGACTTGATTTCCGGCCTTGGACAAAATGACCGCCAAAGCTGTTCCCCAGCTGCCGGCTCCAATCACTGTAATTTTCAACATTTAATACCTGTTACTTTGCAAATCTTGAAGTTTCTTCCATTACTTCAGCCATGTAGGGTGGAATACTCTTGTTCTTGGCAGGACGATAGGACTTATCTAAAAATTCCATCATTCTTGCTTTATTTATCAATACGATTCTATCGGGTTCGACAAAGGCATTTCTATCATATCCACTGGAATAGAACCAATTTCTCTTCCTATCCGGTTCCCAAATATTTTGACCTACAGAATAGTCTGATGTTGGATTTCTACAGCCAAGTACTTCCGGAAGAATAGTGGGCACCAAATCCATTAAAGTTGTTAGGTAGTCAAAGGTCCCTTTTGGTTTTCCCGGCCAATGGATGACTAAAGGGACTTTAACTTGAGGATCGGTAAAGTTCCCGCCATGGCTCCAATAATTTAGTTTATTGTCATTAAATTCATCACCATGATCAGAGCTGATAACTAGGATGGTGCTATCTAGAAGATTTTCTTTTTTAAGAAAATCGATTACCTGTTGAATCATTGTGTCAGCGAAACGCACTGAATTCTTATATGTATTTAAATATTCGGTTGGATCGAAATCATTGTTCAACTTCATATGGTTTATATTTCTCCAATACGGCACAAAATACTCATGTTCAGGCGTTTTTGGAAAATCATAGGCATGTACTGAATCAAGAAAAATAAAACTAAAGAAAGGTTTTCCTTTGGGCAATTTTTTAACCCAATTCTCAAAGTCTTCGATTGCAAATTGATCGCTTTGAATAGCTCCCTCTCCTCGCGGCCATACTCTTAAGTCATCAACAGAAGAGAAAATAGTTGTATGAAACTCGGGTAAATTTAATGGAGCCCCCGCAAATATTCCAATTCCATAATCCTCTTTCTGCAAGGCGGTAATTAACACCGAAGGAGTAGAGCTAGATAAGGCTTTCGTCCAATAAGAACCAGGAAGACCGGTAAATAAAGAGAAAATTCCATGACGCGTGTTATTACCATTCGAGTAGTTATTCTTGAAGACAGCGTTTTCATTCCCGAAGGCCGTGAGATTTGGCATTATCTCTTGTGTAAACATATCGGCTCGTAACGTATCGACGAACAAAAATACAATGTTTTTCTTGTCTTTTGGGTCGCAGGTAAGGGGTTGAAGAGGATGTTTTAAATCTCGGCCGGATGGACTGACATTTACGCTTTGTTTTTGAATGTCTTCTTTACTTATGATTCCATACCTCTCTAAGAAGCGAGACATTGTGAGCGGGTACAAATACGGAATCTTTTCAGAAATAGATGTGATATTTGTAATAAAAAGAGCCTGACAATAGGCATTAATAAAATTATTTGTAAGAAAAACAAAAACTGAACAGCAAGTTATAACGTAGACTATTTTTTTAAACTTTTGGAGTTTTTGAGAAATCTTCAAAATAAAAAAAGAAAGAAAAAAAATACATATTAAAAAGCCCACAATCTGAGCCAGCATTTCTGGAGAAAAGTTAACAATCCTCCCTCCTCCCAAAAATGTCATCTGCAGCATTGCAAGGTTAATGTGAGTTCTGTAAAGAACATAGACATAGCTATTTGCCGAAAGGCATACTAAGAAGAATGAACTCAACAGAAACAGCCAAGAATATCCTAACCAATTTCCTTTTGGAACTCTATCCAAGATTAGTGAAAAAAGACCAAACAGGAAAAGAAGAAGGAAGTAATAGGAAAATTGAAACGAAGAGAAAAAGAGCATCTCTTCTCTACTCCACTCTTGAAGTAAGCCTACATTTGCAGCTGTTCTTAATCCCAATAAAAGAGAGGCAATGCCAATGAAAACAGCATTCCAGCCAATAAAGGGAAGAGAAATTATTTTCTTATTTTTCATTATTTTTTAATTCTGATGTGATCTTAAAATTCGACAAAGCTCTTTGTGTTTTCAGCACGCGACTGGCTTCTCTCATCTCTTTTGGACACTTATTCATTCTTTTTAACAAGTCTCCATGCCATGAGTAGCAATCAGTATTCTCGTCATCGTTTAAAGCAATTAAGCCATCCTTTGAAATTCCAAACCCATACCTTCCCACAGGGTTGTAACTCAATGCATATTTAAACTTCTCAGTATCAAAAATGTTTCTTCCTAAATAACTAGGAGTCTTAACCCCTAGGGCAAGAGCTTCAAGTGTGGGGAAAATATCACGATGCGAAACCCACTCTTCACGATCCACCCAATTAGGCCTAATTGAGGCGGGCACCCAAAATATAACTGGCACACCATATACATGGTGCCAATTCTGATTGACTTCTGTCCGGATACGAGAATTATGATCGCCCGTTACAGCAACAATAGTGTTGTCTAGGAAACCGTGTTTTCGGAGAAAAGATACAAAATGTCCTAATTGATTTGATGCATATTGATAAGTATTAAGTTGCGGTATAACTTCCTCAGGTTTATTTTGAGTTTTTAACCATGAAGGCAGAGCATCGAAAGCTACGGGCTTTACTTCTCTACCATCTGGGACATTATGCGGAGGATGATTTGAAGTACTTAATATCATTAAGAATATGGGAGTGTGTTCCGTCTCCGCCTGCTCAACTAATATCTCTGCATACTTAAATAGCCACTCATCTCCTATTCCCCATGGTCCCACTTCGGCTTCCGGATACTTATTGGAAATAGTGGCGGCTCCAAGAATTTTATCAAACCCATAAAAATGAAAGGTATCGTTTATTTGACGCCAACTTTCTGGAGCGCCTGTCAAAAATATCGTTTTATAACCTTTATCTTTAAACTTCAAAATTTGAGAAAAAGATAGTTTTTTTCTCCCATAAGGGCTTTGGGATATTGGACTCAATGCTGTATCGAAAATTAATCCTTCTAGGGACGGAAATGTGCCATTTTGAATACTCACCCCGTTAATGAACAAATACCCATGCTCAAGTTCTTCTTTTAAGCTTCCTAGAGTGTTGTTGGATTCAGTGTGAGAAACAAAAACGTCCCTACCCATACTCTCCATTACAATAAATACGACATTCTGGGCTTTTGAAGGGACTTTAACTGGATTGGCTTTGATTTTCGAGTCTAAAAATTTTGTAGCCTGTTCCTCATCTTTAAAACCTACCTCTTTCAGATACTGAGCAGGATTCGATGGTAAGGTCAGTGCTTTTCTAGCTTTATTTGCTTCATAAAAAGCTGCAAGCCCGTTGGGGACACATGAATTGAGGAAGGGAGAGGAGGAAACTGCATAATCTTCTTGACGTAAAGGAAACTTTCCTAAAGAACCTCTTAACATGACTCCGAAAAGAAGAGAGAGTAAGCAGAATAAGATAATTAGTTTTTTCTTGGAGCCTTTTTCATTGGAATGTCTGAAAGAAAAGAGTTTGCAAACCAAAAAAGGAAAAATTACTCCAAGAGTGAGAAAAAATATGTATTCAAAAATCGGCCAGTCCGCAGAAAGCGTATGAATAATTGCTTTGGTGTCGTCTTGAAAAAATCCAAAGATAATTGGATTGATCGGGGAAGAATAGAAACTATAGAACCCAAAATTAACACAATTGAATAGACAAACCAGAAAGAGCCCAATAAATGAAAGAAAAACAGCAACTTTGATAAAAAAATCTCTCCAAAATGAGAGCCCAACACAAACCCACGCGGGAATCAAAAAGACGCATAACCACTTTGCATCGACTCGAAGTCCCATGGCCGTCGCCGAAAAAAGATCTTTCAAAGAGTAATCAGTATTGGCTGGATGAAAAGTAAAAAAGAAACAAACTCGAAAAATAAAAAGGACTAAAAGAGCCGAAAGAAAAAACAGGACACTTTTAAATAGTAGTTCTCTAGTTCTTAAATTTTTATTCACCTTTCCTCCTTTTCTAATCTTATCTTTTTAGCCCCGACATTATAATTTTCGGTAATCCTTACGACGAAGAATCGTTGAGGACTCGTTCCACATTCCCCCAAACAGCCACTAATCTCCATAACGATCCCAGAAATTTAATAGAATTTCTCCTCCAGGAATGCGTTGCTCTATAGATTCTTCATTGCAATCGGTAGAATTGAGTTCTGGAAAGAATTAGTTCCTCTAACTTTCTTATTTCGTTATAGTAATAAAATTGGCAAATATTTTTTGATCGTTATTTTCAAATGAAAATTTGTTTTTCAAATTTAGCTTCCGGCTATAGTGGAGGAGAGAACCAAACTTTCTTGCTAGCCAAAGAACTGTTTAATCGCGGCATTGAGTTAGTTGCAATTTCCAACCC
>UQNA01000027.1 GCA_900542195.1 uncultured Sutterella sp. | reverse complement strand
GTTGCTCAGCTACGCTCTATGAACAAAACCGCAGCTGATGCCGGATTGGACGTAGGAAGGATTAGTTCAAAGATCCGCGCTTTGGAAGCAGAACTTGGTTTTGAGCTTTTTCGGCGTAACCCACATAGCGTCGCGCTTACTGCAAGAGGCGCCGCCATGCTCACAGAAATTTCTCCTTTGCTAGACCAATTTGAGGGCTGCTTGCAAAAATTTTCTACTTCACCAGATTCGATAAAGCGTACCCTCAAAATTAAGGTACCAAATGGAACAATTCCTGTCTTTATTCGATGGTTCAAAGCTTTTAGAGAAGAGTTCCCTGACTTTGATATTGAATTAACGGACAACAAATCAATTGATTTAGGTGCTCAGATGGGTTTTGATGTGGCAGTCTTTTGTAATCTCAACCAAAAGCCACCGGGCCCAATAGAGAGGCTTGGTGACGTTCCTACCTTTCTTGTTGCCTCGCCAAAATACTTGGAAACTCACCAAAAGATCATTTCGCCGGAGGACCTCAATTCGCATTGTCTGATTTCTTGCTTCAACTGGAATACGTCCCTCAGGTGCTTGTACGGACCCGACGGTGCGACCACATCGGTTAAAGCACAGCATTATTTTTGCGTTGACTGTTCTCAGAGCTGCCTGCAAGCCGCATTGGAGGGAGTTGGTATTGGCTGGGGAGTTCCGTCAATTCTTTGTAGCGATGCTTTAAGCTGCGGAGATTTAGTCCGCTTGTTGCAGCCATTTGAGACGGTTGGTCTTTCGTACTATCTATCCGAGGCTAAACCTGTGAGTCTGCCTTCGGGAATGACTTTGGGGCAGTGGATTGCTAATCAGTGGCAAATGGAGTTCGGACACTTAACACGGTTGTCGCCGGCGTTTGCTTTGGACTGAATGAGGAAACTGAGGTTTTAGAAGAAACAAGAAAATTTACCTGCTATAACGTCTTGAATTGCTTTATCTTTGAACTCCTTAGAGTACCTCAAGGAACTCTTATCCATCTTCTTTTCTTTAATTTTTCTAGGGAAAGTATTATGACAACATATGAAAGGCCTGCAACCAGTAACGACGCCGGCAGGATTTTCACCTCTTTCAGTGCTTACATCGGAAGGATTACAGAAAAGGTTGGGAGAGATGGAGCCGTGAGGAAGACAAAAACAATGCAAGATAGAGTTGAGCCAACTAAGCTTGCTTGAAAAGTTTTTGAGAGGGAAGAGATTACAATCCTCAGCAAAATGGACGCTGTCTTAGAGTTAGATTCGTTTCCGACGAGGAGGTGATTTCAAAACTGGTACGGTGGCAACTACATACGAGAACAATTAAGAAGTCTCTCTATCCAATGGGGGACAGATGGATAGAGAGAGTTGTTATGCCCGAGAAACCTCAAACACAGCTTTTACGTCAAAAAACGCTAACATCTTGAACGTTTTCTCGTTTACGCATAATTTTCTAAAAATTGGCTTAGTTCTGCTTTCTTTTTAGTGGTTCGGCAGGTTTTCCTTTAAAAGATTTCTGGTACACAAGATTTCCGCCAACATGAGTAGAGAAGACATCGCAATGCTTGCTTAAGCAATGAACAACTCCCCTGCTTGGATGTTTCTTTGTGCCTTTTGCCGAAATGATGGCACATGTTGGCGCTAATTTGTCTATGATTGTTGAATTCAAGTTGTGTTTGCTTCCGTGATGGGGTACTTTGACTATGCATCCAGCTAAATTACTGTTATTAGAAAGGACGTCACAAATAGCAGCACGATTCGCATCTCCAAGTAAAAGAAACTTTTGTCCGTTCCCTGGCTCAAAAAGCAAGATGATACTGCCAGCATTAGTCGGAGAATCATCGTCTGGCTCATTGTCGATTGATGATTTTGCTTGCTCCATTCTCCAATCTCCCACGTCTTCGTATTTGCTGGTTTCATCTTCTTCCGGGACAACATTCTTTTCCAAAATTTCTTTAGAAAGAGGATAATAAAATTCTTTTGTTGGTCCAAGAACTCTTAACGGGATTTCAGGATGACAATGTCCCTGGAACACGTTATACACATACCAACATTTTTCTTTGGCAAGAGAAATTAAATTCTTTGAATCTGGATCTGTTGGGTGATCGAAGTTAGCGGCCGGGGTGGGGTCGGAAAGATAGTTGTTGTAGGTGTAGCGACTTGCCTCTGCATCTTCCGGTGATAATAGCCAAAATTCTTTTATACATAAGGCCCTATCTTTTAAGAGTCCAAAAAATCCTCCCATATGGTCAGCATCAGGGTGCGTGCAGACCGCTAAGTCTATGGTGGTAGTGCCGAAGTTATCAAGAAGGTGCTGTTTAATTATGTCAGAGTCCCCGATATTTCCTGCGTCTATTAGAATTACGTAAGATTTATTCCCATTCTCATAATAAAGAAAAATGGCATCTGCGTCCTGAACGTCTAGATAATGAACACCGTGATTTGTCGTCATTTGATTTCTCCTCTATGACTGGTTTAACTTAGAAATTCTTGAATTAATGTAAGAATTTTGCTTTTTGTAAGAAAATAGAAATAACGTCGCGCCTAGCAACAAGATTAACCATCTCCAATTTGAGGTTATGAATTCTTCTATAAAGGAAACTACAAAGAGAAGCTTTAGCAACAGGACAGAAATAAAAGCCGAAAAGTAGTTTCGGAATTCCAGATTTCTTCGGCTAATCGCGGTCAAAATACCGGAAGAGTCTTTCAACTGCGCCTCAACAAACTGACCGTGAGGAAGATAGGTTACGAAACCTGTTTTTTTAAGTAGGGGTGCTAAGACTAATGAACCTATTCTGGAATTAAGAAGTCCCAAAAAATATAAGAACATCAAAGATATTATCGAACTATCAGAAAATGCAAATAGATCAAAACCTAGAGAAAACTTCAGAAGAGCAGCTAGAACGGCTCCCGGAATGAGGTTTGCTAGAAGGTTGTGGATGGGAATTGTAAAGTTAGCTTTTTCCATAAGTCGATTGAAAATTAAAGGTGAAGACGAACTGAGTTTTAGCCAAACGATAAAGCGCGTTTTTCTTTTTTCTTTTTTTCGTGTTGAAGGTTTTGGCTGAGAAAGACAGTAAAAAGAGAGACGGCATAATCCTCAGCAACGTTTTTGTACAGAAGAATTGCGAAGACAGAAAATACGGTCTCTAAGAGCCACATAATGAGCGAGATCGGAGAAAGGGTAGAGAAGATTAGCAAAATAGACATAAGGGTCGAACAGCAGCAGAATGCTCCTAAGAAGTTTCTTAATGCTCCGTACCTGATGTTCTTGCCTAGAAGGATACTGTTGGAGCGAGTCCTTTCTCGAACTTGCCTTACTGCTTCAACTATTAAGCGTAGTTGCGACTCTGGATCAGACCGTTCTTTTTCCTCGCTCAAGAGCCGAATGTCAAATTCTCTTTTGAAAAGTTGTCTGATTTTTTGTTTGATTGACGGAGCCATTTTTCCATTATTTTCAAGAAGCAAATAAGCAGTAGGCATTGAGATTTCCCCTTTAGGGAAATAAATCCTTTCAATGAAGTGACGCCCCAAAGAGACAGAAAGCGGTAAAAGTAAAATGACAAAACCAATGGACAATGAACAGTGGATGAAAAGTTCAAAAAGAATGGCTTCTACCGGGCCCTGCGTTAACTGAGCCAAGGAATGTAAAGCGGAGTTCAGATCAATATTAATTTGTAGGTAAAAGGCCATAAAACCCAACAGAGAGGGGGTAAGTCGTGCCTGAAAGAAATAGCCTGGAAGAAATTTTTTGATTATGCATTCGAATAATTGTGCGAACATAAATGCGCTCTCAATGATGGTGTGCTAAGCATTATTTCTGAGGAGGGTTATTTGCAAAAGAAACAGCTATTTTCGATCTAGCCGTTTCTTTTTGTTCTAAAGGTTTATATAAAGACCTCGAGGGAGTCTTTGAGAAGAATCTCTATACTCCCGTCATTTCTAGTGCTTAAGCATTTTCGAAAACACTTTTCATGTTTGCAGCAGTTATATACTTGCATCCCTTTGCTCAGTGCAGAGTACCGGGACTGTGCTGACGTATCGACCTTTGAAGTATCGGAAATGATGGTTAACTTAGGCGAGACCAAGTTAACGAAATCGGAATGGAATCCTGAAGCTCTTCCGTGGTGTGGCGCAATCAGAATATCAGCTCCCGAAACCGCTCTCCGAAAATTATATTGGCCTAAGAGTTTCTGGATTGACTCATGTTCATTATCTCCGCAGATTACGACCTTTCTTCCTTCAAAGGAGAGGGTTGTAACCGAGCTCAAGTTATTCAAATTGCTGCAGGAGCCTAGGTTTGCACGAAAGATTTTTATGTCTAAACCGTCCAACTCAGCAAGCCGCATGTTCGATAAAGAAAGATTTTTTTCTGGAAGATGAGTCAGAAGAGCTTTGTATTTGCGGAAGATGTTTTTATCTTCAGGTTTTGCTTTCTCTATGAGTTCTTCTACATTCAGACCCCTTGGAGCGTCTAAGTTGAAAGGTAGCCGCCTTAAATTGACAATATCCCGAATGTGATCTTTATGAGGATGAGTAATGATCAAGAGGTCAATAGGCTCGAAAAATGAACTAAGAGCTAAAGGAGAACCGTTCTCATTTGCTCCCATATCGATTACGATTAATCTGTCGTTGGAAGTGTTGATGTGAATAGAGAGTCCGTGTCCGACATCATTAACTTCAATTTTATGAGATGAATTCATTATTTTCCCTTCTAAAAATTAAAAGAGCCAAAGAAATGCTTGAAATTTTCAGAAGGCCGAAGTAAAATCGGGACCCAGTATCTGGAGCATGAGGTGGCTCTTTCAAACTTACCTCTGGGCAGAACTAGCGCCAACTGGTTCTGCCTATTTCTTTAGCAAGCATATTACCACAGAAATTGAGTAGATGTGTAAATGCTGTAGAAAAATGGACGGATTTTGCACTTTTTTTGACTAAAATGAATGTTGATAATGAGAGATTGGTTGGTTTTCTCTCTATTGATACTTTCTGAGGCTCGGCAATGTTATTAAATTTTGAAATCAGGAACTTTCGTTCCATAAAAAATGCTATGCAGATTTCTATGGTCGCAGGCCGGGAGAAGTTACATTCGTCTACTTTTTTTCCTGTGGAAGGGTTCCGTGGGCGCGTTTTGCCTCTACTTTCAATATACGGTGGAAACGCCTCCGGAAAATCTAACATTGTTGACGCGTTTGCAGTGAGCAAACGTCTGATCTTCGATAATTCGCAAATCGGAGAGAGCTTGCCCTTTCATCCTTTTAAACTTAATCCTGAATCTAAAAAAGAACCGACGAAGTTTGTTTATAGACTTCTTTTGTCTTCAGGGGTGTACGAATATTCTATAGAATATAACCAGACTCACATCTTATCTGAGCGGCTTTCTCTCCTGCGCTTAAATCTCTCGAAAGAGAAACAAGAAAAGGTTCTGTTTTCTCGTTTAGGCAACGATGTTTATGCAGAGGGGTTAGCTACGAACGTAAAAACAAAAAATATTTTAGACGTTCTGGTTTCTACTCTTCGAGCGAATTTAACTTTTTTGTACCTCCTAAAGCAATTCTCCAATGGAAAAACGCAGGAGGCAGCTTGGTGGTGTGGTCTAATTAACGATATTCATGCCTGGTTTTCTTCATCGCTTGAGATTGCCGACCATTTTTATCTTCCGGATGTTGATGACGATGAAAGTTTTAACACTTTCAGTAAGGTTTTATCTTTATTTGATACCGGTATCGAAAAGATTGGTCAAGTTAAGATTGAACTTAATGAGTCTCAGTACCGAGAGCTTAAGCCTATTCTTGACTTGATGAAGAAATTAGGCGGAAGGCAGAACTTTTTTCACGACAGCTCCAACGGCCCCATCTGTATTAAACTGATCGATGGAGAGCCTCAAATATTCAAAACTGCAACGACTCATCTGGACAGTGAAGGAAGGCCTGTTAACTTTGAGCTGAAGGAGGAATCTACAGGAACCACCAAGCTCATATATCTTCTCTCTTTGTTTTTAAAAGCGGTGACTTCTGGTCGTCCAACCACTCTTGTTTTTGATGAGATCGACAATTCGCTTCATCCTTTGCTAGTTCAAAAGATTATCCAAGATTTTAGTAAAATCAGCTGTCGTTATCCTATTCAACTCATTTTCACAACACACGCTACTCAACTACTTTCATTAGATTTGTTCCGAAGAGACGAAATTTTTTTGGTGACAAAAAATAAATTAGGTGAAACTTTCGGCTACAGCTTGGCTAATTCAAAACTTAACGTTAAAGGGCTGGCCTCGCTTAGGTACGATACAGACATAAGAAAAGAATATTTAGAAGGCAACCTTGGGGGCGTGGCTGATTTGTCGACAAAAAACTTTTTGACAAAGCATTCGGACGATTAAATGGCTTAAGAATGTTGGGCCGAAACAGCTAACTATTTGAAAATTAGTTCTTTTCTGTTCCTTATTTTTGTAGTTGTTGCCAACAGAAACACGTGACTGGTTGGTTCTTACATCAGGATTTCTACTGGTTTTTAGTGCCAATATAACTTGCGTTTAATAGAGGAGAACGGTGGTATTTTCTCTTATTCTTTCCCCTTAAGTACTAACTTGTCTTAGTACTCTTGAGTTTTTCGAATTACACAAGTAATACGAGAGAGTTCTATGATCGTGACCAGAGAACTGTGGAGGATGGCAACCCACGAAGAGTAAAAAAATCCTCTCAGGCCACAGGATTAGACATGAGAGGATTAAGCTTTACGCTAGTTTGAAAACAAGCTTAGAAGTTGAGTTAAATATCTCTCTGATTCTTGAACTTTTGTATTAAATCATGCAGCAAATTGACGTCAGTGAGAAGAAGAGGATCAAATAATTTTTCGGCTTCTTCTTCTGTGAGTCGCCCGCTTTTAATAGCTGTTTCTTTTACTGTTTGATTTTTCTCAATTGACTCCAATGCAAGCTTCAATGCCTGTTTGTAGCCATGAAGCATACTGTATGACGTGACCAGTGCTGTAGACCTTTCTGCGTCTTGCTTCGTTTTTTCTTCATTAACCTTAAGCCCGTTAATGCAATGGTGAATGAGGATGGGAATGCCTCGGCGCAAAAGATTAATGGAATCAAGAAGCGTCTTAAGAAGAATTTGATCAGCGATATTCAGTTCCAATTCGCCTTTTTCCACAGCCATTGTGACAGTAGTGTCGTTGCCGCAAACCTGTTGAGCAATCTGAACCATTAACTCAGGAACTGCCGGATTAACTTTTCCCGGCATGATGGAAGATCCTGCCTGGACAGTCGGTAGTATGAGTTCACCAAAACCGGCAAAAGGACCGGAACCCATGAGTTTAAGGTCGTAGCAGATTTTACTGAGAACCACTGCAAGACATTTCACAATGCCCGAAAGATACAAATAGGAATCTGCGTTTTGCATGCCGTCAAACAGATTGGGTTCCTGGCGAATAAGGGGATTCACATCTTGCTTTAGGATCTCGTAGAGTTTTTCTGTGTAGCCTGGCATTGTGCCTACACCTGTTCCTATAGCGGTGCCCCCAAGAGTAAGACTGAGCCAGTCTTCCAAGGCTTTTTCCAAGCGTACTCTCTGTCTTTCAATTCCTTTCTGATAACCTGAAAATTCTTGCTCAAAAGTCATGGGCAATGCATCATTCAAGCAAGTGCGTCCGAGCTTAATCTTTCCCCTAAATTCCGCTGCCTTCTTTTCCAAAGCCTTTTCAAGTTCTTTGACGGCACTGATTAATCCCTTTGCGGCCTCATAGGATACGATCTTCATGGCGCTAGGCACGACGTCATTCGTAGATTGACACATATTGACGTGCGTATTGGGATGTACTTTGTCGTAGCCTTTATGACCTGTGAGAATCTCATTGGCTCGGTTGGCAATAATTTCATTGACTACCATGTTAATGGCAATGGCTCCGCCCCCGTTGTACATATCCACAAACATTTGGTCATTAAATTTCCCCTGTTCCATTTCTTCAGCGGCTTGAACAATGGCGGCAGCTGCTTTGGCATCTAGAGCATGGATTTGCTCGTTAGCTTTTGCACAGGCCTTCTTTATTTTGGCCATTGTTTTGATGATCTCCGGATAGTGATTAAGTTTGACGGAGCTAACATCACCTACCGGTAGGGCTCTCATCGTATGAATCCCGTAATAGAGATCATCTGAGATTTCCATCGAACCAATTAAGTCTGAATCTTGTCGCATTTGTTTTTCTCCGATTACATAACGATCTGGATCATGCCGAAGGCAATAATTAAAGAAGTCACCAATGTGATGAGGCCAGGACGCATAAAGCTGTGATTAAGGATGTAGTTTCCGATCTTGGTAGTTCCTGTGCGGTCAAAAGCAACACAAGCAATAGTTAATCCTCCGGTTGGAATAAAGAAGTAGCCGCTGGTTGCTGTCAGCATGGCTACAAGGTTGTTCGGAGAAATTCCGAGTGTTAAGCCAAGAGGCATAATGGCGCGAACTGTTGCACCGTGACTGAAGTAAATTGAAGAGAAGAAGAAAAGCACAGCCGCAAATAAGAACGGGTACTGAGCAACAACTCCGGAAAGGGCATCAATAAACAACTGTCTGTTGGCAGTAAAGAAAGTATCCATCATCCAGGCAATACCGAAAACTGAGACCACGCCCATCATGCCGGATTGGAATACGGAATTCTTGATCACATTTGCCGGTGAAATTTTGCAGCATAAAACCATAATGCAGGAAGCCAAGAGCATAAGGATTTCAAGAATTTCCGGAATACTGAGAGAGACTTTTTTGCCGTCAATCATCCAAGAAGGAGAAAGGTCTCTGAAGGAACCGAAAAGAACAATAGCAGCGATGAAGAAACAGAAAATGATGACGGATAATTTAGCGCTCTTCGTGACTTTTCTTTCGGTGAATTTCCCGGGTTCAATTTTCTGAATTTCGCCGTTGGCAACTTTCTTCTGATATTCAGGATCGTCTAAAAGTTCTTTACCTTTGTTGTAAACAGACAATGCTCCGATAAAGCACCCGATGATAGTGGCGGGTAAAGTTACGGCGAGGATAGTTCCTAACGTTATTCCGAATGGGGCCATTACAACAAGCATGGCGGCAACGGCTGCCGAAAGAGGACTTGCGGTGATCGCTTGTTGATTGGCTACTAAAGCAATGGACATGGGTCTTTCAGGACGAATGCCAGCTTCTGTTGCAACTTCGGCGATAACAGGATACAGACAAAGACTGACATAGCCTGTTCCGCAGAAGATAGTGCTGAGATAAGTAACAATAGGCGCTAGAAAGGTGATGTGTTTTGGATGCTTTCTTAAAAGCTTCTCAGCCAAATTGACTAAAAGATCCAATCCGCCGCCGGCTTGAAGCGTTGCGGCAGCAGTCACGACTGCGGTGATGATCAGCATGACATCAATCGGGGGCGCAGCAGGTTTCAGTCCAAACACAAAAGTTAAAACAAACAAGCCAGCGCCGCCGGCCATTCCTAATCCGGCTCCGCCAAGTTTTGCACCGATTACGATAGCAATTGCGACTACAATAACCTGCATGAAGAACATTTCTGACATGTCTCCTCCTTGAGATAATGGAAAATATTTTTCATAAATAAGAAACAATGAAAATTTTCCTCCATTGATTTGAATTTTGCAAGTGTTTTATGGTTTTGCTCGAAAATATCCGTGAAAATCTGAAGTCATATTCCAGCCAGCAAAAGAAGCTAGCTTCGTACATTCTTGAGAATTACAAAGCCGTGGCTTTTATGACTACTACAGAGTTATCTTTGAAGACCGGTGTTAGCAATACAACGATTAACCGTTTCTGTGTTTCATTGGGATTCAAGGGATACTCAGATTTTCAGAGTGTTTTTCAGGAAGTCTTACAGTCTGAGTTGACTGCTGTGGACCGAGTAAACCAAGGTCCCGTCGAAGAAGACACCTTAGATTTAGTTTTTAATAAAGAGGCAGAACAGCTTGCTAAGGCCGTTAAGTCGATAGGTAAAAAAGATTATACGCAGGCGTTGGCTTTTCTTTTAAATGCAAGAAAGATTATTATCGTCGGGCAGCAAGCAAGCGAACCAGTCGCTTTATACGGTGTTTATTCCCTAGGCAAGATTAGGCCGAATGTAGAGTATATGAGCTTAAGCTCTTTGGATGCGGTAGGGCGCCTCCAAACACTTGGAGAAAAAGATGTGGCATTGTTTTTTGGTATGCCCAGATATCCGAGGCTCTCTTTAGATCTTTTGACGCTTTTGGAAAAACAGCAATGCAAAATCATTTTAGTAACTCATAGTGAATTCTCGCCGTTATTAAAATGTGCCGATGTTTCGTTGATAGTCCCTATCACTTATCACAGGTTCACAGACGGTCTTTCGCCGCTGATATGCTTGATTAATTCATTTGCTTTAGATATCTACAATGCTAATGAAGCCCGAGGTCAAAAAAGTCTGGCATTTTTTGAGGAAATGGCTGATTTGCTTTTCTCAGAAAAAAGTAAATAGAGGTTCATCAGAGAACTAGCATTCTTCTTTTCAAATCAGTGGGTTGAATCGAGTACTCTTAGCAGATATAGATTCAATAAGTCCCATTTTTTCATTTGTCTAATCGGCCCGAAGAGGCTGATTAGACGTTTTCTGCAGGACAGTTTAGGCATTTTTTCTTTCGTGTCACCGGCTTACAATAGATTGAATAACGTTTGGCAAGGCTGTACATATTATTCAGCTGGAGCACGAAATTCCGATTCTAATTCGGCCAACGTTGACATGGTTTTTGCCGCTGAAGCCAAAGCTGGCTTAAGTAATCTTTTACCGGTTAGGATGTTTTATGTTTGGAAGTATCTTCCCGGTAAATGGTTTAGGCTTGCTTAGCTTCTTTTGTTAATTCTTTTAGCTTTGCCCTTAGTGATCATTTTGTCGCAATGGTCGAATATCTTTTCGATTGGGCTTTTCCTCTCAGTAATCGTCCGGTCCTGTTTGTTCTGAAAGAATTGGTACTCAAGTCATATTCTTTTCTACCTCAGGATTTGGAGAATAGATAAAAGTCCCTTTATCCAACTTAGTTTGTCCTTTGGTTGGCTCTCTTCTGCACGTCCGCCATTGGAACCTTGGTGGAAGAGTATTTCAATCATTTCTTAGTCGCTTAATATCTTCTATGGCAGAAATACCCAACTTTTTATAGGCGTTGAATCTGTGGCTTTCGATTGTTCTTTCGCTTAGATTTAACCTTTCAGCAATCTGATAATTCATTAATCCTTGCATGGCTAACTCGATAACTTGTCTTTCTCTTTGAGACAATAAGCTCCATCTATTATCGAAGTTGGAATAACGGTTCTCGCTTCTAGCATTTTATCTTTTGCGGTGGCTTCTTCTATGGTTTGAAGAAGCGTGAGAGGATCAACCGGTTTCTTCAATAAGTGAAAGGCTCCTTTGGTAAAGACAGAAATGGCCATGTCCAAGTCTGCGTGGGCAGTTAGAAATATTACGGGCTGAGAAAATCCTTTGTCTTTTAATTGTTTCTGAAGTTCGACTCCATTTACTTTTGGCATTAGGTAGTCAAGGATAAGACATCCGGGAACTTCCGGGTCATCTAGGGTTAGAAATGAGTCGGCATTTGGATAAGTTTTAACCAGCCAGCCTTCTTCTTCTAGCATGTAGGCTAATCCTTCTAGGAGATCCAGATCGTCGTCGATAATTCTGACGGTAGGTTTTTCAGTTTTGTGCGTTTTCATGACTTAGTGGGAGAGAAAGGGCTGCGATTGCTCCATTGCCGGCTTTTCGAGCCTCGAGTTTAAATGTTCCGCCGTGTTTTCTTGCGATTGACTTCACTATTAGCAGACCAAGTCCAAGACCTTCTTCCTTCGAACTGGAGAGAAGGGTGCTTTCATCAGCTTGCTTAGGATAAAAATTTCCGTTATCTGATACGGAAAGAACCGCATTATCACCAATTTGTTCGAGCTTTATATCAATTTTTGGATGGCTTGCGCTTGTTGTTGTGATTGATTCGGCAGCATTTTTTAGAAGATTGTTGAGAAGTAATTCTATTTCTAAGGCCGAGCCGTTGACTTTAAGCCCACGCTGGATTTCTTTTTTTATTGCTCCATGGAAATTTCCGCAGTCCTCAAAATTTTCTATGGCGGCATGAGCAGCTTCTCCCAAATCAAAGATCTTCAGCTCGGGTTGTTTACGCTTTGCGTAGGAGCGCACATGGTCCACAATGCCTTCAAGTTTGTCAGTCTGTTTTTGTATCTTTTGAAGAATTTCCAGAAACTGTTCGTTCGATAAAGCATTTTTTTGAGCTTTTCTTTGAGCACCGAATATAAATGCTTTGATGGTTGTGAACGGCTGACGAAGTTCGTGGGCAAGAATTGAGCTCATTTGTTCCACAATTCCTAGTTTTTCGAGTGACGCAGCCCTCTCCAGGGCTTTCTGAGCCTTCCGTTGAAGCATTTTCTGTTTTTCGAGAGAGTCGCTGAGGGACTTGGTTCTTCTTTTCACAAGTTTGCTTAAAACAAAAGAAGTCCCGGCAAACAAGATAAGGAGAAGAAGCACCAAAGCGATCCAAGAGGAATAATGGTTCCAAAGCTCTTGAGAAAACCATTCGTTTAAGAAGCCGAAAGGGCCTAGTTGAAGTGACTTAAATAATTCATCGGATCTTGTGGAGTCTGTGCCTATGCTCCAGCTGTATCCGCCGGGGACTCTTGGCATCGTTAAAAGTGCGAGTATCGCTTTTTTGGCTACTTCCGGGGATGCACCGGGCATGGATGAAAATGACCAGTTGGGATACAGCTTTGTAGAAGACATGCAGACGGTCGACTCTGGTTTTAATCCTATTGGCTTAATTTGTTGCCAGACCTTATCTCCCTTCGGATAAGTATCTTCTAAAAAGCATGTCGAAAGAAGACCAATATCGGTTTTCCCGGAAATTACGGCCTTTACTACATTTCTTAGATCTCGCCCGACGAACTCCGTTCTGCCAAAGAAATGATGTGGATCGTAGCCTCTTTCTGCCAGTTCTCCTAAACCAATTTGATGTCCGTAGAATCCTCCTTTTAAGTTGATCGCTACTGATTTGTTTCTCATATCTTCAACGGTGCGGATAGGGCTGTCGGCCCGCGTAATAAACAACGTGCCATATGCTTTATTGGGATCGGGAAGGCGATCTGACACCATTGTGGTCAATTCTTTAGCACCTTTCTGAGTCATTCTTCTAGAAAGGCCGGAAGTAGAGAGAAAAAGGTCAGCTTTACCACTTTCAAGGCATTCTTCTAAGGCAGGAAGCGGAAGTCTGAGAATCTCTAAATTATCTTTGCCGAAAGTATTCTTCAGTGCTTGAATTGTTGGTTCAATTATTTTGACGTTGTTGTCCTGAGGCGGATCCAGGCTGACGGCAAGAACAACCTTTTCATTTGCCCAAGTCAATGAAAAACAGAAGGTAGCCAACAAAAAGATGACGATTCTTAACATGCACACCTCTTCTTTATAACAAAGTCTAAGAGTTTTGCTACTTAAGTACTGAATTTCTTAAATTATGAATATCTCAAGTCGTATTAACAAGGAGACTGCCATGTTAAAAATTCATCCTAAAATGCTGGCACTGTGCGTATGCGCCGCCTCGTTTGGCTTTGCTTCCGCATCGGAAGTTGCCTTTAACCCCGGAACCTATGAAGGGGTAGCCACTGGAAGAAATGGTCCGATTAAAGTACAAGTAACGGTAGACAATCATAAAATTTCAGCCGTCAAAGTCATAAGTCATAAAGAGTCTGCCGGCTTGTCAGATGCTCCGATGGAAAAAATTCCAAATGAAATAGTATCTAACCAAACCCTTAAGGTGGATAACATTTCTGGAGCAACTTTCAGCAGCCAAGGTTTAATCAATGCCTGTAAAGATGCGTTGAGTAAAGCTTCTAAGGACATCACTCCACTTTTAGTTGCTCCTGCAGTGGTCAAGATCTCCCAAAAACCAAAAGACGAAAAAGTGGATGTTGTCGTAATTGGTTCGGGCATTGCTGGGCTGACATCGGCGATAGCTGCGCATGAAGGAGGTGCCAAGGTCCTGGTTTTGGAAAAACAAGGAATGCTCGGCGCCGGCGATTCTATGAATATTTCTACCGGGATCACAGCCGGTGGCACGAAATTAATTAAAGAAAAAGGAATTCAAGGCAAAACTACACAAGACTATGTAGATTTGCTGATGAAGCAGGCTAAGGATAAAAACGTTCCTATTAATAAGGAAAATGTTGAAACTTACGCCCGGAGAGGTGGAGAAGTTATCGACTGGTTGATGGATCTTGGTGTGCCGTTTGGAAGATTCCAAGAAGATAAATATTTTCATATCATAAAAGACGGCAGTGCTCCTGGGCCTCATATCATCAAGGCACTTAGTAAGGAGGTTAAGAAGGACAATATTCCTTATCGCCTTAACAGCAAAGTAGTGGAAATTTTGTCTGATAACGGCAGGGCATCAGGCGTTAAGGTCTCTACACCCGACGGTGACTATAAAGTTCTAGCCAAGGCTGTCATTGTTGCTACCGGTGGCTTCTCAGCCAGCCCCGAATTATTGAAGCGTTATGCTCCGGAGTGGATGAACCGTCCAACAACTGGTGCCGCTTCATTGACCGGCGACGGAGTCAAAATGGCTCAGAAGTTAGGAGCAGCGACCGCATCAATGGAACAAATCAAGGTGAATTACCTTTGTCATCCGCTTACTGCTAAGGACGGTGTTTCCCTTACGGCTATCACTCCTTACACCATATTGGTTAACAAGGACGGGAAAAGATTTGTCGATGAGAATCATGCATCCATCAACTTCAAGAGTAAAGCTATGATGAAGCAGCCGGAGCATATTGCATATGCTGTTGTAGATCAAACTGCAATGGATAATTTGAAGTTGATGAGAAACTATGCGGAAGCAGGCTATTTTGTAAAAGCCGATACCATCCCTGAATTGGCAAAGAAACTCGATGTCAATCAGGAACAGTTCATCTCTACAGTCGATAAATATATAGCAGATTGCAAGGCTGGCCTTAAGAACGATAAAGAATTCAACAGAAAGATCCAATATCCAATGATTAAGCCGCCATACTATGCTGCATTGGTTACTCCTTCCATGCAGTCAACTTATGGAGGACTTAAGACTAATACAAAGGCAGAAGTATTGGATCAAAAAGGAAAGGTTATTCCTGGGTTGTATGCCGCTGGAGCCGCATCCGGACATGAAGCTTATGCTAACGAGGTTGGTTTTGCCGCGATTATTGGTTTGACATACGGAAAGATTGCCGGTGAAAATGCCGCTGCTTCTTTGAAGTAATTTTAAGAGGAGTTCTAAAAGACTTAAGCCTCTAAAGTGTGTTCTATAGCTTTAGAGGCTTTGAAATACAGGGCTAAAAAATGCCCTCTCTTCTTCCAGAAAAAGAAATAGGAGCTTATTCGGAGTATTCAATCGTCTCTAGTTGTTTTTCCGCTTTAGTTTATCTAAAACGGTGAGACCTCTTTCCCCGAGTTTGTCAACTTGCTCAGCAAATGTTGTGCGAGGCTTATTAAATTTCTTATCTGGCTCAGACTTCATCTTAGGGGGTAGGAAAAAGAAATCCCGCGGAGTGAGCATCATCCTCAGACGAACTGAAGAGCTAGGCTTGCGGGATGTTGTTACTAGTATGCTAACTTAAAGAAATTGAAAAGTAAATAAACCGAACTTAAAAAGATACAGAAACAGTCCGATGGAGGGAAAATACGGAAGCCTCATTTTACTTTTCCCTCTCCAATAAACAACGCAATCAACGGCCTCCCCGGGAAAATAAACTACGCTATGAAATTAGTGCAGACACAAAATTCCGGACACTCCCTAGAGCTCAGAAGACCGCTAGTCCCGGAACTTCATAAAAAAGACAAAACCCTATTTTTATATGAGCCTCGAGTTTTGTCTTTTGAAGTTCCGAGACCGCAGGTTGGATTACTTCTTCCAGCCTTCCGCTTTGTTGTTTAACCCCAATTCTTCAAATTGGCAGCATTTTTTCCGGCAATTCGGCCGTAAACAATGCATTCCGTTAGGTTTCCGCCGCCTTGGTACACAAACTTTAGAGCGGAAGCAATTTCACCGGCTGCATATAACCTTGGAATCGGATTCCCAAACCAATCTAAAACTTCTCTTTCTCCATTAGCAGCAAGACCTCCTTTGGTATTAGGACCTCCGGCGACTAGCGGAACTGCATAGTATTTGCCGGTGTTTATTGGCCCTAAAGTATTGGCTCTGCGCTGGAACTCTTCGTCAACTCCTTTTGCACAGGCAGCGTTGAATTTTTCAATGGTCTTAACGAAATTCTCCGTTACCATACGGTCTTTGTTTGAAGGCTGGGCTTTAATTTTTGCGGCTAACTCTTCAGGAGAATTTGCTTCTAGGATCCAGCCTCTTTTAATGGCGTCTTGGTTGTCCTTTGTCCATGGCACGAATCCAAAGCCTGCTGTAGAGTGCCCGAGGTCGGTCAATGTACGCTTGCTGAGCAATTGGTCGTCGCAAATGAACCAAGCGGGAAGGCGTGGATAAGTAAGATCGTCAATGTTCATATGGACGGCTTCCTTATAGAACATGTAGCGGCTCGGATCTTCAATGACCTTTGTTTCGGAACAGAATCGATTGCCGTAGTTATCGACGAGAATAGAATTCTTAGAACCGACAACCGGCGTATCAAGTCCCATGTTCAGACCGTGATGTTTGATAGGAACGGACATAATCATGCGGGCGGCTGCTTTGCCTACTTTTTGAAGGGCGGCACCGACTGCCAAGCCCATGATAATGCCGTCGCCGGTATTATCCGGAGAACCGTAAAACGCCCATCCTGTCTCACCCGGGCCTTCTAAGAATGCCTTTCTCATGGCTTTGTTGTATTCAAAACCGCCGCTGCAAAGAATAACGGCCTTGTTGGCTTTGATGGCGCATGGAGCACCGTTAACTTTAGCTATGATGCCGATAACTTCACCGTCATTATTAGTTAAAAGACGTTCTGCTGGGCTTTCATAAAGAACATCGATGTTTCGGGTCAGCACACCGTTATAAAGGGCGTTCCAAAAAGCTTCTCCTCTGGATTTTTCGGCTTTAGGTTTGTCTTTCGCGTTATAGCGGTTTACTTTATCGCTGTAGCTGGAGGAATAGGCTCTGTAATGGCTTTCCATGGCTCCCGGGAAATTCTTAAATGCTGCGCCGTTGGCTTTTCTGGGCAAAGGATGAAATTCCGGGTCGCACATCTTCAAAAATTCTGCATTCAAAGGAGAATACTTAGCCCATCCCTGCGCCAATCCTTCGGAGACCTCTTCTTGCTCTCCTTCTCCCTTCCAAGGAATATTCTCCCCGGAAAACATCGCTTTCGCATACTCTTTCAAAGCAACCGGATCACCGTCTTTGTCCGGGCAATGGAAGCCGCCTCCTGACATTCTGGTGTTGTTGTAGAGGTGGTTCTTTGCCTGCTTTTCTAAGATGAGGACTTTCGCACCGTTATCAAATGCTTCAATTGCTGCAGATGCGCCGGCGCCGCCTAGCCCGACTACAACAACGTCATAAGTTTTGTCCCATTTTGCCGGAGCCGGAGCAGGCGCTGCGGAAGCGGTTTGAGCGCCAATGAGACCAAGACCGGCGGTGGAGGATACTAAAAATTTTCTTCTGGAAATCGACATATCTGCTCTCCTTGGATAAAGTTTGATTTATGGAACTTCAAAGACAAAGGTTCCGTGACATTCTTCACAATAGTTCACGCCTTTCTTATGACCTTTATGGCACACAACACAGCTGAGATCTCCATCGTGCTGATCATGAGGATTGACTTCAGGAAACTTTTTCTGTGTTTTATCAACCATCATCTGGTAACTGCCATGGCATTTCTGGCAATTCATTCCTAAGTTTTTTTCTGCGGTGCTGTTCTCTTGACCATGACACTTTTGGCAGGAAACATTTCTGCTTTGATGCCGATCAGCTAAAAACGAAGAGGCAAAAGAGGGTTGAGCGTAATTACAAATTGACACATAGATTAGAATAAGAGTTAAAAGCAGTTTGGACTTCATGGGATTTTCCTTTTTTTGCTTTCCTTATCCCTATTAAACAATGTTTTGGTACTAGAGTACCGACACAATTTATGAAAAGTCCCGTTCTCATTGTTTTTGCTCTATCACTTTCACTTTCACTGGTGAGCTTGCCTGCGTTGTCGCAGAAGAAGTCAGAGGAGCAGCCGCAGATTAGACTTGCGGTGTCTACGCTTGCCGAACCAAGTACGAACCAGCCGCTGATCTCTCTTACGGTAGACGCTCTTAAAAAAGAGTTTGGTCAGGCAAATGTAAAAGTCACGGTTTATCCGCTTCCTAAGCTCGAAAAAGCGGTAAGAAACGGCGAAGCTGACGTTTTCATTTCCTCATCTGGCACTTTCCGCAGGCTCGCCGATTCAGGAGCTAGAAGTGTCGGAACAATTGTAAGTGAGAAGCTCTCAGATCCCAATAAAAGCGAAGGTTCTGCCTTAATTGTGAGATCTGCGCGTTCTGACCTGATTCATTTGGAGGACCTCAAAGGAAAAACTATCGCCGCAAATATGCGTTATGGCTTTTCAGGCCATCTGATGGTGCTTCATGAAATCTTCAAAAAAGGTTTTAACCCAAACAAGTTTTTCGGAGAGACGATCTTCATCGGACATGACGTAGAAAAAATAGTCCAGAAGGTTCTGAACGGAGAAATCGACGGAGGAATTCTTAGAACTTGCTATTGGGAAGAATATGCTGAAAGAAACAAATTAGATAAAAACTTAATCCGCGTAATCGACCCTAAGAAAGATTCGAATTTGGTCTGTCAGCATACTTCCGAACTGTTTCCGAATTGGACGATCGCCACGACTCCTTCTGCTTCTCCTGAAATAGCAAGAAGAGTGGTTAAAAGTATCCTTTCTGTCGAACCTAGCGATAAAAACGGTTTGTATTGGGGCCTTTCAACGGACTTTACTCAGTTGGACCAGCTTTTAAAAGACCTGGAAATCGGACCGTTCGAAGTTAAAAAGAAGGAGCTCGTTCAAACGTTTCTGAGACACTACCAAACCGAAATACTTGTCTTTTTACTCTTGATAATGATTGGCTTATTCCATCACTTGAGAGTTCGTCACCTCGTGAGAAAAAGAACGGAGCAGTTGAATTTTGCTCATAAGCAAACCCGCTTGATTGAGGCTAAGTACAACAAGATGCAGAAAGTAGGAATTGTCGGGCTTTTATCCAGTACGGTCGCCCATGAAATACGGCAGCCTCTGGGGGCAATCCAATTTTTTGCGAAAGGAATGGAAAGCAACTTAAAAAAGAATGACAAGCCCAATGTATCTCACTTCATTTCGATAACGGAGAAAATCATTGATGAAGCGCAGAAAGCGGATAAAACGATCCAGAAAATTCGAAAATTAGCGAGCGAAGGACAGACTCTCCAAAAAATCGACATAAAAAATGAGATAGAAAGGCTATTGGACGAGGCACTCGTTACCTCCGGATTGCAAAAGAAGGCGGCCGGCATCGAAGTGGAGGGAGAGCCGAGAGAACTTCTTGCCGATAGGATGTGTTTTGATTTGGTTTTTTCCAATATTCTCAGGAATGCCTGTGAGTACATTTCTACGATAAGCAATCCTAAGCTCAAAATAAAAATCGAGTTTAGAGAGAACCGTGTCATAGTTGATATTTTGAACAACGGTGCTCCCGTCGATTTGGACCTTTTGCAATCCAGTAAGCTTTTCAGCTCTAAAAAGCAAGGGTTCGGCTTTGGGCTTCCAATCGCCATTGGTCTTGTTGAAAATATGGGTGGAAAAATAGATTTCAAAGTACCGGAAGAAGAAGGCTTGCGGGTTACGGTTACTTTGCCGTACGGGGGTAAAAATGGATAAGAAAGTAGTTCATTTAATTGACGACGATCCCTCCATGCTAACGTCGAT
Organism: uncultured Sutterella sp.; assembly: GCA_900542195.1. Lineage (GTDB taxonomy): Bacteria > Pseudomonadota > Gammaproteobacteria > Burkholderiales > Burkholderiaceae_F > Turicimonas. Next base: position 17,374 of record UQNA01000027.1, on the reverse strand, counting down.
TTGTTATTTTCTTGAGTCCGAAGGACTTGATTGCCGGTGCTATAGCAGTGCACAGGATTTTCTAAAAAATTTTAAAGAGGAAACTCCTGGTTGTATCGTTCTCGATGTCAAAATGCCGGAGGTAAACGGCATAGAACTTTTCGATGAACTGTTGAAAAGGGAAATACGGCTGCCCGTGATTTTCTTTTCCGGTCACGGAGACCTTCCTATGGCAGTAAATGTTCTCAGAAAGGGGGCTTTCCATTTTCTGGAGAAGCCTCTCCGTCCGGAGATTTTTCTTGATGCGGTAAAAGAAGCGGTTAAGGAGGACGAGCGTCGCAGAGCAGGTATGCTCTCCAAAGCCCAACTGCAGAAGCAGTACGAGAAGCTGACAGAAAGAGAAAAACAAGTACTGACCTTGATAGAAAAAGGTCTTACCAACAAAATCATCGCGGAAAGAAAAGGACTCTCTGAGAGGACGATAGAAAATTACCGAGCAAATCTTTATAAAAAGTTGAATGTTCGCAATATGGATGAACTAAAAACGGTGTTGCAGGTAATCGAAAAGAAAAAATAACAGGTACTCTAGTACCGACTTGCGGTCTAATAGAAACGGTAAAAGCGGGGTGCCCCGCATTTCAAGGAGAAGTCTATGACCAAAAAGTTAACATCTATCTGCCTTCTTAGTTCTATTCCTCTTTGCTTTTTCTCCGCTGAATCCGCATTAGCCAAAGACGGAACTTTTGTTGCCTCTGAGATGGGAAGAAATGGTGAAGTAAATGTAGAAGTCACCGTGAAGGATAATAAGATTGCCGATGTGAAAGTTCTTGACTGGAGTGAAACTCATCCGGTCGCTGATCTTCCGAAGGATGAGATTCCCAAAGAAATTGTCAAGAATCAATCGTTGAATGTGAACAACATCAGCGGAGCAACGTTGACGAGCTTTGCGATTAAAAACGCTGTTAAAAAAGCCTTGGTAAAGGCAGAGCTTAATCCCGCGGATTTCAATAAAAAGGTTCCGTTGCCTGCGAAATTGACCGGTACTGTGAAAGAAACGGCTCAAGTAGTTATTGTAGGTGCCGGTGGAGCCGGGTTATCGGCTGCCGTCTCGGCTGCTGAAAAAGGAGCTTCAGTCATAGTTGTTGAAAAATCCCATTATGCCGGTGGTAATACATCTGTAGCCGGCGGTAATTTCAATGCCGCCGATCTCCAAAGAAGCGCGAAATTCGAGATGACTGCTCCTCGGAGAAAGATCGTTGAAACAATACTCAGCGAAAAGCCTAAGAACGCTCTGCATGCACAGTTGATTGATACCGTCAAAGCACAGTTGCGGGACTATGACGCAAACAATGGCAAAAAACTATTTGATTCTCCCGAGTTCCATGCTTTGCAGACATGGAAGGGCGGAGATTATCAAGGCGATCTAGAACTGGTATATAACTTAACCAAGCAGGCTCCTGTTCTGGAAAAAGACTTAGAGAAAATGGGGTTTGTTTGGCGTAAAAACTCAGAACAAGTGATGGGTTCTTTGTGGCCGAGAGCAAATAGGTCTGCTAACTATGCTTCTGGTGTTGGTTTTATTGATACCTTCTTAAACGAAATCGAAAAAAGAAAGCTTCCGGTTAAGATCCTTCTAAATACAAAGGCACAGGACCTTATTATTAAGGATGGTAGAGTGGTCGGTGTGGAATGTCTGAATTCAAACGGACAAAAGTATATCTTGACTGCCACAAAGGGTGTTATTTTGGCTTCCGGAGGCTTTGGTGCCAATGTGAAGATGAGAGTCCATTACGACACCATCTGGGATAAGAAGTTAGGAGACAATGTAAATACAACTAATGTTCCTTCTATCCAGGGCGACGGAATAGTAATGGCCGAAAAAGCCGGAGCAAAACTTGTCCAAATGGGAAATATTCAGCTGCTTCCTACTACTGATGCCTATACAGGTTCTTCGAACAGTAAAGTTAATATCAGCACCAGCGTGTTTGTAAATAAAGACGGTAAGAGATTTGTAAATGAAACCGGCCGAAGAGATACTATTTCAAAAGCTGCTTTAAAACAGCGAGACAAACAGTTCTTCATTATCGGAACAAGCGAAGCCAGTCAAATTGATAAGAACGGCCGTAATAAATACGGCGTTAAGCTTGAAGATCTTGTTAAACAAAAGAAGGCTTTTGTTGGCCAGACTTGGGATGAATTAGCACAAAAAGCCGGTATAAATGCCGAAAACCTCAAGCAAACTGTCAAAGAATGGAATGAGTTCTGCAAGACCTTGAAAGGAGATCCTTTCGGTAGACCGAGCTGCGATCCGGAAGTTCGCCTTGATGGGCATGCTCCTTATTACGCAACCATAATGGCTCCGTCAGTGCACCACACCATGGGCGGCGTTTTAATTAATCCGAAGGCTCAGGTGCTGGATGTTCACGGCAAAGTCATACCTGGTCTTTATGCCGCCGGTGAAGTAACGGGAGGAATTCACGGAGCTAACCGCGTGGGTGGAAATGCCGTTCCCGATGCACTGGTATACGGGAGGATAGCTGGTCAAGAAGCGGCTAAATAAACTGGTACTTCCTAATTAAGCAAAAAATGCGTTCGTTACTTTAGAAAGAAAATTAACGAACGCATTAGTTCTGCGAGCATATATACGCTCACGTATTCGCGCCGGTTAGCCTCTTGCCTGTAAAAGAAGTATTTTGAGATTCTCATTCGGAAACAAGCCAAAATGGAGACGGCTTGTCCGTCCTTGAAATAGTTTCTCTGTCTGCTTTTCTTTGAGTAATTGGCATATTTTGAGCTTAAGAGAATATCCTTGACGCAGAGACTTTTTAGAATGAGTTAGAAATAACTCCCGGGTCCTGTGACGATGTATCCTTTGGGGGCGAAGGTGCAGAGCCTTTCATAGTATTAATGTAAATTTTGCAATATACCGGGAAACTTGTTTGACAATCACCGAAGCTTTAGGCAAAAAAGGAGGCTTCAAATGAGCAGGTTTAAAGCAGCAATTCTTTTGATTCTCGGAGCTTTTTGTTTTAGTACTACCGGTGTATTTCAATCTATTGCTCCTGAAGAAGCATCTCCTTGGATTATCAGTGAGGCGAGACTGTCCGTAGGATGTTTGTGTCTATTCCTCTGGTGCTTCTTTACCGGAAAATTGCCTCAAAATTGGAAAACTCTTCCATGGAAATATATCCTTCTTTGTGTTCTTTGCATTGTCAGTTACTCTCCTTTATTTTTCTTTTCCGTCAAAGCCGTGGGAGTCTCTACTACTGCAGTAGTTGCTATCGGAGTGACGCCATTGTGGACAGCCACTATAGAAAAGATTTTGTATGGAAATGATCCTCCCATTCGATGGTATATAGCAACCTTTTTGGCCATCGCCGGTATCGTCCATATGAATGCCGAGTCTTTTACAGGTGGAACTTCACTTATATATTCTGTGCTTCCCATTGCTGCTGGCTTTGTTTACGGAGTGCTGTTAGTCTTCACACCTAAGGTGCTGGAATATTTACCTGCAGAAACAACCATGATGATTGTTATGGGGATTTCTTCGTTAGTTATGTTGCCAGTCTTATTTATTTATCCATTTGGATGGGTCTTTTCTAAAGAAGGTTTTCTTGTAGTTCTAGGTATAGGAATAATTTCAGTTGGATTAGCGTTCAGCCTTTTCATGACCGGATTAAAGTACACGGGAAGCGTAATTGGCTCAACGTTAGGACTTGCTGAACCTGTAGGAGCAGCTTTGCTTGGTATCCTTGTTCTTGATGAGCCTGTTTCTCACTTGCAGGTTGGCGGTTTACATTTGTTGTTTGCTTCAATTGTGTTATTGGTTTTGGGCCAAATTGCCTTGCAAGATTTTATTTTTCCAAAGAAAAAAAATAAATCCACTAAAATCTGAGGGGCAGAATTTATCAACCATCCCAGCCTTCTTTAAGTTTCATAGCAATCTTCTTAAGGCAAGAATTCTAAAAGAGCAAACGTTACTTAAGAATAAGTGGATGTACTCTTTTTCGTACCGTGCATACATCATCTTGATTTTATGTTTAATTGTATAGGAACGACATATGCGAAACCCACTGCGTGCAAGTTCCATAGTTGAGCGGGAGGCTGTGAGTTAGCTTAGGCCAACCCCGATGAGGTCATCTGTCGGATGGAAAAAGCCGGTGGCAGACTTCTGGTCTGACGAAGGGAAGTCTCATTCAGCTTTTCCGGAGATGAGCCTGCGCGGAAACGACTCCAATACCTACTCGGAATTCGAAGTAGTAAATGTGTCAGACATATGGAAGGAAAGATATTTCTCTGACCCGTAGAGACTCCTGTGCGAAAATTGTCGTAGCAACAGTGAAAGCACGGAAGTCTGTAGCATTCATAGTGGCTCAAGATCATTTGTAAAGGAACAAACTGTAATCACATCCGATAAGAGCATGATTCGGAAGGGAGGCGAAAATTGTCGCCTCCCAGATAATTCAAACTTTAATCCCAATACAGAGAATGGCGTGTGGCAATGCCGCACATATTATTCGGCTGCAGCATGAAATATCGATTCCAATTCGGCTGAACGCTGATGTAGTTTCTGCCGTTGGAGTCAACACCGGTGTAAGTAATCATGTAGCGGTCAGGCATGTTTTCGGCTTTGGAAGTATCTTCCCAGTAAATGGACTGACGTTTTCCGTTGGCTTCTTTAGCCATCTTTTCAGCTTCAGCTTTAGTCACCATTTTGCCGCCGCCGTTGTACATCTTTTCAATTTTTTCTAGAGCTGCCGGCAGTGGCTTGGCATTCTGCTGCGGATGAGATTGGCCGAATACCTGTTCATTCTTGTAAGCAACGAGGCGGTTGATAATGTTGGCCGGTGAATCTGCCGAATGTTTTCCATCCAAAAATGGATATTCTGCTCGACCGGTTTTGCTGACGGTGTAAGCACAGTTGGTATCTCTTAATGCCTTCTGATATCCGGGAGCTTCTTCTAACTTGAAATTGGGTTTGGAAGAATCAATGCCGTAGTCGCCGTAGACAAATGCGTTCTTAGGATTGACCATCAAAGGCCGATAAAAGTAGCCGATGATAATCATCTTCTTTGGATCAACAACATAAACGTCTTCGTAAGACATGAAGTCACGGATAGCTTGCTCTTTGGCCTTTGCAAGTTCTTGAGGGGTGAGCTTCGGATCGAACTGCCACAGCAAGTTCCATTCCTTGATGGTCGTAAGCTACTTGCTCATAATTTCTTCCAAACGTTTAAGAGCGGCTGCATCTTTGGCGGGATTGCCGGTATTGATGGATTTTGAAGTGATGATTTCAACAGGTCCGTCAAATTGGACGCCATAGCTGTCGTAATAGTTATATCCGTGATCCTTAATTTCATTTTCTCTAAGTTGCTTAACCCAGGCAACCGAGACTCCGGTACCGGATTTAGCAGCACGCAAAATTTTCCCGCTGTCTTTGGCAGTGGTTCCGTAGAACAGGAATTTTCCGGTCTCCGGATTGTAGTCAGTGGTCAGTTCGGCGGTAATGTTTTCCGGATGATTTGCATAAGAGGTGGCAATAGCATACATATTTCGTCCGCCCCCAATCTTTTTACCGTCAAAACTACTCGGGCCGGTATAAAGGAAGTCGGCTGCCATATCTTTCAGCAATTTCTTTCCTTCAGGCGTTTTAGTTAAGACAAACGCACCGGACGTTGCTTCTCGTTTTTGAGTAGCTCCGGAAATGGTTTCAATTTTCTTTGGGGCTGCTCCAGGTTCTGTTTGGCTTGCGGGAGCCGCATAAGTGGTTCCAAAAGCTAAAAGAAGAGAAGCCGAAAGAAGAGTAAAAGAAGGACGAAGCATAAGATTCTCCGAGATTAAAGGATTGAGTTCAGTTTTGATTCTATGAACAATCGTTACAATAGGAAATAGCAAAAAGCACAAGTCCGGAATTGCATTTTTTGTAATGTTGCCATGCTGAATAAAGATGATCCTTTTAACGCCAAACATGCTGAGTTTCTTCTTTCCATTGCAGAAACTCGTGCTATCGCTAAGAGCGGAGAAAAGGTTGGCTTGACGCCGTCAGCTTCAAGTCGCCTCTTAGAAAAATATAGAAAATTTTTCGGAGATCCTTTGTTTGTTCTTTCCAAAGGTGCTCTTTTGCCGACGGTTTTCTTTCTTCAGATTAAACCGAGACTTCAAGATTTGGTCGAACTTTCTCATAATCTTCGAAATAATGAATTTCACCTTCCGTCTTGTGAAGAGCATTTTAAGTTTTCATGTTCGCCCGGCTTTGCTCCCTCGTTGATGGCTTACGTACTTCCAATAGTTTTGAAGGAAGCTCCGCTCTGTTCAATTGAACATGTAAGTATTTCGGATAATCCTTTGTCTGTGTTGATGTCTGGCGACATAGACTTATTAATCGGGCGAGCTGTCGGCCTTCCTCCGCAAGCTCATTATTCAGATCTGAAAGCTGGAAAACGTTGCATCCTACTAAGAAAAGATCATCCTTTATACGAAATCGCTCAAAAGAAAGAATTAACCGTAAAGGACTTAATGGACTTTCGACGGGTCTCGCTTTCTTCGGGAAGAAAACAAGATTGGTTATCGCCGGATGATGAGATATTCTCCGGAAGAAATAAGAACTCGAACATCTTTTTCAAAACCGATCGTCCCGACATGGCTTGGCAAGCTATGACAAAAAGTGATTTGTTTCTCATTTGTACAACCGGAAGCGCAGCAACCGCCTGTACGCTGTATCCGCAGTTAACAACATTGCCGTTGCCGCATAGACTGCACTCCAAAGCGCCAAAGATGGCTATTATTTGGTCAGATCTTCATCACAATAATCCGGCCCATAAATGGTTTAGGAATTTGTTTTTAGCGTGGGCAAAAGAAACGGTTGCTTGATAGCCGAACACGCCAGAAGCAAGAAAAGGATCTAGAAGCAAGATGCTTTTTGAAAAACTGCTAATCTCGAGGGAACTACGTAAGCAATGAGGAAAAGGTGCCTTCTGACAAAGTGAAATAAAGCGGAATCTACAGCTTCCAAGGAAAAATTATTCACGTTTTTCTCCATTGCAATATCTTCTTATCGGACAAGTTTCCTCTTTCTATTCAAGCAGTACACAATTAGCACCACAGAGTCAGTATTGTTCGGTCGTAGGAGAAGCTCCCCGATTGGGAGAAATAGTTTTTACATATCAATTTAATATTTCACCAATTTCTAAAGGTTATAAAATTTAGTGATACAGAAATTCTCGGGAGATGAAACTAATGAAAAAGATTTTTGTGATTTTCTTTGCATTAATAACTTCGTCAGCAGCAATAGCTGCTTCGGATGGATACTTGGATCCGTTGACCTTTACAGGAACAGACGAGCAGAAAACCCAGGTAATTAATTACATTAAGAAAAACGTTTACAACGAGTATTGCAAAGGAATCGGACAGTGCTCGGCATCTACGCTTCGAATGATGGAAAAAGCTGACCTTGATAGTTTTAAATATTTAGCTAGTGAAGCCAAGAAGCATGAAAAAGAATACCGTCAGGTTTATAAAGACTATTGCCAGGGAATCGGTCAATGCAGCTACACGACCTTAAAAACAATGTTTGTGCATGAGGTAGAAAGTGCATCAAAAGAACTAACTTGGTAATGCAGCTAAGAAAGAGATGAGTTTCGGGGAGTGTCCGGAATTTTGTGTCTGCCCTAGCCCGAGACAACTGATTCGAATTTCAAAAGATTGCATATCGTGCAAAAAGGCTTTTCCATATCAGCATACTCATTTATCTTCCTTGGCTTCATAATGTCCATTATTTCTCTAATCCTGAGGAAGTGAACATGACCAAATTCTTTCAATTTTCTACTCTCGCGGCATCTTTTCTTCTGATTGTCTCTTCTGTTTCCGCTCTTGAGACGAGCGTTAAACCAGCGGTAACCAGCATGGAGGCGCCTACTTCCTATATGACGGTTGGCAATTCCTATACTTACTACTCCAGTGGATTGAACGGGGCCATTAACGGATTAATCAAAGCCGCAGGCATTAAAGTTAAACGCAACCGCATGGTGACAATCGGCGCCGCCGATCTTGGATGGTTTAACGTTTGGGAGCTGGTAAGACCGTCCGGAATGGCTTCAACTTATGTAGATCATAGCGACGGCGGCAAAATTAAGAAATTTGACTTCACTAAAGAAAAAGTTTTTGACGCTGTTATTCTTCAGGACAACAGTACAGGTCCTATCCATCCGCAAAGAAAAGAAGTCTTCGAAAAATACGCCAAGCAGCATGCTTATGATTTGAGATGTTTCGGCATTCAGCCTCTTATCATGATGACTTGGGCCAGAAAGAATAAGCCGGAAATGACCGCACAGCTTGCCGATGCAACGACGAAAGTAGCTAATGAAGCTAACGCCATGGTTATTCCTGTTGGTCTAGCGTTTGCCGAGGCTATTAAGGCAGATCCTTCGCTTGAGCTTTACCGTGCCGATAAGACTCATCCATCTCCGGAAGGCACCTATCTTGAGGCTTGCGTGACTTTTGCCACTATGTTCCATCGATCTCCTGTAGGACTCAAATATTACGGCATAGAAAAAGTAGATCCGAAAACAGCTGAATTCCTCCAGACGGTAGCTTGGCAGACAGTGTGTGAATTTTTCGGATGGCAGAAGTAAACCGAAATTACTTAGAACTAGTCTTTCTTAATTGCACTTGGATAAAGAATTGAAGACTGGTTGGCGGGAAGGGCGTTTTTGGGAGTTCTTCCCGCCTGCCTTTTGAAAAAGCAAGGTCAACACTTTTTAGAAGTAAGTCTGGTATCTTTTACACTCTTACCTCGATCCTCCTTTTTTCTAATTTGCTAGAGGTTTGTCGAACGAAATTGAGTTCACGGTCTTCTAATTTGTCTGTTCGTGAAGAAAAATTTGAATCCTCCGCCGACATTGTCGCAAGACGCGTAGGTGAAGCTGAAGTAACCATCGCCACTATCTCCGTTGCTACCGCAATAGCTGATGCTGACCATGAATCTTTGGCTATCATTTTGGAAAAACAGACGTTTGTTGCTATGCGCTTTATCAAAAGAGTCAGCTTATGGATCAGAAAAGGAAAGAAGGCTCCTATACGATTGCGGAGCATTCATAAAAGGATCTCCGCCTTGCACTCAATCAATCATCTGAAGTGCCATCAAAATGCTCATTCGCTCTTTAAACTTAAGGAAGTTGACATGACCAAGCTTTTTCAATTCTCTGTTCTATCGGTTTCTTTTCTTTTAATTGCATCTTCCGTTTCAGCACTTGAAACCAGTATTAAACCTGCGGTAACAAGCATGGAAGCTCCTTCTTCATACATGACGGTTGGTAACTCCTACACTTATTATTCCGGCGGATTAAATGGCGTCATTAACGGTCTAATCGACGCGGCTGGCATTAAAGTTAAGCGCGATCGAATGGTGACAATAGGAGGAGCAGGTCTTGGATGGTTCAATGTTTGGGAGCTGGTCAGGCCGTCAGGAATGGCTTCAACTTATCTAGATCATAGTGATGAAGGCAAAATTAAGAAATCCGACTTTACGAAAGAAAAAGTATTTGACGCTGTTATTCTTCAGGACAATAGCCGTGGGTTTGTTCAACCTCAAAGACAACAAGTTCTTAAAAAATTCGCAAAACAGCATGCCTATGATTTGAGATGTTTTGGAATTCAGCCTCTCATCATGATGACTTGGGCGAGTAAGGACAAACCGGAAATGATGCCTCAGCTTGCCGATGCGACGACGAAAGTTGCAAATGAAGCTAATGCCATGGTCATTCCTGTTGGTTTAGCATTTGCTGAAGCAATCAAGGCCGATCCTTCGCTCGCGCTTCATCGCACAGATAAAACTCATCCTTCACCCGAAGGCACTTATTTAGCTGCTTGCGTAACTTTTGCCACTATGTTTCATCGATCTCCGGTAGGACTCAAATATTACGGAATCGAAAAAGTCGATCCGAAAACAGCAGAATTTCTCCAGAAGGTAGCTTGGCAAACCGTATGTGAATTTTTCGGATGGCAAAAGTAAACCAAAATTCTTTGGAAGCAGCCTTTCTTAATTGAACTTGGAGAAAGACATAGGCACTGTCTGAAGGAAAGTTCTAGTGTCAGTCTTTCTGTTTTTGAAATGATTCTTCATTTGCAATATTTCGTTTTCGGTAAAGCGAAATCGTGTCAAATAAGGAAATGAAATCATGTCAAATAAGGAAACGAAATCGTGTCAAGTAAGGAAATGAAAACATATAACTTACTGAAATTTAAGACTTTTGCTTGATTTTAATTTTTGTCAGAATTGAAAATAATAAAGACCTTTAGACCGACCTGCAGCGACAAAATTTTTGAGGTGTTTTTTCGCGTAACAGCGGAATTCGAAAGCTGACTTCGCCACATAATCTTGGCCACTGTAAAATTCATTTTTTCGTGAGCAACTGAAATGATTGATAGAAGAGCTTTTGTATTTGCGTTAGGTACTTGTGTTGCGTATCCGTCGGTTTTTGCTTCCTATCCTAAAGAATGGACTTATGAGGCAGAGACAAGCCTCAAAGATTATGTGAACGGTCTTGTGAGTCAGCCTTACCTGAAGGAACTCTTTAACGGAACTTTATCAAAGGTGAGCTTCAATTATTATCTGGAGCAGAACGTCTTCTATTTAAAGGCTTACGCACGCTCTTTGAGTCTGCTGGCCTCCAGGTTTTCTACAGAAGATGAAATCCGTTTCTTCTCTCATCACTCGTCTGTGACTATTGATTTAATTTCCTATAGCAGAGAGACTTATCAAAAAATTAATCAAAAAGAGATGCCGGTCCTTGCAAAACCAGAGAAAACAGTTCTCGATTACGTTAATTTTGAAGCGGCTCATTGCGCCTTCTCAGATCTAGCGGTTGCAGCCTCGGTCATGTTTCCATGTTTTTGGGTCTATTTGAGAATAGGGATGGAATACAGGAAAATAAAAAAAGCCACGGCAAACAATCCTTATTCCGACTGGCTGGCCGGTTACTCTGACACCGCTTATGATGAACAAGTAAAAAAATTTGGAAGGATTTTGAATCGATTGGCCGAAAACTCTTCTCCTGCGACACGAAAGGAGATGCTCGCAGCTTTTGTTTCCGGATGCGACTATGAAAAATCTTTTTTTGAGGCGTGTTATAAGATACGGTAGCTAGCGAACTTCACCGCACTAAAGTGTCGAACCGTTCCGGGCAGTTGCTTCCCGAGCCCGGTCGCCCTGATAATGATTAGAATTCATCTCCGGCAGCAGTGAAAAACAGGTGATAATTAAAAATGTTTCTTGGCGTTCTTTTCGGTGTGCTCGGATGTGCGCTGTGGGGGCTAATTTATATTGTTCCGCTTTGGCTCCCGGATTACTCTCCGGCGACTATCGCCATGGGACGTTTTGCCGTCTACGGTGCGTGTAGCCTCGTACTTTGTTGGCACTATAGACGAGAGTTATCTGCGCTGAAGGTGTCAGACTGGTTAAAAGCATTTTGCCTCGGTTTTTTCGGCAATGCCGTCTACTATATTTTTCTTACGCAAGGCATTCGCTGGGCTGGAGTTCCTACCTCCGGAATGCTGATGGCACTTATCCCGCTTAATGTGGCTCTTTTGACAAATCGGCCCGGCGCAAGGACAAGTGTCGTGGTTCCTTGGCGCCGTCTATGGCTTCCGCTTCTAATGATTCTCCTCGGTTTGTGGATTGGCAATATTGACGAGTTTTCTGAAATTTCTTCTCAGACTTCTTCTAAAGAGTATTGGCTTGGATTCCTTTGCAGTTTCACTGCGATGGCACTTTGGACATGGTTTCCAATCCGCAATAGTCAGTGGCTTATTTCGCATCCTAAGGTTTCACCGGTGGTTTGGACTTGCGCCCAGGGTGGTACAATTTTCCCGGCAGCAGTTCTTTGCTTTTCAGCCGTTAATTTGGACTCTTGGATGAATGGAGCTTCATTTTTTGGTCCCGACCCTGTTGTGTTTATCTGTGTAATGTTGATCGCGGGACTTGCCTGTGGCTGGGGAGGAATGGCACTGTGGAACATGATGAGCGCTAGGTTGCCGGTTGCTCTAAGTGGTCAGATGATTGTTTTTGAGACTATCTTCTCTGTCATTTACGCACTTATATATAAACAACAAGCTCCAGGATGGACGCTTGTTGTCGGAATAGGACTTTTGTTAAGCGGAGTGTCCATCTCGCTAAAAGTCTTTCAGGACGCTTCGCGTAAAAACTAATTGATTGTTCTGATTCTAGTAGACAGACCAAATTCTTGCGTAAGGATAATAGGCCGTGTACTTTTCATCGCCTTGCGATGACTGTCAAATAAGGAAACGAAATCATGTCAAATAAGGAAACGAAATCGTGTCAAATGAGGAAATGAAATCGTGTCAAATAAGGAAATTGAAGACTTTTGTTAGCTCAGAAGTTTTATAATGGCTGACTTTACAGCTAACTAGAATGAACTATGAAAGGTTATCGGCCACGAATACTTGATGAAGTCCTTAAACGAGAATTGGAGGCCATGGGTGCAGTTCTGCTCGAAGGACCAAAGGCTTGTGGGAAGACAACGACTGCAGAACAAGCCGCCGGAAGCGTGATATATATGGACGATCCCGTTAGGCGCAGTCAGTATCTTCAGATGGTGGAAACCGACATAAGTTACATCCTTGCGGGGACTACTCCGCGGCTTATTGATGAATGGCAAATTGCTCCTAAGATATGGGATGCGGTGCGCTTTGAGGTCGACCATAAGGGCGAAGACGGACAGTTCATATTGACCGGCTCCGCCGTTCCTCCTAAAGACGGCAAGGAGGAAATGAAGCATACTGGTACTGGCCGGATTTCGTGGATCAAAATGAGACCGATGTCGTTATGGGAGTCGGGAGAGTCTTCCGGTGATGTAAGCCTTGCGCAAATATTTAGTCAGCTACCATCTGTCAGAGGTGAAAACAGTTTGAAACTTGCCGATATAGCGTTCCTGACTTGCAGAGGCGGTTGGCCGAAATCCATTAGTAAAAGTTCGCCTGAAGCAGCACTCCGGCAAGCCATCAATTACTATGAGGCAATTGTGCGTACCGATATTTCTCGAGTAGATGATGTTGAGAGAGATGAACAGAGAACGCGCAGAATAATGAGGTCATACGCGCGTCATCAGGGCGCACAGGCAAGTGTAAACACAATTCGTGATGATATTGCCTACAACGAAATTGATGAATTAAGCGACAAGACAGTTTATTCCTACATCAATGCTTTAAAAAGTTTGTTTGTGATTGAGGATATGCCGGCATGGAATCCGAATTTGAGAAGCAAATCGGCAATTCGCACTTCCGATACCCGGTATTACATAGATCCATCGATTGCTTGCGCGGCTATGGGGTTTGGGCCCGATGATCTGATAAACGACCTAAATACTTTTGGATTGTTGTTCGAATGTCTTTGCGTTCGAGACTTGAGAGTTTACGCGCAGTCGTTGGACGGTGAGGTTTATCATTTCCGCGACCGTACAGGCTTGGAATGTGATGCTGTAGTGCATCTTCGCAACGGCAAATATGGGTTAATTGAAATAAAGCTCGGGGGAGAAAGACTCATTGAAGAAGGTGCAAAGAATCTTTTGACATTAAAAGAACGGATTGATACCACAAAGATGAAATCTCCTTCTTTTATGATGGTTCTGACGGCTGTCGAAGAATATGCTTATATGAGAACTGACGGAGTAATGGTTGTTCCGATTGGGAGTCTCAAAAATTGATCCCTGTATTGAAGAGCTGTGGGCAGCGGCTCTAGTTCATTTAATTTGGACGTTGTGTCGGATAAAAAATCAATATATAGCTAATCACGGTTTGTCGTGACATTTATTCGATGCAGTTGAATAATCCTCGAAGCATTCCCAATTTTAAGAAGTGATTCGGTGTTGATTATCAGATAACGAGTCTTTGAATGGAAGAGTTCTCCTTCAATTTTTGGCAGCATGGTTGTTTAAATACTTCTCCTAGATAAATTAAGCAAAAATGCGGTACAAAACGGATCAATTGCTCATAAGTTCATGGAGAAGCTCTATTCCGAAAAGTTCTTGAAATTCTTTTTCGTAGATGGCTTCTTTAATTGCAAACTGTTCTGCAAACCAGTTCATAAAGGTTCGAATGTATGGCACGTTCCATCGGGATGAGTGGCACGCAAGATAATTAAGTTGAGATGCTCTGTGCCAACCGTTAAGAATCGGTACCAATTTTCTTTCTTTCAAAGCATTTATGCAGTAGAACAATGGCATTCCTAATGAAATACAGTCGCCTGCAATAACAGACTCGAATAAAAGGTTTGAGGAAGTCCATTCAATTTGTCTTCTTAATTTAAGAGGGAAGAAATCTCCTTTTTTGAGAAGACCATCAAATGGTGTGTTTGAAAACTTGTCTCCTCCAAAGAGGTAACCCACAGGAATTGCTGACAGCTGTTTAGGATGGTCTACAGGACCATATTTCTGTAGAAAAGTGGGTGAAGCAACCGGAACAAAAATCATTTTCCCTCTGGGTATCAAAATTGCCTCAGGTAATCTTACTTCTCCTGTTACGGCAGCAATATCAACTTGGCCACTGCGGAATTTCTCTGTATCCACTGGAGTTGTTATACGAATTTTGTGATTTGGAAAGAACTTTGCGTATTCAAAAAACAAGGAGTGGGAGACCGATGTAAAAGTATTCGGCACCATAATGCGTATCAGAGGAGAACCGATTCCAGACATTTGATCAACACATTCAAGGATTTCAGCATGGCGGTTTAGCATCTCTTCAACAAGCGGAGCAATTTCTATGCCGGCTTTTGTTAAGCGAAAGGGCCGCGCATGCCGATCTAGCAGAGGTATTTTTAGTTCCTGCTCTAATCCTGACATTTTTCTTGATATTTCGCCTGGATCTCTTGAAATCTCTTCGGCTAGCTTATTTATGCTGCCGAGTTGTTGAAGGCGATGGAATAATTTCCATACCTCTATAGAAGAGCTTGGTTTCATAAGAGGGTCTTAAGTATTGCCGAATTTATCAATAGTAATTGATAAATATTACAAAATCATTCTGTTTTTCTTGTTTTCTTTTAGGCGCGATTTTCGAAATTTTTAAAATTTCCTCAGTTCTCAATTCAAAAGGAGGAAAAAATGAGAAATATGTCACTTAATTTAGCGGCAATAGTGGGTTTACTGTTAGCCTGTTATGTAGAAGCACAAGAAAATCAAGTTTTCTCATACACCGTCTCTGCCCACAATGCACCTATGACCGTTGACCTCATAGTGAAAGACGGAAAAATTGCCAATATCCTTACAGATAACCGTGAGAGTCCCGGAGTTGGAAAATTTGCGATTTCTGAACTTTCAAAGAAAATGATTCGGAATCAAACTATTAACGTTGATAACGTCAGCGGTGCTTCAGTAACAAGCTTTGCATTGAAGTATGCAATGAGAAAAAATCTGGAAAAAGCGGGGCTGGATATTTCTAAGTTCAACAAGCCTCTGCCGAAACAAGTTTTTCAAGACTCTTATAAGGGAGAAGTTGTTATTGTTGGAGGCGGAGGGGCAGGACTTGCAGCAGCTGCTGCTGTTATCGAAGCTGGAGGCTCCGTAATCATCGTTGAGAAATTAGGTTATTTGGGTGGTTCCACTGTCGTTTCAGGAGGTGGGTATAATGCTGTCGATCCCAAGAGGCAGTCCCGGCAAGGGATTGAAGATAGTCTTGAGAAGCATTACCAAGATACTATGCGTGGAGGTCATAATAAAAATAATCCGGCATTAGTAAAAAGACTTGTCGAAAAAGCTCCCGAAACAATGCATTGGTTGGAAGAGAAAGGTCTGGGTTTCTCTCCTAAGGTCAGAGTTATCGTTGGTGGATTGTACCCACGCGGGCATGGGGCTGAAGGCGGAGGCTACGGGTATATCAGGGCATTAGAAAATTTCATAAAACAATATCCTGACAAGGTAAAGATTTTTACTGATACCCGAGCCACAGAGTTGATTGCTGGCCCGAAAGGAGAGATTGTCGGAGTTAAAGGAATTCACAATGAGAAACCAGTTACTTTCTTGGCCTCCAAAGGTGTAATTATCACAACCGGAGGGTTTGGCTCAAATATCGATTTAAGACAAGCTAAAAATACTGGCGTATGGAAAGAGGTAAGGCTAGATAAAAGTATCCCCTGTACTAATAACTTTAAAGCTTCTCAAGGAGATGGTTTAATTCTTGCGGAACAAGTGGGGGCCAATGTTATAAATCTTGACGATATTCAACTTCATCCGGGTGGGACTCCCAAAACTGGCATAATGTCCAGTTGGCCAAGCGGTAGAAATCGAATTTTCTTGACAACACAAGGAGACAGATTTGTCAATGAAGATGCAGCTAGAGATACCCTGTGCAAAGCCATATTTAAAGAAGGGGGCAGGTATTGGATCGTTTCTAATCATGTGAAATATCCTTCCCTTGACTCGAAGTCAAAGAATTTAACCATCGGAGAAATGATTCAACTTGGGCAAGCTTTCTCAGGAACCAATATAGAGGAGTTAGCGCAGAAAACAGGGATGGATCCAAAAAAGTTGAAGAATTCCATTAATACTTACAATGAGGTTGTGCAAGGCAAAGTAAAGGAAGATAAATTAGGCTTTAAGAAACTTACGAACGATGATCAGCCTATGACGGAAGGACCATTTTACGCAACTCCTATGGTACCGGCGGTACACCATACCATGGGCGGTATTGAGATAAATGCCAATGCTCAGGTTTTGAATAAATCAGGAAAAGTAATACCCGGACTTTTTGCTGCAGGTGAGGTTACGGGTGGTGTTCATGGCTCTAATCGTGTTGGAGGAAACGGAATAGCGGATGCAATGATTTTTGGGCGTATAGCCGGAGAATCTGCAGAAAAACTAACCGTAAAATAGTTTGTTAGTGAGAGAAAAGATCTTTTGCGGGCCGAGGGAACCACAATATTAGAGCTTTTCTCTCAAAAGATAGAAATAATTTCGCGAATTGGAACTGAATTACTGTTCCAATTCACCGATTGAGTGCTTTACATAGGAGCTTTGCGAGGATCCCGAAATATTCTCGCAAAGCTGAGAACAAAGAAAGTACCAGGGGTTAAAAACTAGCTTCGAAATTGTTGTGTAATCTTGTACAACCAAGGATAATACCCACCTTTTCAGATGAAGCGTCTAGATTTTTCTCTCCTGTCGGTAGGAGAATTAGCAGCTAAATTAGGTGTTACCTCAGCAACCATTCGCCGCTGGTGCCGTGCCGGTAAATTGACCGAGACCCTCCGAACTGTCGGGAACCATCGTCGTTTTGCTTCTTGCTCTTTCTCTCATTTAATAAAAAAGGAGGAACGCCGCAGTATCGGATATGCCCGAGTCTCCAGCCACGATCAAAAATCTGACCTTCAGTCCCAAATTCAACGCCTTAA
>UQNA01000026.1 GCA_900542195.1 uncultured Sutterella sp. | reverse complement strand
TTATTCATTCTAGTATTCAAATGGGCGTTGCTCTCCTTGTTGGCAAGTCAAATTGGGATAATTATCATAAAGCGGATTGAGGCAATAGATTTCTCAAGGTTTTCTTCGAAACAGAAGAATTTAAATTTTCTTTATAAAGTTTGGTTTCTCCTGTTGGTTTCTTGGATGCCTGCCTTTGTCGTATATTTTCCAGGAAGTGCGGTATACGATGCGCTATGGCAAATAGCACTTGGAGGGAATTGGATTCCTTCTTCAGATCACCATCCTTGGCCTAGCTCTTGGCTTTTTTTTACATTGGTTAATTCCTTAGATTTGAAAGACACAGGAATTTACCTTTTACCTCTTACTATTTTTATATTTTTCTCAGAAATATTCTTAATTGGCCTAATTTGTTTATACATAAAAAAAATAATAAATCTTTATGCAAATGACGGGTGGTACATATGGATCTCTCCGTTAATATATTCCGTTGTTCCAATCTACTCTATGTACGGGCAAACAATTATAAAAGATGGAATTTATAGCTTTTCACTCACACTATTTTGTTCTGTTTTCGTATACATATTTTTGTCCCATTCTTCGTCAGTTAAATCCAAAGAAGTTGTTATTCTTGCCTTAACTTCCTTTATTTGCTTTTGTTTTAGACATAATGGTGCATACATAATTCTTCCCAGTCTTGTTTGTCTTTTAATCTATTTTTGGTATTTAAATAAAGCTAGCAAACCAATTTTAATTTTGGTTGTCTTGCTTATCGCATTTCAGGTCGGGTATAAAAATATTTTTTTAACAACATTTAACATTTCAAAAGGAAGTGTAGTTGAGAAATTAGCTCTTCCTTCTCAAACCTTAGCCTGGATAATGAAGAAAGAAAAAATACAGAATAATTTCTTGGATAATGAAAAGGGTAAGAGTTTTTTTTCTTCGGTGACGGGGGTAACTGAAAATTTTCAACCAGAGATTTCTGATAATATCAAAAGCTTCATTAAGCTACCTATCTCCCAGGAGCATCTCAATTCTTTTTATTATTTTTGTACTAAATATAAAAAAGCCTGCTTGGAAGGAGTGTTAGCCCAAACTTATCTATATTTCTATCCTAATAGAATGAGTTCGGTCATGCCTGTAGTATTTAACTACAACAACTCTTTTGAAAGTCTTTCTAAAAACACTAACTCATTTCCCATACCGGATAAAATTAATTACTTTTTTGCAAATAACTATAGAATTCCATTTGAATATTGGGTTGAATTTTGGGCTTTTACTTTTCCTTTTTCTGCTCTGATGACACCTGCTTATTCAACCTGGATACTTTACTTCTTTGTAATTGCTCTGATGATTAAAGGTCAAAACAGGGCAACACTTATATTAGCTTTACCGTTTCTTTTGACGTTTTTTATAAATATACTTTCTCCGGTAAATGGTGATACGCGGTATTCACTTCCATGTATTGCGTCTGAACCAATTTTAATATTTTTAATTTTCTTTACTATTAATAATCGGCTACTTCCTAAAGATTACGATGTTAAGAATCGATTAAAGTTTGAGTCAGATAAGGGAGAAGAAAAAGCTGTTTAATTAATATTACTGTGGAGAGAGGGTTTTATGTTTACGGTGTCAGACAGCTATTTTTGTACTTCCAGAGAATGCTCCAGATAAGGTTTCTCTTTTTCTCGTATGTTCTTTTTTCTTTCTCCCTCCCTCTCGAGAAAGAATTCGGCAAACTATGTTTCTGATAAACTGATTTTTCTTCTAAATAACAACGTAAGCTAACGAATTCGATGAGCCAATTAAGCCAGAAATTTAAAAAAGATAATAAGGACTTCATGGTTCTCTCTGCTGTTTGTATTCTTTTTGTGGTAGATGCGCACGCCGGAGGACCGATTAATCTGCTTAACAAGATTTTCCCTTATGATTCTTTCTTTATGCCAGCCTTCATCTTTATTAGTGGCTATTTTTATAAGGTTCCCATTACTTCTAATGAAACTAAAAGGTTTTGCTTGAAAAAGCTTAAGCGCCTCTTGGTTCCTTACTATCTCTATAACATATTAATTTCTCTTTTGTGGCTTATTCCCATTTTTTTTGTAACTCAACAATTATGGGGGACCAACTTTTTCTTGTCATTTAATGGGATACTTCCGTTCTTTTATAAGCTATTAATAGAATTTCCTTTTTCATCTGGAGTGTCAAGCGATCTAGTCAGTCCATCATGGTTTTTAGTCGCCCTTCTTGGTACTATTCTCTCCTACACCTTGTTAACAAAGGTTCATGCTTCTGAAGGCCTAAGGTCGTCCTTTATTCTCTTTCTATGCCTTCTTATCGTTGGAATGGGAAGTATATATTCTGCGTTGAAAGGATTTAACCAAAATCCTTGGTTTTTGTTGATGTTAAAGATAGCTTTTTTTCTTCCATTTTTTCATCTAGGATGTATCTTAAGGAAACTTGATGTACGGAATCTACTTAAAGAAAAAGACTATGGGATGATGGCAATTTTAAGTATTGGTACTAATATTGTTTTATTGCTCTTCTTTTCTCCATCTGCTTTGAGTTTTCCTAGTCTTGCCTTTATGGCAAGATTTCCTTTCCCGCTCTCAGAGTTAAGGGGATGGGGATTTCTGAAGATAATCCTACCCTATCTTACTTCATTCACCGGTATTTTCTTTTATCTATACATCTCTAAATTAATCGCTAAAAATTGGGGATCTCAGCCTATTTTAAACCTCATTTCGAACAATACTCTTCAGATTCTTTGTTTGCACCTTTTTTGTTTTAATGTGATAAATCTAGTTTTTTATTTATTGAAAACAAATTTTGGACTTTTTACAGGTTTTAATGAGACATTGTTTTTTTCTTCAGCCTGGTATATGTACGGGCCTCATGTGGGCTTCCAGTTTTTTTATTTGCTTGTAGGAGTAATTGGTCCTTTAACCTTAGTTGTTTTGAGAGAAAAATTTATAAGTACTCTTTCTAAGCAAAAGACGGGGTGATTTTTTTTTAGTTCGGCCAATCACTTAAGATCTGAGGCTAATCCCTACTTTGCTATACCTTGAGAGTCACTGAAATGTTTCCGATTCCTTTTGACCTTCTCTATCTTGAGGAATGATTTCAGGATAATAAGATCGGAGGCTCTTCAGCCGAGTCCAAGGACAGTCTACTCGTTCTAATTCAACTTTAGAAGTTTGATTGCTAGTAAAATCTGAATCTTCAAATGACACTGAGTATGGTAGGCAACATTAGGCCGCAGTTTAAAAAATCTATTTTTACAATTATTGCGATCTATCTTTAGAGGATATGAATGAAGAATATAGTGATACAACATCAAGATAAGGGATTTTTTAATGAGAAGGTGTCAGTGATTGTTCCCGTCTATAATAGTGCAGCATACTTGGAAGCTTGCGTGCAGAGTATTGCTTCTCAGTCTTATCAAAATCTGGAGATTCTTTTGATAGATGACGGATCCACCGATTCGAGTGCAATTCTAGCCACAAAACTTTCAAAACAAGATCCTCGGGTGAAAGTTTTTGAAAAGACTATTAATACAGGTCGATCCGCCACGAGAAACTTTGGGATAGACAATGCTTCGGGAGAATACATAGTTTTTGTCGACAGTGACGACGAACTTGTTCCTGATGCAATTACGAGAATGATAAAAAAAATCAAAATTGATGGCTCAGACGGCGTGGTGGGTTCCATTGTAGTAGAGTATGAAGCCCACAGTGAATTAAAAGATTCGGACGATAGCTACTATAAAATCAAGTTCAATGCGCATAAAAAAGTCACAGATGATCTATTATTCAATTTTCATGCTTCTTCATGCGGGGTCTTGTTTAAAACTGAAAAAATAAGAAACCTTGCTTTAAGATATCCAGAAGGATTGAATTATGAAGATGCATACTTTCATTGGGTTTATTTTTCGCAGTGCCTCACAATAAGTTTCCTCTCAACTCCTGTTTATAAATATATCCGCAGGCCTGTTTCTGTTATGTCTCAAACGTTCGAAAGAGCAGAAGGTATTGCGATTCAACATCTCTATATTGCAGAGCATATTTTCCGATTTTGGGAAGCTCGAGGGGAATTGCAGACTAGATATCCAACAGTATTCCGACTGCTTGAAGAGTTTTTTTGGTTTGCTTATCGCTATTCCCAAAACTATGAGAAGGCTTTGGTCGTCTACGAGTGTAGTAAGATTATTAGGAACTTTAATTTGCCTCTAGGTTACGCGAGTGACTCCCTTAAACAGATATATGAAGGGAACTATGGCTTTCTTTTTCCTAATAGCTCGGTAGCACAAGGACAAAACGAGCAAACTTCGCAAGATTTTGCGAGATTTCTACAACTTAAATCGATTATTAATTCTTTTTTCCCAAATAACACCTTTCGAAGGAAAGTCATCATAAGTATTGGTAGAAAGGTATTGAAGAGGAAGAAACATAAATAATTTAATCTTTTTATTGGGGTTATATAATCTCGCAATTCGAAAAATATTTTTAATTCACGTAGATGAACTTCCTTCCACTAGGGTAAGCAGAGTGAGTAATTCAGGCCTTAAAGATATCATTAAAGGGTTTAAATGTTTTGGGTTAGCAGTTTTTTTAGCATGGACGGATATCAGACAGCGATATAGAAGATCAACACTTGGGCCTTTCTGGATTTCCATTTCAACAGCAGTTATGCTTGGTTGCATTGGAGTTATTTTTGGTGGGATTTTTAAGTCTCCCATTCAAGAATTCTTGCCTTTTCTCGCTTGCGGCCTAATCATCTGGGGGTTTATCTCCCAATGTCTTACAGAGGCTACCCAGGTTTTTCCAAGTTCAGAAGCAGTTATAAAACAACTCCCTCTCCCCCTGTTTATATACGTTCTTAGGATGGTGACAAGGAATATTTATATTTTTTGTCACAACCTAATTCTTATTCCCATTGTGTTGCTCATCGTCCAACGCCCTTTGGGGCTAAATGGGCTATTCTTTTTCCCAGGAATGATCCTGCTAGTTGTGAACATTACTTGGATCTCACTGTTGATCGGAATAATTTGCGCCCGGTACAGAGATATGGCGCAGATTGTTATCAGCCTGCTGCAAGTTTGTTTTTATGTTACGCCGATTATTTGGATGCCTTCCTTGTTACCTGAAAGGACTAGTGCAATGATATTAGGGCCAAATCCAGTCTATCACTTGTTGGAAGTGGTTAGAGCTCCTTTAATGGATCAGATGCCTACTTTACAAAATTTTCTCTTCTGTACTTTTTTAGCTTTGTTTGGCTGGCTTGTTACTATGTTCTTATTTGATAAGTATAGAAATCGTATCGTATATTGGTTATAGGCTATGGCAAATATTCAACTTCAAAATGTTTCCGTAGATATTCCTATTTTTAATTCGCAAGGAAGATCCTTAAAGAAAAAAATTTTAGGAGCTGCTACCGGTGGACGAATTGGGTTAACAGAAAGCGGAAAAACGATTGTTCGTTCGTTGAATCAACTGAATCTTAAAATAGCCCCTCATGAGCGAATAGGTTTAATTGGTCATAATGGGGCAGGTAAAAGTACTCTTCTGAGAGTTTTGGGAGGCGTTTATGTACCTACTTCTGGGAATGCTCTAATCAATGGAAGAGTTACTTCATTAATAGACATCTCTTTGGGGATCGACCCAGAGTCAACGGGTAGAGAAAATATATTTATTCGGGCCGCACTTCTTGGATTGTCTCGAAAACAAGTTTTAGAAGAAATGGATAATATTATCGAATTTACCCAGTTGGGCGAGTTTATCGATATGCCTTTAAGAACTTATTCAACAGGCATGCACATGAGATTAGCCTTTGCTGTTTCTACAATGGTTACTCCTGAAATACTTCTTATGGATGAGTGGTTATCTGTAGGAGATAAAGAGTTTCAAGAAAGAGCTGAAGAGCGGTTAAATGGCCTGATAGCTAAAGCCAATATCCTAGTTCTTGCTTCTCATTCTAGACAATTAATAGAAAAATGTTGCACCCGGGTAATATGGCTCGAACATGGAAACGTAGTAATGGACGAGAAACCGGAAAGTGTGTGTAAAAATTATTTCGGTTAAAGTTGAACATTATCAAATATAAAATGACAGACCAAAAATTTTCTTCTAATCCTAAAATCTCAATTCTAGTTCCGTGTTTTAATGTTGAAAAATACGTGCAAGAGTGCGTGAACAGTCTTTTGAATCAAACAATAAAAGATATAGAAATCATCTGTATAAATGACGGTTCTACTGATGCTACACCCTCTCTATTAGAAGAGTTCACCAAACAAGATATTCGGATTAGAGTAATAAACAAAAAAAATTCAGGTTATGGGGATTCAATGAACAAAGGGCTGGAGCTTGCTAGCGGGGAGTACTTAGGCATAGTCGAAAGCGACGATTTTGTTGAATCGAATATGTTTCAGGAATTGTATGACAATGCCGTGAAATATAATCTGGATATTTCGAGATGCTGTTATTATGAAAGAAAGGGAGCGAAGGATACTCCCGTACTAAACGATTGGGTGCCAAAGAACTCAGTGCATAATCCTAACGTTAATACTGCCGCTTTCTGGCAAGCGCCGGCTATTTGGTGCTCTATCTATAGACGCGAATGGTTAGAGAGAAATCAAATCCGATTTTTACCCACTCCGGGAGCTAGTTATCAAGATACCTCATTTGCGTTCAAATGTTATGCATCTTGCGAACGTTTTTATATGAGCGACAAACCTTTGCTTCACTACCGCATTGATAATCAAAACAGTTCAGTGAACAATAAGAGCAAAGTTTTTTGTGTTTGTGAAGAATGGGATGAGATTTACAGATTTGTGAGGTCTGATAAAAAGAGGTTTGGACATCTATTGTCGCTTATGCCGATTCTTCAGTACGGAACCTATAAGTGGAATTTAGATAGGTTGGACAACAAGTATCGAAAAGCCTTTTTGTCAAAATGGATTAAGGAAATTATTGGACATTTTGTTAGAGGGGAGATGCCTATTACGCATCTCGATCCGGTTGCAAAATCAAAAATAAAAAAATTGTTTGCGAGTTATTTCTCAATGATGAGCGGGAAGGAATAGAAAACATTTATTCTTTGTGATCTATTTCTACTCGATCCTTCTCATCAAGAGTTTGTCAAAATACTTTTCCTAGGCACTTTAGAAGAGAGGGGTGTGAAATATCCACGAGAATCCAGAGAAGCTACAGTAAAAGATATTTTTTGAAGTGGCTTCAATGGTTATTTTGTACGTCCCTCATCAAACCATGCCGGCAAAATGGATTCTCTGACTAATCAACGGAGACTCTAATGTGGAATAGACTTAAGCCTGTGATTTTTTAGGGTAGTCGCCAATGATGAAAGTCATTCCAAATTCAAAGAGTTATATTTAAGTGCAATTTCTTAAATGAAAGTTATATTAATTTATCAAGATAAGCATCCTAACGAGAGGTAAGCTTCTAAAAATTAAGAGAACAACCCTATTTTTTGGGTATTACCACTTGATAGAGAGCTTACTGGCATTGGTTGTTAAAATATAGATAACTTGTGTAAGCAACCGAAGACCTTAAATGAATAGACTAGTGAAAAAAATGCTGCTCATTGAGAAAATAAAAGAAGCTTTCAGTAATCTAATCAAAAGAGAATTGTTACCAATAAATCATTGCCTTTCTGAACACAGTAACCATCTGACCTCCGAATTGAGCCGACTGGATAAAAAAATGAAGTTGCTTTGTGAAGAAGTATCAAATCTGCGAGAGAATGCCAGCAAATTAGAAGAAGAGGTTAAAACTCTTAAAAAACTTCCTGGCAATATAAAGGAATTAGAAGCTTCGCTGGGATGCGCCGCTAAAAAGATTAAGAATTCAGCTAAACACAAAAGAATAGCCTTCCTTATACATAATGTGGCTGCTATAGATGCTCTTCTCCCTGTTATTAACGAAGCAAAGAGAAGACAGCATTATGTTTTCCTTATTGCAATCCGTAATAACTTTAAATTGAGAGGAAGAAATGAAAAAGAAAGTCAACATTTAGCCCTCTCAGAAATGAGATTGGAGCATCTTCAATTTGAAACGCTGTCGCCTGGAAAAGGGCTTGAATATCTCAAGGCTTTGGGTCCTGATGTTGTCTTTAGGCAATCTCCATGGGATGCTGACATTGATGATGAATTCAGTACTGAAAATCTGAGATTTAGCAAGATATGTTACACACCATATTATGGGGTTCAGCTATTGAAGCATCTTACGCCTGAAGATCCCCTTGACTATCATTGCGATCAAGAATTTCATAGAAATGCTTGGGCAATTTTTGTTGAAAATACCCAAGAGGTAATAGACAACTTTAAATCTGTTTCTTTAATGAAGTCTACAAATTTAGTTCTGAGTGGACTTCCAAAATATGAATATATTTTTAACCAGATATGTGACACAACTAGAAAAGAAGGTGCTACCCGAACCATTTTATGGGCTCCGCACCATAGTTTTGATACAAGTTGGCTGGGATTTGGTACTTTTATGAATACCTACCCTACGATATTGAAAATTTTAAAAGAAAATAGAGATACGATTACCCTTGTTTTTCGCCCTCATCCTTTGTTCAAGAAAAATCTTATATCAAGTGGAAGTATGACTGAAGAACG
This sequence comes from uncultured Sutterella sp., assembly GCA_900542195.1. Lineage (GTDB taxonomy): Bacteria > Pseudomonadota > Gammaproteobacteria > Burkholderiales > Burkholderiaceae_F > Turicimonas. The sequence continues at coordinate 29,205 of UQNA01000026.1, read as the reverse complement.
CTATGACGCAGTCTTAAAAGAATTCACTGAATTGGAAAATTTCTCTCTTTCCTCAGAAGCTGATCCACAGCAAGATTTTCAAGCTAGTGACTTGCTTATTACTGATGGAATCAGTTTCTTGGCTTCTTATCTGTTAACTGATAAGCCGATCATTTGGATAGACTCTAAGAGACATGTAGATTTCACAGCTTTTGGGGAAAAAATAACATTAGGAAGTTATCATGTTGGCTTAGAAGAAATAAGCGATTTGCCTGACTTGATTAACTCTCTTCTGGTTAAGGAAGAAGATCCTTTGCGCGAGAAGAGAGAAGAGTTAAAGCGGATTCTTTTAGGGGAAAGTAAACCTTCTAGAAACATTTTGGACTATATCGAAGAGAACGCTTGACTCTTTCTCTTCTCACGGGCAAAAGTAAGACATTCAAAATTTTCTGTGAACAAAGATGCTGAAGTTATTTTTCTTATGTTAAGTTCTAACAACCTGGATTTAAACGGGAATGTTTGAGGATTTAACTGTTTCCTCACTTCTTTGTCTTGATAAATACAAGATTGTGAAAAATCAGAAAAGTCGTTCCCCCGTCTTCCTAGATTTCTTTCTAAAAATTATTTTATAAAACAATCGGCTGAACAAGATGTTCACAATGAATTTTTACCTCACGTATTTCTGGGTCAACTTCGATAATTGAACCCAAGAGAACAAAATGCATTCTTAAACGCAAGGAAGTTAGATGATAGTAGCTGTTGTTTTAGCCGCAGGAAAGGGGACCCGAATTAATAGTGCTCCCCTTCCTAAACAATTCTTAAATATTGGTCACTCTCCTATGGTTGTAGAAACTGTGGAGAAATTTTCTTTTATTGAGGCTGTAGAAAAAATTGTTATTGTGGTATCACAGCCTTGGATAAGTCATGCTAGAGATTTATTTAAGGGTAAGGTCTATTTCAATAAGTTGGTGTTTTGTACTGGCGGAGAAACACGCCAGCAATCTCTCTTTTCTGCCTGCAATGTTATTGCGAAACAGTTTGGAGGGGAGGTAGGTATTATTAGTCATGACGCAGCTAGACCTTTTGTCTCCCTGAGAATTATCGAAGATAATATAAAGAATCTCAAAGCGGGCCACGCATCAGATACTGTTTTTCCCTGTACTGACACTATTGTAGAGAGCCTCGACGGTAACGCTCTCTCTAATATACCGAATAGAAAAAATTTATATCAAGGTCAGACTCCTCAAAGTTTTATTTGTCAAGACTACATTGAGGCATTCAGAAGGTATGGTGAGGACGATTCAATCACAGATGCGGCGAAACTTCTTCTCAAAAATGGAAAAAAGATATTGGTTGTAAAAGGCGAACCCTTTAATATCAAGGTGACTTCTGATTTTGATATTGTTTTTGCAGAGTTTTTAATGGCTCATCGTTGATGATAAATCAAAAAATAAAACTTATTCGTCCTGGTGTCTTTCTTTCTTCATTTTCTTGCGAAGAATCTTTGGAAGATAAGATCCTTGTTCGACCGACAGTTCTGTCCATTTGTGCTGCAGATCAAAGATATTTCTGTGGTAACAGGCCTAAGGAAGTATTGGCTGCTAAATTGCCCATGTGCCTTATTCACGAGGCAATCGGTGAAGTACTCTATGACCCCTTTGGTTGTTATGCCACAGGGCAAAACGTTATTCTATTGCCAAATGCAGGTAATAATGAGAAAAGTAGAAATTACGCTACGGATTCTTTTTTTCGATCAAGTTCGGTTGACGGTTTTACTCAAGAGTTTGTAGGACTTCGGAAGAATGAAGTTATTCCGTTTTTCTCTCATCATCCAAAATATTATGTTTTTTCTGAACTGATCAGCGTATGCTATCAAGCCATCTCTCAAGTTCCTTCTGAGAAATGGAAAAACTCTGAATCAGTTGGAGTATGGGGAGATGGCGTTGTTGGATACTTGCTTTCCTTTTGCATAAAGGATCAATACCCCACCCTTGAAGTAAAAGTTTTTGGTAGACATGAAGAGAAACTTGCTCTCTCTTCTCATGCCGATGTCACTGAGATTTTTCAAAAGGATAGAAGGATTTCACCCTCTCTTGATATTGCTTTCGAAGCAGTAGGGGGAATCAAGGCTGGCGATGCAATTAATGAAATTCTAAGCAGTGTTCGTAGTCAAGCTTTTATTTGTCTTACTGGAGTTTCAGAAAGTCGCGTCCCAATAAATACTCGATATATCCTCGAAAAAGGTTTGACTCTGGTAGGAACTTCTAGGTCTTTAAGCAGAGATTTTAAACAAGCTAAGTCTCTTCTTGACAAACTTGAGGAGTATTCACCGTTAGATAAGGTAATTTCAAATGAGCTAGTGATCACGTCATGCGATGATCTAAAGGAAGCCTTTTATAAAGACCAAAAAGTGCCTTTCAAAACTCTATTGAAGTGGGAAATCTGATTATCCTGAACTGCTGGCCGAGGTGTTCTCATGTAAAGGAGTATTAGGAAGCGTCGTATCTGTGATATTAGTGATTAATGCAATTATGTTTTTATGTGAGGTTAAATCTTCTTTTTTTGTTCATCTAGCTGTTCTCAGAAAAGTCAATACCAAAGACATTGAGCCTTAAGCCATTAGATTAAGTGTTCGTACGGCAGTGATGTGACCGTTGAAAGGAAGACAGAGATAAACAGAAAGTACAGGGAAATTGTACGGTTGCGGAAGCTATCTAGTGCAACGCAAAGGATTCATGAGAAATTCCCCCATACCAGTATAGGCAGTTCTTGAATTCTAGCCGAGGTTAAATTAAGCAATGAAAAAGAGGTCGTTTAGAATATTTGTAATCTCGAAAAACGTTTGTCTCATCAGTCATTCCTGAGCTCAGCCCATTTTATTTTGATGTCAGCTAATGATTTCGAGTGTTTAAGATAGTTCCGACTTGTAAGGAATGTTATAGTGGCTGAGAATTTAAAACTGTTTAAGGGTCTTTAACCATGAGTTTCTTAATTATCGGTGCAGGAATTTCAGGACTTTCCTTAGCTCGAAAACTTGCCGAAAATAATCAAAAAGTTGTCATCATCGACCAAAAAGATCATATAGGCGGTAATTGCTACGATTACTTCGATAGTAATGGCATTTACATACATCAATACGGCACTCACATTTTTCACACAGAGAACCAACATGTATGGAATTTTTTATCTGGATTTACCCAGTGGTATCCATACCAGCATGAAGTTAAAGCTCTGATTGATGGTCAATTGGTCCCAATTCCTTTCAACTTCAACTCAATCGAGCAATTATTTCCTCAAAAAATGGCTCAGTCTCTTATCGAGGCTTTGCTAAATGAATTTCCATACAACAAGAAAGTTCCAATTCTTAAGTTAAGAGAAAGCAAAAATAAAGATTTGCAATTCTTAGCCGAGTACGTATACGAGAAAGTTTTCCTTCATTACACCGTCAAACAATGGGGAGTAAAACCGGAGGATCTCGATCCGTTGGTCACTGGACGAGTACCTGTATTTGTTGGAAGAGACAATCGCTACTTCCAAGCAAAATATCAAGGAATCCCATTGCATGGTTATACGGCGATGTTTGAAAAAATGCTCAACCATCCCAACATTGAAGTGCGGCTAGGAACAGCTTTCAATAAAGAAATGCTTAAAGATTTCGACCATTGTTTCTTTACTGGTGCAATTGATGAGTTCTTTGATTACCAGTATGGTGAACTGCCGTATAGAAGTTTGAAGTTTGATTTCCTGACATTCGACCGTCCATACTTCCAAAGTAACTCTGTAGTTAACTACCCGTGTAATTACGACTTCACGCGTATCGGAGAATACAAATATTTCTTGGGCACCCAGAGTGACTCCACCGTTGTTTCCTACGAATATCCGGAACCGTTTGTTTTAGGAAAGAATGAACGGTACTACCCAATTATTAATGAAGATAACAAAGCTTTATATGCCAAGTATCTAGCCCTTGCAGACAAATTAGAAAACGTCACGTTCCTTGGTCGTTTGGGGGATTACAAATACTACGATATGGATCAGGCTGTCGCCAGGGTTTTAGAATTGGCCGAAAACTTTACCGCTTCACACAAAGAGGCGTAATACACGCCCCTTGGAAGCGTTTAATTCGCATTTAACCGGCCTAAATAAATCCGGGAGGTAGCATTTAAATCTGCGCCTCCCGTCTCTGTCTTTCATTTAGGTCATTACCTGCCTAAACAAAAGAATCTTTACTGCTCCGTGTTCTACTTGCCGGCAATGCTGTCGATGGCAATACGACCAAAGCAGATAGCTTTTCCGAATGCGGTTCCGGTCATGTATGCTGCTCCGTGAACACCTCCAGTCAATTCTCCGGCTGCATACAAAGCAGGTATCACTTCACCGAATACATTAATGACCTGAGCCTTTTCATTAATCTTCAGACCGCAGTAAGTGCCGATCAAAGCGGCTGTAGTCGGCATGATATAGAACGGGCCTTTTTCTAACGGAACCGGTTTACCGAAACCGCTTGTCAGAGAAGTGCGGCCGAATTCATCTTTACCTTCCTTGATGCCTTTGTTGTACTTTTCAACGGTTTCTTTAACCTGTTTCGGATCTAAACCGGCTTTCTTTGCAGCCTCTTCAATAGTTTCTCCGAAATAAACCCATTTCTGGCCGGCAGGATCGTTGGTTAATGCCGTCATCATTTCAACGCCTTGCGTATCATTCTTGAGGTCATAATCAAGAATGTTCTTATCAAACACCTGATAAGAGTAACCGTCGGTCTGAGCTAAGGAAGCATCCCCTTGAAGCTTGTAGGATTGAGACTCATCAGTAAAGCGTTTGCCTTCCTTGTTAATCATGATGGCGCCGCTATAGGTAATAAGGCTCATATCTTGAATGATTGTCGGTTTGAGCTTGAATCCATAAGAGGCCTTGATATAAGTAGTATCCAAAGTATCTGCACCGATTGCCTGAGCCATCAAGATGCCGTCGCCTTGAGTGCCGCCGCCGGAAATGGCATCAGCCTTAGCCATGATAGGATTAAATTTGGCAAGCAGTTCCGGGTTTCTGGAAAATCCGCCTGCAGCAAGAACAACCCCTTTGGTAGCACCGAGAACGACATCTTTCTTGTTAATGGTTGCCTTGACTCCGATTACTCTTCCGCTTCCGCATTCCGTAACCAGACGGTTGGCTTTAGCGTTAAGGACAATTTCAACTCCTCGATCTTTCGCATACTTGGTCAAAGCTTTGATAACTTCCGGAGGGTTGAAGGTATGGGAGCGCGGAACACTCATGCCGGACGCTGCCATGACGCCTCTAGGATGAACATCTAGCGTCTTAGTTAAAAAGTCATATTGAATCTTTGACATATTCACAAAAGCTCTGACGACTTTCGGATCGTTCATGCCTTTGCCGGTCTTGATCATGTCGTTGTAGAAAATATCTGCCGTATCGGTTTTACCTTTGGCTTTTTGAAGATCTGTTCCGAAAGTAGAGAACTGGCCTCCGCATAAAAGGCTTGAACCGCCAAGCAAACCGGTCTTTTCCAATACGATTGCTTTCAACCCCAATTCACCGGCTCTGCATGCTGCAGCGAGACCTGCACCGCCGCCTCCAACGATTACAACGTCATATTCTTTGTCAAAACCAGCTGCATTAGCTTGCACAGAGGGAAGGGTGGCTAAAGTGCCTAAGCCGACTGTCTTCAAAAGATTTCTGCGAGATAGTGTCATAAGGTTCTCCTTGTTCTGCTTAAATGGAGCTCAGAGAAGATAACTCGTTGTTTTCTTTCCTCTCTAAGTAAGATTCAGTCTAGAAAGCGAAATACGTAAGTATGTTGATCTAGATCAAACTTTTGCATGGAAAATACATTCGATTGTTTTAAAGGGCGTGATGAGGCTATCCTTTCTTAAACTGATAAAAATTTAAAAAGATTTCCAAGGAAAAAATCTAGATGCTGAGAAGAACTGTTCTCGCCTTACCAAGCTTATTTCTAAGCCCGACAGCGGCTGACAGGTTGTTATCCTCAGCTGGCGCCTCGGAATTCATTAAGAAAGAAACTTCTCAGCTTCCCGGAGAAGTGGAGTTATTAATAATTGGCTCGGGGGCTGCCGGTTTGTCGTGTGCTGTGCGAGCTGCCGAACTCGGCGTCAAATCTATTTTGCTTGTAGAAAAAGAACCTCTCATAGGAGGTTCAAGCAAGATGTGCGGAGGCCATTTCTCCGTAGCCGACACTGAGTATCAGAGACTTAATCATGTAACAGATAGTCCGGAACTTTTTTATAAAGATTTGATCCAAGCCGGCGGAGGTAAAAATGATCCAAGCTTGGTGCAGAAATTCGTAGAGGCGGGAAGGGCGCAATTTGATTTTCTTTATAAAAACAATATTAAGCCGATGAGTTTGTGGGCCTCCGGAGGTTCCGACATTCCGAGAGGACACGTTTTTAATCCTCATGAAATTGTATTTTTCTTATTGGATAAGGCACGTAACGCAAACGTCCGAATTGTTCCTTCCGTAAGAGCAGTGGGAATTGAATTAAGTCCTGTTTTTCAAAAAATGACTGTCACCTTAGAGCATTTAGGACAAAGATTAAAAGTCAAGACGGCAGTGACAGTGTTGGCATCGGGCGGTTTCGCAAATAATCGAAAGATGCTTCAGGACTACCTAAACGATCTAGAGAATATTCAAGTCTTCTCCGGAAACGGTAATACCGGTGACGGTCATAAGATCGGTTTGGAATTGGGCGGTCAACTTATAGATACGGAATTTATTAAACCTTCTTACGGATTCATCAAAAATGCCGCCGATCCGAATGATTTCACCATGATCTTCTACGGAGGCGCTGTGATTCTTAATCAGGACGGCCATAGGTTTGTAAATGAGTCAATTTCATATAAGGACATCGGTCTTATTGCCTTACAGCAGACTAATGGAAGAAGTTTCATTGTCTTTGATGAAAACATTCGCTTAAGGCAGTTAGAAAGCAGACCTCCGGAAGCTAAACTTTGGGAAAATTTAAATAAGAATTCTTCACATGTTTTTTTCGCTGACACAATTGCTGAGGCGGCTCGCAGAGCAGGGCTGCATCCTATTAATACGGAAAAAACGATACGCGACTACAACGAAATGGTAGAAAAAGGAACGGAACTGCCCTTTGGTCGTAAGTCTTTATCGGGAGGTTTCGGGAAGCCGGTAAAAATTGAAAGACCGCCTTTTTATGTCATGCCCGCATCCTCGGGAATTATGGGAACTTATTGCGGCTTGAAAGTAAATGATAAAACTCAATTATTAAGGAGCGATGGACAAATCATCCCTAATGTTTTGGCGGCTGGAGAAATCATGGGAGGTGTCCACGGAGAAAATTTCACTCCGGGATGTGGGTTTGGAAAAGCTTTGGCTTTTGGAAGAGTTGCCGGTGAAACTGCCTATTCATTGATTCAGCCATGAAGAAGATACTTTTCTTTCTATTTCTCTACTTTTCTCTGACTGTTCAGGCTATGGCCATTAATAGTTTGCGGCTAGGCATTGAAAAATCAATTCTTCTAGGAAGAGAGGAACCTCTCGTAAAAGAAACGGTTGCGGCTTTGAATAAGAGGCTGGAAAGAGAAATTATTGTCAATTTCTTTTCAACTGAAAACTTGAAGACGGCTGTAGAAAACAATGAAGTGGATTTATTTATCTCTTCGGCCTCTTTCTTTTCTTCCATGGGCAAAAGCGGCGTTAAAGATTTAGCCACGGCGGTGTCGGACAGAGCCTTAGACCCGAATTATGGTAAAAGTACTGCGGTGTTCATCAGAGCCAAAGGCAGCAATCTTTCTCATTTGGAAGATTTGAAGAAAAGAAAAGTTTTCTTCAATCCTAAATATGGAGAAGAAAATCTCTTTCTGTTGTTTGGAGAATTCGGAGAAAAGAAAAACAACTTAGCTGAAGAATATGAAAAGTTCAAGAAAGGCTTAATTAAAAAAGACATTAGTCTTGACAGGCAAATCGAAGGACTTCTCCATGGAGATTGGGACGCAGTGATTCTTCCGGGTTGCCAATTGGAAACCGAATCGGAAAAATTACCCATTTCCTCATTAGCGATAGACGTCCTAATGCCAAAAATTCACTCAAATCTGCGATGTGTCCACTCCACGGCCCTCTATCCGAATATAACGATTGGTACCTTACCTTCAGTGTCTGCTAGTTTGTCTCGGCAGCTGAGTATTATTCTTTTGAGTCTGCCTCCGACCAAGCAAGAAATGTTGTGGGGAACGGCCTCTGATTTTTCTCAAATAGATAAGGTTCTTAGGTTAATTGACAGAGATGCTAATGCGTCTGAACGGAAGTGGTCCTTCTCGAGAGTTCTAGCTGAATATTGGTTTGTCTTTTTAGGAGCATTAGGACTGGTAATTGGCCTTCTTCTGCATTCGGTTCGATCCGAACATTTAGTGCAAAAACGCACTGCCCAGCTTACAGCTTCTCTTAAAAAGCAAGAACAGCTGAAGAAACAAGCGGTACTAACGGAAGAGAAGTTAGGAAAGCTGCAGAGGCTGGGAACAATTAGTCAGATGAGCAGTCTATTCGCTCATGAACTGCGTCAGCCTTTGAATGCAATAAGGTGTTATACCTTCAGCTTGACCCGGTTGAGCAAAAAAGAAAAATTAGATCAGGAAAAATTTCAAAAAGGGTTGACAGAAATAACCGAACAAGTAATCAGGGCTGACGATATTATTCAGAAAGTTAGAGACTATGTAAAAAATAAAACTTCTTGCCCCCAGCTCTTTCATTTGAAACCTTTGCTTGTTCATACGATTAAAATTTTTGAAATTTCCCATAAAGAATGCAAATTCGATCTGACGGAGGTTCAAGATACTGAACTCTATGGTGAACCTTTAGAAGTCGAATTGATTTTTTCGAACTTAATAAAAAATGCTTATGAGGCGGTAAGTCCAACACAGATTCCTACCGTTTTTATATCAGCTCAGCCTCAATCGTCAGGCTTCTTAGAAATTAAGGTCTGGGACAACGGCCCGTGGATACCGGATGATAAGTTTCAAACTTTTGAGCAAGGGTTTAAATCTACGAAAGCGGATGGACTCGGCTTAGGTCTTTCAATTGTTAGGACGTTTGTTGAGAAATCGGGAGGAAATTTAGCTTTATCGAGAAGTGATTTGGGCGGATTGTTGGTAACCTTCACATTACCTATTGCAAAGAAGAGTTAAGAGATAAGCATGAACACAAAAATCAGAGATATCGCGGTTATTAGAGTTGTTGACGATGACGAAGATGTCCAAAAAGCTATTCGTTTTTTGCTAGAGAATGAGGACTGGAAGGTTCAAGTTTATTCCAGCGGTGAGCAGTTTTTGATTGATGAGGCCTCCTCGGTTCCCGGTTGCATTATCTTGGACATTCAAATGGAGGGGATGAGTGGATTGGAGGTTCAAAGAGAGTTGGTCGTTAGAGGTTCTTCGGTACCCGTGATTTTCTTAACCGCCCACGGAGACGTTCCGATGGCGGTTGAAGCGATGAAGTCAGGGGCATGCGATTTTTTGCAGAAACCTTTAGATCCGGAGAAGTTACTAGATTTGATAGAAATTCTGGTTGCTAGAGATGTCTCTGAAAGAGAGTTAAAAATTCCTTATCCGGAAGCCAAAAGAAGGTTCGACAGTCTTACTAACAGAGAAAAACAAATTCTTTCTTTAGCCTTAAAAGAGTTAAGCAATAGAGAAATTGCTGAGGCACTCGACTTAAGTAAACGGACTGTAGAGACCCATAGGCAAACGGCATATAGAAAACTTGGAGTCTCAAACGTAAAAGAGCTGGCACTTGCGGTGGAGAACTTTATGTAGGGTAGCTAGCTGTTGTAACAGTAAAGTATTCTGGGGAGTTTTCAGTTACTGTGGGGTTCTTGCTGATGTTGCTGTTGGGGGTTTATGAACCTTCGTCAGGGGTGCTTTTCCCGAGAGCCTCTGGAATCTGTAAAGGCTCCCGCAAGGAGATTGTGGACAAGAACGAGAAAAGAGCGAAAAAACAGCTAAGTTCCTGGCATGCCTCTAAATCTGTTAAAACAGTCAGGATCGGTTTCTCTCCGTATCCGTCTTGTCAGCCCATTGGGCTGACAAGACTCATGTATCTCTTCAAAGCAGGGAAGTCATTCCTACTTCGATATTCGATGAAGAAGACGTGCAGAGGCAGTCTCAATCCCTTCAAAACAGGGGAATCATTCCGACACGAAAGTAAAGACTTCTATCTTTAAGAAGTCTTAATCCCTTCAGAGCAGGAAAGCTATTCTGTCTACATCGAAGCGGGTTTACCGAATATAACAGGGTCACAATCCCTTCAAACAGGGAAATCATTCCGACTTTGAGCATTCAGCTTAGAAGAGTCAATCCTGAGTTCCAATCCCTTCAAAACAGGGAAGTCATTCCGACGTCATGGGCGAACACCAAAATTTGTTTTACTGGTCTCAATCCCTTCAAAACAAGGAAATCATTCCTACGGAGAAAGCCCGTTCAAGGAAGAGTCTTGATACGAGTCTCAATCTCTTCAAAACAGGAAATCATTCTGACGATACAGCCAGCACTCATAGCTGTCAATGTAAGTTTCAATCCCCTTGAAATAGAAAAATCATTCGGAGCTAAGGATATCTGTGTAGCTTGTAACACGGTCAAGTCTCAATCCCTTCAAAGCAGGGAAGTTATTTTGACTATATATCGGCTGGTTTACCGAATATTCCAGGGCTTCAATCCCTTCAAAACAGGGAAGTTATTCCTACATCAACTCCGGATATAGATCACCGGGGCACAATAAGTCTCAATCCCTTCAAAACAGGGAAGTCATCCCTACAACTATACGCCAGACACAGCGAGCGAGCATTCTTGGTCCCAATCCCTTCAAAACAGGGAAGTCATTCATACATACAAGGAGCGATTAATAGAATTAAGAAAGAAGTCTCAATCCCTTCAAAACAGGGAAGTCATTCCGACGTAGCAAATAACTTTAACCAAAGTACTTTATTCGTCTCAATCCCTTCAAAACAGGGAGATCATTCTGGCGATACAGTCAACACTCATAGCTGTCAATGTAAGTTTCAATCCCTTTGAATAGGAAAATCATTCCGATGTTGTAGCGTTTCACGAACTACCAGAGCCATACAAGTCACGATCCCTTCAAAACAGGGAAATCATTCCGACAAGAAACTTCAATCCGAAAAATCATCGCTAAAAAGTCTCAATCCCATCAAAACAGGGGAATCATTCTTACATGATCCAAGACGCTGTCTGGGTTGAGTGCAAGTCTCAATCCCTTCAAAACAGGGAAGTCATTCCTACAAAAGAATGGGATTGAAGTAGTAACTCCTTTTTTGTCTCAATCCCCTCAAAACAGGGAAGTCATTCCGACGCTGTATCTTTACGACAACACAAGAATCAACTAAGTCTCAATCCCTTCAAAACAGGGAAGTCATTCCGACATGAAAACCATTGATTACGACACTTGGAAGTGCACGTCTCAATCCCTTCAAAACAGAGAAATCATTCCGACCCGCAGAGGACAGAGCATAGCTTGAGATTTACCGGTCTCAATCCCTTCAAAACAGGGAAGTCATTCCGACACCCATCGCTTTTGGCTCGTGTTTTTTAAAGAGTCTCAATCCCTTCAAAACAGGGAAGTCATTCCGACTCAAAAATGTAAACTGGAAGAAGATAGCGGACAGGGTCTCAATCCCTTCAAAACAGGGAAGTCATTCCGACCCTTCGTAGAATATTTTTAATTTCAAAATCATTGGGTTAAGAGGAAGAAAAAAGAGCATGTAAAAATTAAGAAAAAGAAAACTCGGAAATCTGTAAGTTTTCCCCCTTTGAGCTGACAAAATTGTTTCTTCCATGAGTGAAAGAAGTTCCGAGTAGATTGATCACTAACAAAAATTTAAAGAACAGAAATGCCCGAAAGAAACTTATTTTTAGTTTGTTACGACATTCATGATCAACAAGTCTATAAGAAAGTCCATAGGGTCGTCAAAGCATTTGCGGTTGGAGGACAAAAGTCTTGTTTTGAGTGTTGGATGACAAACTTAGAAAAGAAAGAACTTCTCGAGGAGCTGACGCATTTACTGGGGGATACGGGAAAAGCAGATGTTTTTCAACTCTCTCCAAATTGTGAAAAACGGTATGGCATAGCAGCTGAAAATAATTTCAATCCATTCTTTATTCTTTAGTTCGGTATGACGACACTTTATATTGATAAGAAGGGTTTAAACGCAAGTTTGGAAGGAGATGCAATCGTTGGCCGGGAGAAAGGACAACGAATTGGAACTGTTCCACTCGGACCCATAGATAGAATCGTTCTTCGGGGAGAGGTAACGGTCGACACAAGACTACTTTGCCGTTGTGGAGAGCGAGAGGTTGGAATTCTGATCCTTTCCGGAAGGAAGCAATTGCCGACATTGTTTTTGCCCAGAGGTTATAAAGACGCTCAAAGAAGACTCATTCAGTATGAAAAATCAAAAGACCCGAATTTTTGTATGAGAATTTCAAAGAAAATTCTTATGGAGAAACTGACGTCTGAAACTACTTTTCTAGAAGGTTATCTCTCAAAAAATCTTCAGCAGCAAGCCGCCCTTAAAGCATCATCCCAAAAAATACAAGAAAATTTTGACAAACTTACAGCTGCAAACAATAAATTTGCTCTCATGGGGATTGAAGGAGAGTCTGCCCGTATCTATTTTCAAGCTTTATCATTGATAGTATCGAAAGATCTTGGATTTAACGGCAGAAATAAAAGACCTCCTCGTGCTCCTTTTAACGCAGTTTTATCTTTAGGTTATACAATCCTTGCTTCAGAATGTACCTTTGCTTGCATGGAACATGGCTTAGATCCTTATATTTCTTTTCTCCATGAATTAGATTTTGGAAGAGAGTCATTAAGTTGTGACCTCGTGGAACCATTTCGGACGGAAATTGACAAATTTTCGTTGAGTTTATTTTTAGAACAAAAGCTCACGGTTCACAATTTTTCTACCACTAAACAAGGTTGTTTTATGAATAAAGAGGGCCGAACCATTTTTTATCCGGCTTTCGAAAAATTGCGTGGGATCTTAAGAAAACGAATTTCTCATTATCTTCTTGAAATCATTCATGAAATGGAAAGTACTTCGTCGGAGGCTTATCGAATGAAGGAGTTTTTGATTTGTTATGACATTTCTGATCCGAAACGTTTAAATCGCATTGCTGCCACCTTGACGAAATCTTGTTTGAGGCTCCAAAAAAGTATTTTTATTTTTAAAGGTTCTTCCAGACTTTTTAATGAAGTGCTAAGGCAAGTATTAACAAAGCTAGATGCTTCAAAAGATGATTTGCGTGTTTATGAAATAACGACAGAAATTCAGTTCATTTAGGACTGCCGGTACTGGAGGAGGGTATTTGGATTGATTTGTACCTCCCTCGATGGTTAAAATCCATAGATAGAAAAAAATAAAGTTGCTTTGAATCTAAGGAGAAAGCAGTGGTTGAAGAATTAGAATACGTGTCACGTGTCTGTTTCTTAAAGACTATTCCTTCCATTAATTGTTTTCGCAGCTATTGCGGATATGCTCCTTTAAAGCCGGAGGAGTGCCCGGAAGATGTGAGTCGCGTAGTGGCTTGGTTTGCCGACGTGGAAGAAAACAAAACACAACAAACGCCGTTCAAGCCGTTGCTTAGCATGTTGTCAGAAGTTAGTCCCGAACCACATCGTCAATCTAACTTGAAAAAAATTATCTTTCCTTCTGAGCTTACCGCTGCAAGCCTTTTTCCTAGAGAGCGAGAAAGTATTCTTCCTAAAGAAGAACTCCGAAAACTCTACAGACGTTTAATAGAAGCGATAGCAAGTATCCCGAGTTCTTTTTCATCTTGGTCTTCTTGGCTTGGTCATTTCGATTCAGCATGGATGTCCCTCTCCTGGTCTCTTCCAAGTCAAAAATCTAATCTTTTAGCCCAGTCAACCTCCTTATACGATCAGTCTAAGGTTGAATCAGCAAACTTCCTAGATGCAGAGGACTTGCTTCTTATACAAGGAGACTTTCAAGGGATCCAAAATTTTATTTTTTCTGAGGGGGCAGAAACCAATAAATACAGCTCTAAGTTGCTGCGGGGCAGATCTTTTTATGTTTCGCTTATAGCTGAATTAGCAGCTTTGAGAGTTTGCCGTGAGTTGGGGCTTCCCCCTTTGTCTCCTCTCATGAATGCTGCAGGAAAATTTTTGATTTGTGCTCCTTCGACTAAGCAAAATATCGAAAAGTTAAAACTTCTAAGAAAAGAATTTAATACTTGGTTCCTTCAAAACATCTTAGGCTTGACCTCCTTGGCTCTATCATGGACCAACATACAAGCCTCTGAACTGAACTCCACGAGTTTCAATCAGGTGATGAGAAGAGTTTTCGAGTCGACGGAGGAGGCGAAACTATCAGCTTTCGATTTGCCCGAAAGAACAACCTCAGTTTTGAATGTTAATTATCCGGAGGGTGTAAATTCTTATGATGCACGCCTTCCCAAAGAAAGTCGTCTGTGCAAAGATGAAATCATTATTGGAGAAAGTCTGGTTAAAACAGACCTAATTCTTATTTCCAGCACCTCTCTTCGAGTTGGCAAAGTTTTAGAACTTCCGATTTTTGGTTTTTACGTAAGTTTTGCAAAACGAGAGAATCTGACTCCAAAAGAATTTGCTTGCGCAGAAATAATGTGGGATTTTTCTTTACCTGAGTCCCCGGAAGAAAAACTTTTCAAGGGAATCGCCAAAAGATCTTTTAATTGCTACGTTGCCCGTTTTTCTTACGAAGGTGAAGAAAAAGATGTTCGCTATTCAGGAATAAACGAGGAAGAGCTTTGCAGGGGAGAGATAAAACCATTCTCTTATTTAGCCTGTGATAATTCTATTGTTAGTGAAAACGGATTTGAAGGGATTCGGGCTATCGCAGCCCTCAAAGGCGATGTCGACGACTTAGGCCTCATCTTTAGAAACGGAATGACAAATGCTTTTAATTCTTCAACTCTTGCAGGGACAATGACTCTTTCAAGACAGTTGAATAGTTTCTTTGCGGTTTATCTTCCCGTTTTATTTGCTCAGGACTACCCGAACATCTATACGGTTTTTGCCGGGGGAGACGATTTCTTTCTAATAGGGCCTTGGAATGACATTTTCCGCCTTTCTTCTCGACTTCAACAGGAGTTTGAACGCTACTGTCTTAACGAGACTGTGCATTTTTCCGCAGGAATCATCGTCTTGAAATCTTCCGTTCCGGTAAGGGCCATGGCCAGAATGGCTGAAGGAGCACTCGGACATGCTAAGGAAAGCGGTAAAAATAGTATCACTGCTTATGGATTGACAGTGACTTGGGAAGAGTGGAACAAACTAGCCAAGGTTCAACAAAATTTGGATTTCCTTAGAAAGGATAACGAAATATCTTCTTCCTACCTTTATAAGTTGCTGGAAATCATGGAATTAAGAGAAAGGCAAAAGTTTGACCCTATGGCTAGCATTTGGAGATCCCGTCTCTACTACACAACAGTCAGGATGATAAGAGATAAAAATGCTTACGCCAAAGGTTCAATCAAAGAAGATTTTCTGCCTTTTATAGTTTCATCTTTAGATGAATACGGTCTCAAATTTAAGATTGCGCTATTCAATTCTATATATACCTCAAGAAAGACAAGGAGCTGATATGGTCTACCCTCAAAACGACATTGTTGTCTATGCTCAAAAACATCTTATTCTCGGACAAAAGATTGAGCCTGGTCTTTTTTCTGATGTCGCCCAGGAGGTAGCCCGGGCATGTTCAAGCGCGGGGGCTTTAAACGCATCCTCTCAGGTTCGCCGGTTCTATGACGAAATTGTGATGTGGGATGAAAAAATCAATTCAAAGGCCCCTGCTGTACGTGATGAAATCTTTTCGGAGTGCAAACCATACATCTGGATGATTACGGCTAAGCTGGCCTATGCAAAAGGCCGCAAACTCATCACCGATGATTTTCAGACAATTTTTACTCTCTTGATCAAACAAATCGACGATCCTCAGACCCTTAAACAAGCGAAAACATTTTTTGAAGCCTATATTGGTTTTGCAAAAGCTCTGGAACTTAAGGAAAGAAAATGAAAAAATTAAAAAAAATTCAGTTGATGACAGCAACAATCAAATGCGAAACCGGCCTTCATATCGGAGGCAGCGATGCAGAAATGCATATTGGAGGTATTGATAATCCGGTTATCAAAAATCCTGTCACTAAAGAACCTTACATTCCGGGCTCTAGCCTAAAAGGCAAAATTCGCAGTTTGCTTGAGTGGAAGACGGGTGTCATTGAACAAGCCCCTTTCAGCTGGAAAACTTACCAGAATGAAACTTCAGCAACCCGGAAACTCGAAGTCAAAAAAATCTTACAGTTGTTTGGTGTTGCCGGTTCCGATCAGCTAACGCCTGAACAGGCCGGAGAGATCGGTCAAAGCCGTTTATCATTTTGGGACAGCAGTCTTACGCGCTCCTGAGTAGCACAAATCCAACAGGAAAATATGCTGTTTGTGGAAGCTAAGACGGAAAATTCTATTAACCGTATATCCGGAACAGCAGAACATCCCAGGCAAATGGAAAGAGTTCCTGCTGGGAGTGAATTCGAATTTCGGCTGAGTATCAAAACCCTCGAAGGGGATCCCGACTGGATTAGTCATGTTGTCAAAGCTCTTCAGCTTCTTGAGCTAGACAGCCTCGGTGGCTCGGGAACTCGTGGGTATGGAAAAATCAAATTTAAGAACCTTAAAGTTGATGGACAGCCTATTGCTCAAGAGTTGTTAGAAAAAGGTCCTTTCATTGATTAGCTGTATGTTGGATTCGCTAAGGAAGCTTCATTATTCGGATAATTTAAATGAGAAGAATAAAAGTTACTTTAAAGCCGCTTTCAGCTTTCGGGGAAGAAATTCTGGGAGAGACTTTATTCGGACAGCTGTGCTGGCAGCTTTGTTCAAATTTCGGAACCGATGAATTAGAACGGCTGTTAAAAGGATATTGCGAGGGGAATCCTTTCTTAGTTGTTTCGGATGCTTGTCCGGAAGGACACCTTCCTGTTCCTGAACTTCCTTCAAATTTTTGGAGACAAGCAGCTTCTCGAAAAGAGCTTAAAAAGAGAGAGTGGATTCCGATAGAGAGAACTAAGGAACCGCTTGAAACATGGAAAGGATTTTCAGTCCTCGGCTCGCAATATAGAACAGCCTCGGTTCAGACCCATAATTCGATAAACCGGGAAACCGGAACAACCGGCTTTGGCCAGTTTGCTCCATACGATACAGCGATTGATTTCTATCAACAGAAGCTGAAACTTGATTGTTACTTTCTACTAAGAGATGACTTTGCAAAAGAGCATTTGCTGGAGGCCTTGCAAAATATTGGGCTCTCCGGCTATGGAAGAGATGCGTCCATCGGTTTGGGAAAATTTGAGGTTTCAGATACAGAAGAAGTTCAATGGGAGGAAAAACCGGGCTCTTATTTAGCGTTGGCCTCAGTTGACCTCTCGGAAATCTCTTGCACCTATCCCACATTTTATAAAACAAAGACACACTTTGGGAGACATGGTTCAACGGCCGCTCTCTATGGAAATCCTTTTAAAAAGCCCGTATTGTTAGCTCGCAGGGGAGCTGTGATTACGGTTCCTTCTGAAAAGGGAGCAATGTGGCACGGCAGAGGAATTTCAGGCATCTCAAATAATGGGATAAATTGCGTTCATCAAGGGTATGCGCCTGTTTTTCCTTTGGGCTACGTAAAAAAGCAGAATAATAAAGAGGAACTAACGTGAGAAACAATGAGTTATTTGAAAAACATAGTGTTGTTTTAACGCTTTTGTCTCCTATTCATATCGGCTGTGAGGATGAGTACGAACCAACTAATTTTGTTGTAGATCATTCCAAGAGATTGCTGTTCTTTTTTGATCCAAGTCTGGTTCCGCTAACAATAGGCCAAAGAGATCAGTTGGGAAATATAGCAAAGAGTGCTTCGATATCATCAATTTCAAGATTCTACAACTCGCACTTAGACCTCTTCAGTGCTTTTGCTTCCTCAGTTATACCCTATGACTCCATCGCAGGTAAGACGATAGAAAAGTTGTTACAGGGGAACATTGAAAAAGATCTTAAGATCTCTCGCACGATTTACACTGTTTCTTCTTCATTAGCGACTCCATATATTCCTGGAAGTTCTGTGAAAGGCGGTATTCACACGGCTTATCTTGACCGTATGGTCTTGTCAAGTTCAGAAACAGGATTACAAAATAAGGAACTCGATGAGAAACTTCTCGGCGGGAAGATGGATCATTCTCCAATGAAACTAATTTCAATTGCTGATTTTTTTCAAACTTCCAATGACGTTTCCAGAACCCGAATTGTTGGGGCTAAACGACTTAATGTGAAGGATGCTCCGGTCTTAAGCAGCAAGGGAATTCCTTCATTTCTAGAAGCCCTTGTTCCCGGTCAGTATCGGGCCTTCTTGTCAGAAATTTCTTTGAAAAGCCCAAATCCGGAAGATAAGGTTAATAAGAGCATCGCGTATAAATCCGTTGCGCAGATCCTCAAAGATCTTCATCGCTTTAATTACGCTCAGTTCAAAGAGCAAACTTCCTATTGGAGAAGAGCTGACCCTCTATCCAAACGGTGGCTTGAATCAGTAGAAAAACTATTGGCCTCGCTAGGACCGAAGTTTGAAAGAGGTGAAGCCGCTCTGATTAGGCTTGGCAAGAATGCCGGTGCACAGAACTATACTATTCGTAAACCCGGTTTCCCACAAATTAAGAGCATGAAAGGGAGGGGGTTCGCGCCTGATTATGTGAGCACTCCTAAATCTGTAACATGCGCCGTTCTTAATAACTCTAGATTTCAAGGATTATTGCCTTTTGGGTGGGCTCTTCTTGAGTTAGATCCTCAGAAAGAGGAGCTAATCAGGAATTGGTGCACAGAACTCAATGACAAAATACCTTTAAGCAGATGTTTATTTAACGTAGAAGCTAAGAAAAATAAAGCCAAGCTGTTGGAGAAAAGAGAGCAAGCTCTGCGTGAACAAAAACAGCAGCAACATGCCGAAGAAGAAAAACGAGCTCGTGAGGAAGAGGAAGCCCGCGAGATGGCCAAGCTATCAGACAACCTTAGACGTCTAAAGGAAATACTTAAAGAGATTGATAAAACTCCGAAAGTTCTTCCGGGAACTGAATTACATAAAAAAGTAGGGTTGCTTGTCGAGTCGGCTTTGGGTTGGGAGAAAGAAGAAAAACAATGTGTGGCTTCCGCCTTAACTCCTTATATAAAAATAAAAGAATTGGGTGCAGGAGATGCAGGAAGAAAAATTAAGGCAAACTTGCGACTCTTAAAGGACACTAAGTGAAACAAGATTACCTTGCGTGTTTGAATTCTTTTTGCTGGCCAATCGCAAGACTTCGATTTGAATTCCGAACTGAAAAAAGCATCAGACTTTCAAATTATGCTGGCTCTATGCTTAGAGGAGTGTTTGGACATTCTCTGAGAAAAACTTGCTGCATGACAAAGAAGAAAGAATGTACCGGTTGCCCTTTGCAGGCGACCTGTCCCTACTCAAGAATATTTGAACCTAGGGCGACAAAACAGACAATCTCTCACAGCTCTCCTTCGGTGCCTGTGCCGTATGTTTTTGAACCTTCTGGCTGGGGTGAAAGGATCCTATCTCCGGGAGAGGAGCTTGCTTTTGATATGGTCTTTTTCGGCGAGGCCATAAAGATGCTTCCTTTGGTTATTTTTACTCTGCAAAAAGGACTATCGCATGACATTGGCCACGGAAGTGCCGTTTTGAAGAATGTCTATCAGATGGAGGGAAATAGTAAGAAACTTATTTATCAAGCAGGCTCATCTGAGATTGAAGACTACCAAGGAACTCTTAAATTGACTGGAGAGGTGTTGGAAAGCTGTTCGATTGAAATCTTAACCCCTCTTAGACTTCAAAAAAATGGAAAAATTCAGGGAGCATCCGCTATTACAAGTGTTGATTTCTTTAATACGATTGCTAGAAGAGTCGGTCTTTTCAGTGAGTATTATTTCTCTAACGAAATCCAGCTTCCGTACCAACAAATTATTTCTGAAGCGGCTGAGGTTTTCATGGTCAAAGACCTATACGTGAGATCTTGGACTCGCTATTCCAACCGACAGAAAGCACTAATGAATTTATCAGGGTTGGTCGGAACCATTGAGTTTAAAAATCTTAGCCCGGGACTGTCGAAATTGCTGGAGTTGGCTCAATATTTTCATATGGGTAAGAATGCATCTTTTGGTTTAGGAAAAATCGAGATTCAATAGTGTCTCCAACGTGTTTGATTATCTTGATTAGACAATGCGACAAAATTGTTTTTTAGAGAAAAAGAATGGTTTGGTGGAATAATCTGAGCTTTAGGAGAAAATATTGACAACAATTTTTGTGAGCCGCCATCCCGGAGCAATCGAGTGGATAAAAGAACAGGCACTTCACATCGATAAATTTGTCGATCATTTAGACATCGAAACTGTAAATAAAGGAGATGCTGTAATTGGTGTCCTTCCAGTTTCTGTTGCCTACCTCGTTTGTAAAAAAGAGGCAGCCTTTATTTCATTAGAAATTCAGCAAACTCGTGAAACAAGAGGTCAAGAATTAAGCAAGAACCTCTTGACTAAGCTGAATTGTCGCTTGCAAGCATTCGACGTTGTCAAATCCCAAAATATTCATAATTTTTAGGAGATTTTATGAAAGATAGAGTCATGATTTGCTTTGCAACGGGCCAGTCAGATTGCAATCTGCTCCCCATTCTTTCTTCTAAGTTTCAGCCGCAAAAAGTCTGTCTTTTATGTACTCCTGAAATGAAGGAGGAGGCTGCCTTTTTTAAAGATGCCCTAAACGGCCGCACTGAAGTCGACATTGTCGAACTGAGAACCAGTGATGAAATTGGAAGGATTCAAGATACGCTCATGGAGGTCGTGGGTAGATATGAGAATAAAGTAGTGATGAACATTACAGGCGGTAAAAAAACAATGACGATTGCTGCTTTTAATGTCTGTTCTGCTTTTGCTATTCCTTTTTTCTATTTAGACCTTAAAACATTTAATGTTTTTTACTTCGAAAACAATCAATCTGGTGCGGTGGTTGAGCCCAGAGTAGAAAATATTAAGTTCGATATTAAGAATAATAAGGGAAATCTAAAGATTTTCCTTAAGGCCCGAAAAATTGTTGCGGAGGATTTGCACGAGTGGCAGCAGCCGACTGCTGACGAGAAAGAATATTTTGATTTCATTATGAAGTTTCGCGATCCCTCAGAGCTTCAAGTCATATTAGAAGGACTAAGAATTCTTAATAAGTATGCGTCGAAATCAGTAAAGCCTAATAATAGAATTGAAGTTCCGATTGAACGGAAAGACCGGTCACACTTGGGGTTTAATGAGATTTGCGAAGAATTAGAAAAATTGGAATTTTTGCTGCCTTCCGGAAGTGCACTCATTAAGTTTAAAAATCATGAAACTGCAGAATTCCTTGCCGGTAAATGGTTTGAGAAATACTGTGCAATGGTATTTAAAAATTTATTTCCGCAACTTCCAATATTTCATGGAGAGATGTTCATTACCGGGCAAACAAAAAATGAGTTTGATCTTGTTTTTCTAAAGGATTCAAAGATCTTTATTGGAGAAGTGAAAGCGAGTCATCTTTCTGAAGAGTCACCAAAACATTCTCCCATTATCTATAAGCTCGATTCGTTAAAGAATAGTGTTGGAGGAAAGTCCTCTCAAGCATGCCTTATCAGCCTTGACGAAGTGAATAACGAGATTAAAGGAAGATGCAAGACAAACAAAATCTTCTATATTGACAAGATCCTGGGACGGGTGGATATACTCGAGAAACAAATCAAGGAATGGCTTAAGAAATGACCAGAAAAAGAGTTCTCCTCTGTGTAACAGGTATGACACCTCAGGTAGTGACCGAGACGTTATTTGCGTTAAAAGAAAAGTCAGAACTGCCGGACGAAATTATTGTGATTACAACAGCTCGAGGAAAAAACAGAGCTGTAAGAGATTTACTCGATGCTAAAGAAGGCCGTTTTTGGGAGTTTTGCAATGCATTCAATCTTCCAGGGATTTCCTTTGATGAATCCTCTATAGAAGTGATTACTAATAATAAAGGAGAGTTACTCGAGGATATCCGTTCCCCTCAGGACAACTCAGATGCTGCTGACTTTATCATGAATCGAGTTAGAGAGCTATGTCAAAATGATGACATAATTCTTCATGTCTCTCTGGCCGGAGGAAGAAAAAGTATGGGCTTTCTCGTAGGTTACGCATTATCTATTTTCGGACGCGAAGAGGATAAACTTTCCCATGTACTCGTTTCCGAAGAGTTTGAGGGGAACCGAGATTTCTTTTTCCCATCACCAAACAAAAGAAGAATAATCTCGCCGACTGGCAAAGAATTGGATACCTCCAATGCCTTTGTTGGATTGGCTGAAATTCCGTTTATCCGACTTAGAACAGGGCTGACTTCAGATGTTCTGCAAAATAGGCTTTCTTTTGGAGAGACCGTTAGTCTTGCACAAAAAGAAGTCGCCCCTGACAGAAAACTTGTATTTGTAAAATCAGAGCTTTCTGTCTACTGCTCTAATCAAAAAATAATATTACCTCCGGTTCACTTTGCCCTTTACTATTGGTTTGCTCAACGTGCTGCGGAAGGTCTTGGTCCTATCAGACCTGGACAGAAATCTGAAGTCATGCAATTTTTATCCTGTCTGAAGCTGATTAAAGAAGAAGACGACGGAGATTATGGAAGAGTGCATAAGACTCTAAGAAATCCGGAGTATTTGCTTTCTTTTGTCCAAGAACATCGGACAAGGTTAAATAAGAAAATTAAAGAGGCATTGGGTGTTCGAGCCGATCCATATTTGATCAGCTCGACGAAGAAGAAACCAGGATGCTCTTATTTTTTGGAGTTGACTGCAGATCAAATTGAATTTAGCTGAAAAATGTTTCGTTCTGATGAAGCATTAAGGTAGCCAGATGCTTTCCGCATAGGGGGTTTCTTTTCTTTTTTTAAAGTTTTTTTGTGCAGCTTCTCTAGAAGTATTGGCATAGCAATAAATACACCCGTTTAAGCACGTGTTGTACATTCCAATGTCTTTACTTTCAATGCAGCCGCACTCTTTTCTTTGGCCTTTGTCCTTTTTAATAACGATAACTTTTTTACTGTTTTCGTTAAAGGCCTCGAATAAATCCATTTTGTCCTCAGACGTTTTTCCAGTTAAATATTCTCGGAGTTCAGGATCGCTGCCGAAAAGTCTAAGCATAAGTTCGCCGTCAATGCATTTGTTATGAGTGATGTCGAACGCTTCTAAGTCAACAGATTCTGCACAGGTTGAGATTTCGAGATTCCAACCCCGTTCTGTCCAATAATCCTTTATTTTTTTTAAATAGGAACAGAACTCCTTTATTTGCTCATTAGTTGGCTCAACTGACGAAATAGTTTTGGTGTCATACTGGGAAGCCAGTACTGAAGAGTATTTCAGGAGGTTTCTTTGAACTTTTTTATAGTTACAAATGTCAATAAAACTCACTACAAGCTTATTGGTGTAATTCTTCAGTTTCTTACTAATCTTAAAAATTCTAGAAGCTACTTCATATGGAGTAAGACTTTTAGTAAACAGGATGGGGTCAAATCTCCAAATTACTCTATCCGGTCCGATCTTGTCCGAGAGTTTCCTAAATGTTTCGATCCGGTTGCTCACCGAAGGTACATTTGGTTCGAAACCCTCTCGATAATAATCATTTAAAGTGAACTGAAAATAGTAGTGTACTCCGCTGTTATCCAATTCTTGAAGGTAGGGTAACATTGGTTTTGGGTTTTTTGTCCAAAAAACAATAATTTTGGTGTTCTGGAAAGACACATGTAGCGGCTTCTGGTTGAAAGGATTGTACCAAGCGATGTAGCCCTTTCCACTATTAAAACGATGGACGAACCATTTGGCAAAATAGGTAGGGATATCAGTTGAGCGACTAGCGGAAATAATGACAGGAGCAATTGCTTCCACTTCTTCACCGCGATCATTAAGAATTTTGATTTTTTGAACCGTCATATCCGATAATTAATTTAAGAAAATTAGTTAACCAAAGGTATATGCATCCGCTGCTTGGAAAAAGCGTTTAGAGTAATAGCAGGCATCTCCGAAATAATTCATGATGTACCGGCGATTCTCACGACGGATATTTAAAGAATTAACCATAGAAGTTCTTCCTAACAGTCTGAAGCAGAATTTGCCCTCCCCTAACCGCACACCGCTAAAACAATGACGGGTACACTGCGCCGCCCAGCAATTGCAGGAAATAGGAAGTATGGTTTTAAATTGTGGGTCAAACCTCTCAAATTTGCTGATTTCTTCATTGAGGATCTGAGGGTAAAACAAACTATTCTCATTCTTAATTGTGACATCAAGGATCAGCATAAATCCATTCGGTTTTAAAAAACGAGAAAAGGTACTTGCAAAATAATAATACGGCTTTTGTATATGCTGGATAAGCAGCTCTCCGCAAAATTTGGAAGTTTGAATTAAATCAAAAGAAAGATTCTTAGTGAGAAGAAGTTCTCCTAAAAGAGAAAAAGATTGGATTGACTCAAATTTAAATTGGCAAATTGCAATTTCAAGGCGGACTTTTGCTAATTGTTGTTCTTTATTGATGATCTGTTTTGCATAGGTAATAGCATTCTCATTTCCTTCGAAAGCGAGAATTTCTATTTTTTTTACGTGAGGACAATTTTCACGTATAACGTCAATGGCAGCAAGAAGATCTGGACCGGATCCGCATCCTAAACTTAAAATTCTTGCCGTTTCATCAGGACAAAACTTACTTGATGCTGTTTGATTTTTACAGATTTTCTGATAGATACTTCTGACTTCTGAGTATGAGCGAGGAAAGTATGTCCCGATATAATTTCTTATGTCGGCGTCAGTAGCGTCAATGGTGAGCTGAGCCTCTTCTCTTTTTTGGATATATGTTGGGTGTAAGGTCCAAAGGAAAGACTTCATTTCGTAAGGAAGCTCGTAAGGTTGCATGTGGTAAGTAGCATCGATTAACTTGATTGAATTATATTTATTGGGTTTTGTATACCAAGAAAACACAAATTTGTGAGTTTTCTTTTCCCTTACCAGATAAACTCACCTTTAACCTTTAAGTATCTTCGGAAAGGAAAGTTTAAGAACGCCAAAGACAAAGTCAGAAGAAACAGAGGACATGGAGTAGAACAACATGAGTCAGTTGAAGAATGGAGAGCTCCGGCGTTGCTTAATATTTTTTATCATCTCCGCTAACTCTCTTATCCATGCCAGAAATCTCTTGAGTGGCTATCAATAAAAGAGCAGAAAAAATGGCAGGGGATGACAGGGTTGGAACTAATGACTACACCGGCAAGAATTCCTCATTTGCCCAATAAAAGGATAATAAACCAGAGCCTAAATTCCTTTGAAACAGGAAAGTTATTCCTAGCGAAGAATTCGGATATAAAAGAAATTTCGGAAATAGTTTGTGTTAGGCACGAATAATAGAAAACCTGACTTATCTAGGTGACGACCCTCACTGAGCTAGAGTTCGTCAGGTTCATAATTTCAGATTCTTTAGAAAGGTTAAGGGTCGCCTCTCCAGACCACCTGAAAAATCCGCACAAAAACAGAAAGAATAATTCGAGAAAAATTACAAAATTTTTAGATATTCATATATCAATCAACCAAAGACCGGTTTGTGCGGCTTTTTTAGTCACGATCCCTTCGAAGCAGGGAAGTCATTCTTACTCGAACAAGACGGAGATAACGTCCAGAAGAATCTGTTTCAATCCCTTCAACCCTGGGAAGTCATACCTCTCAGACGTTGTCGTTGTTGTGGAACAGATTATATAGTCACAATCCTTTCAAAACAGGGAAGTCATTCCGACGAAGACTAGGCACGGCTTCGAACTCACACCTTTAGTCTCAATCCCTTCAGAACAGGGAAGCCACTCCTACATTCCAAACGGCAAAAATTTACCCAACTACAAAGGCCTCAATCCCTTCGAAACAGGGAAGTTATTCCTACTCTTCCTAGATTATTTTTAATTTAAAATCATTGGGTTAAAAAGAAAAAAAAAGACCATAAGAAAATAAAAATAAAGAAAACTAGAAAATTGCTATTTTTACCCCGTTCTCAATATTAAGAATGCTAAATCAAAAGGTTTTAAATTCCGAGTGCGTGAATGTGAACAAAAATTTAAAGAACAAAACGATCCGAAAGAAACCTACTCAAGGCTTGTTCTGACCTATATGACCAATAAGTCTATAAGAAAGTTTATAGCGTAGTCAAAGTCCTTTTCAAAGTAAAAGTTCCAAGACATGGATGAGCCAAAAGCCTGGTAGCTCAGAATTTCTCTATGTCAATTTAGAGGAAAAAGTAATGTCTTGTCACCCTTGGGAACAGACTATCAGTGAGTACCATATTTCGCGACATACCAAAGGCAATTTTTTTCAATACAGCCAGGCTCACCCGAAAGCCAAACTTAGCCGCACTATTTTTCTTCAATAAATAAGCCTTGTTTAAAAAGTTATTGAGAGAAGGAGATACTCTATTAGCTTCATCCCCAACTCTCGCTCTGTTCCTAAAATTGCATCTCTCAATGCAGCACAGGTAAATATCATTGAGGCAAAGCACAAGAGACTAGAAGAGGCTCAGAATCTATCTTCGCTGCCGTCTTCGGGGGGCTTATCACAATTTGAGACCATCGTCATTCACGCACCCGGCGGAGTTTCCGTCACCTTATCTACTGAAAACGGGCTAGCTGTTTTTTTGGTTCTGCTAATCAACCTAGTTCGGAGTCTGAAATGAAAGAATCACTTATCAGTCTGGAAAAGAAAAAGATCTTCCGAGTGTTTTATGGGCAAAATCTTCGAGCAGGATTTACCACTTTAAGTCAAATTTCTTCTGTTTTACTTAGACATTGATGTCCACAAAGCTGCATTTGTTGTAACGGATTGACGCCATGTTGCGGCATTAAAGCCGAGAGCACTCTACATCAAGGTCACGAGACATACGCTTTGGTGCTTTGGCTATGGAGCGCGAATTTGGAAAAAGACTCTCAAGCCAAGCGGAGCTGAATGCCTGGGAGAGGGGCAGGGCGCGTCCCCAAGCAAAGATGCTTAAATAGTATGTGTATGCAATAAAACGGAAGAACTAGCTCACAATAATTGCATCTTGAGCTCGAAGCAAAAGGCTGCCCTAAATACTCTGAGCAGCCTTGCCTTGTTTACAGACGGTGTTTAACTACTTTTCTATCTTAACGGTATCCATGGCTATCACTGGTTCTCCCTCAATTTTCGTCCACAGATACAACTGAGTCGTTACACCAGGGAAAGTTTGAGCCACAGCAGCTTTAACAGGGAACGAAAGGATCGCATCCTTTTTCCCGTCTCCGTTAACATCTTTGAACTCAATAGATGTCGGGTTAGTCAGTTGTAAGTTCCGATTCAAGCTTCCATCGGGATATCCGTCCCCAAAGAATGTTTGTTTCGGATCAATTCCCTCTGCGTTGGTATCTTTGGAAGAGAAAAGAGTGACAGTGACATTGCCTTTGTCATTGGTAGAAAGCTTGCTTGCACCAATCGCAATCGTAGCCTTGTAGTTCTGCGCTACTTCGGATGCTGTCGCTCCCAGAACTTTATCGAAGCTTTCAACGTTGAACTGATGCATATGGTCTACTGTTTTTTCTTTGCTTACCGTGGAGAGCTGAAGGGCTCGTTCGTAAGCTATTGCAAAATCTTGTTCGGCTTGTGCTTCGAAGGCTCTTTGTTTGTCAGCAAATTTTCTGAATGCCAGATTGTCCCAATCTAAGAAGTTTTGATGATTAATAAACGTGAAAACCGTTCGGTCAGGAGAATAGTCAAAGTCATTCGGTACACTTCTAAACTGTGCCTTTGTGGCTTGCTCCGGCGTCAAATAGGACTGAATGTCCGCTGGTTTCCCGAGCATGAATTGCGGATAAGAGAACTGGGAATCGGGACGTCCGGATGTTCTCCAACTGTAAGATATTAGAGGATTCTTGGTAAGAACGTACACTGCGCTGTCAAAAGTGCCCGAATTAGAGGTTTCGTTGAATATCTCATGCTTCCAACCTGACTTGTTGGTGTACCAAGGATTGTTTTGTCTTAGAAGTCCGCGGACGTCCGCAACCGACATCTTTCTTTCCGGCTTGATACTCATAGACTCGGAATAATTGTATGGCTGCACCATATCTTTGCCGGTGAGTCGATAAAGGACGGCGCGTACTCGCTCAGTGTTAGCAGGTCTGTCGATTCTAGCCCGAAGCTGATAGGCCTCGCGGAAATTAAAGTCTGAATAATCTCCGGCTTTCGCTGGCTTATAAGTGCCCTTCTCTATAGCATGCTGTACTAAGTCAGGTGAGGCGATGACATTTTCTTTGTCTTTCAAATCGACCTGGCCAAGCGAAAAGGCATTGCTCATTACAGTCATTTCATTATCGCCGACGCGTCTGGCTAAATAACGGCCGCCCTTTAATAAAGCAAGCTGCCAAGCCTCTTTTGAGTCGGCAATGGTATAAGTTCTTCCTTGATGGCGGTAGCCGTACTTAGTTACCAAATCAATAGCAATCTTGACGCCGTCTCTGGCTGAAGTTGCGCGTTCCGCGAGCAATCGACGAATACCGTAACCAATACCTCCGTCCTTGACTTTTTCATCCTTTTCAATGGTCAGATTACAGTTGTTAGAAGTTATGAGAACTCCGGCTTCATTGTAAAAACCGTCCGAAAAAGCGTAACCGTCCGGGTGTAATGTCTGTTGCCACCAGAAGCCTAAAGTTTTTTCGACCTGTGGTATCTGCGCGGTATTCGGTTCATACTGAAGCATCTCACCTGTTTTGTGCACAGCCGGAGGCACCCAGTACTGATTACTCATTACCCGGCCGTCGTTATCCTCGTTATGACCAACAATAATGTTTCCATTGGCACTGACGTTTTTACCAACGATAATAGTGAAGCAGGCATTCGCAGGACTCATCGTACCAACAGCTGCGGCTAATAAAACGGCAGACCAAGCGGCTTTAAATCTCATTTGAACACTCCTTAAATGAAAATGTACAGCAACGGCTATAATTAAAAACATTCTGAGCGTCACGAATTAAGTCACCAAGGCGTTTTTTGCAAACCTGGGTTAACCCTATGAGTCCAAATTCTTCTCCCCTTCATTCCCTTCGGCTG
>UQNA01000025.1 GCA_900542195.1 uncultured Sutterella sp. | reverse complement strand
CAGGTTCGGGATTTACACCCTAAAGAAAGGCGCCCTGCTGGGCGCACTGAAAAAAGGCCGTCGAAACGGCCCTAAGTTTTGCGTCGATATAAGGTTATCTGACTTTGTTCAATATAATTTTTACCTCTTTAGAATTCACCGGTATCGGCTGGCCTGTAGTGCCCTCTAAATCACCGGCGGCAGGCATGATGGAACCGGCTTTGCCAAGACGTGCGGTCACGATAACTTCTTTATGTTGATCCAAAGTTCCAGCTCCCATATCCATCGGAGGCGTCATGGTGTTATCCACAGTGAAATGGGCAGGAAAATCTAACACCTTCATTTGGAACTGAGCGATCGGAGCACGACTACCGGAAGCAGGACGGGCAGTCACATAAAGAGTAGTGTGGTCCCCCATCTTTTCAATGAGATCGGGAGAAAGCTCTACGGTGCCGGAGATACTGTGAGTAGGCTTAGCCTTCTCAACTTTGTGAGTCTCCGGAGAATGACCGTCTCCAGGCACAATAGACTGGCTCATTGCAGAGGTTCCGCCTTGCATCATCTGGCTGACCATTGGCACCGGAGAAGAGTTGTTTCCATGAGGTTTTCCAAATGGAAGAGTATCTTGAACCGGACCAACGATCTGACCCAATGAGCGAGCCTCCTGGATACTGCCCTTCACAGCCGGGACAAGATTGTCGTTTGGCGAAAGATGCTTAAGGAGTCTTTCCCAATACATTACAGCCATCCGGTAGTCACCGTGGTTGAAGTAATCCGTACCTCCCATCATCAGGGCTTTCCAATTGGTTGGATCCACAGATAAGGCTTTGTTGACAAGTTCCCACGGACGGCCGGTGAGATCTTGATTCTGGACCATTGCAATAGCATCAGCTAAATCAACCATGATGACAGGATTGCCCGGCGCTAAATGAAGTGCATGCTCAAATGCATCGGCCGCCTGAGGATATTTACGAAGAGTAAGAAGAGTTCTTCCGTACATCATCCAGCCGTTAATATCACCAGGCTCTGCATCAAGGTGCTGCTTCAACTTCAGAATAGCGGAATCCATATCATGCATTTCTCCCGTATTCTTAACCACTTGACCAGTGTTGTAATCGACGATACCTTCGTATTTACCACCGTCAAGTCTGAAATCGCCGAGAGGCT
This sequence comes from uncultured Sutterella sp., assembly GCA_900542195.1. Classification (GTDB taxonomy): domain Bacteria; phylum Pseudomonadota; class Gammaproteobacteria; order Burkholderiales; family Burkholderiaceae_F; genus Turicimonas. Next base: position 38,174 of record UQNA01000025.1, on the reverse strand, counting down.
GTGTTATCAACCACATAGCGGCAGCCACAAACGGAACTAAAAGCACAAGAGCAAAAGCCGTGTAGATACCCGCTTTTCCATTGCTGTAAGAAACTTGATTGTCTACAGCGGTGTCTTCGAGAACTCTTCTTTCAAGTTCTTCTCTTCCCTCGTCGTACTCTTGTTGAGAGATAGCTCCCCGAGCCAGCTCATTTTCAAGCTCTTTAAATTGATCTCGGTAAATATCGACATTAATCTGCGGAAGACTTTCCTTTTGCTTCTTGGCTCGATTAGTACATAAAGGAACAATCAAGATCAAGAGTAAAAGGATAGTCAAAAACCCCATCCACAGGAATAAAGTAGTCATTAGACGGCTCCTTTTTTAGTGTTGCTCTTTATACCTTTCAGCAACGCTTCAGCTCTCGCTTTTTCTTCTGCTGTCAAAGGTTCGGCTTTTTGCTGCTTTCTCTTAATTAATGTCCAGAACAAAGCAGCCAGGGCAAGCACGAAGAATAAAGCCGGTCCAACCCATAAAAGCAAAGTACTTAATTTGAAGGGGGGATTGTAAAGAACGAAATCTCCGTACCTTTCAACCATAAAATCAATGATTTGCTCATTAGTCTTGCCGGCGGCAATTTGCTTAACTACCTGGTTCTTCAAGTCAATAGCTAACTCGGCATTGGAATCTGCGATTGACTGATTTTGACAAACTAAGCACCTAAGCTGGCTAGAAATTTCTGCGACTCTCTTATTTGCAACCGGATCAAGGATTGTCGGTTTAACGTCCGGAGCGGCTCCGGGGGACTGCGGCGCTTGAGCAAAACAGCTAAGAGAAATTAAAGCACAAAGTAAGAAAAGAAATTTTTTCATCATTCTGCCTTTAATTTTTTAATTAACGGATACATGGTCTTTTCCCAGACTTCATCAGTAATAGGTCCGATCTGCTTATAGCGAATCACTCCCTTCTTATCGATGACGAACGTTTCGGGGACTCCGTAGACTCCGAACTCAATGCCGGTTTCACCGGTCGGATCTTTAACAGAGAAGTCATAGGGGTCTCCTGTCGTTCTTAACGTACGTACGGCAGCCCCGTCCGTATCTTTGTAATTCAATCCAACTATAGGTAAGACCTTCTGACCGCTTTTGCCAATTTTCACCAAGTTAGGATGCTCGTACTTACAGGAACCGCACCAGGAAGACCAAACGTTCATCAACCAAACCTGACCAAGCATATCCTTCTTGCTTACAACCTTTGAAGGGTCGTCAAGTCTTGGAAGAGCAAATTCAGGAGCCGGTTTGTCAATAAGCGGAGATGGAACTTCACGAGGATCCTTTCCCAGGCCTACGACAAAGAAAATTACTAACGCCAGAAATAAAACCAGCGGAACGATATATTTCAATTTCATCTTTTATCTCGGTTATCTAGCGCCATATTTATCTGCATCCTTACGGCGAAGAATGCGATAACGTTTATCAAACATCGCTAACAAAGCTCCAAGGGACATGATGATGCAGCCCCACCAGATCCAAGTTACGTATGGTTTGTCGTAAGCACGAACAATCCACGCACCGTCAGCAGTTTGTGCTCCCATAGATACGTAAAGATCTCCGGTAATTGAAGAATCAATAGAGGATTCAGTCATCGGCATTTCACTGGAGAAATACTTTCTCTTCTCAGGTGTCAGCTCGGCAATAGTCTTCTGGCCCTTAGTAACGGTAAAGAAGCCTTTATCAGCGATAAAGTTAGGTCCGCGAATTCCTGTTTCAACTTTGTCAAATTTAAAGTTGTACTCGCCGACGGAAACTTCATGACCCGGAGTCATAGTTACATCTCTTTCAAGGGAGTAAGTCATGACCATGGAAACGCCTACGATGAAGACTGCCACTCCAAGGTGAGCAACCATCATGCCCCAATAAGCTCTGCTTAAAGAGAAGACCTTGCGGAAGAAGTTGCCTCGGATATTTCTAATATTTTCTCGGACGCTTTCCAAGAAAGTGGTCAAGACCCAGAAAGAAAGGAACAGACCAATAAACACCCATGTACTCCAACCCCATAAGAGAGGAACCGAAGCACCCAAGATCACGGAAATAATCAGGCACCACAATGTTCTCTTGCCTAGGTCAGAAACACTTGCGTCTTTCCATCGAACAAGAGGTCCTACACCCATTAAGAAAATGACCGGAACCATGATTGGACCGAATACGGAATCAAAGTACGGAGGTCCGACAGAAATCTTACCTGCATTGAGAGCATCAATAAACAGCGGGTACAAAGTACCGAGCAGAACAGCACCCATAGCAACAACGAGTAATACGTTGTTGACCAGCAGCAGTGCTTCTCTGGAGAACAATTCAAACTGTCCGCCTGTTCCGACGCGTGGTGCTCGCCAGGCAAAAAGCAGTAAAGAGCCGCCGATTACGCAGACGAGAAGAGCCAAAATGAAGAGACCTCTCTGAGGATCCGTTGCGAAAGCATGAACGGAAGTTAAAACACCTGAACGAACCAGGAAGGTTCCAAGCAAGGAAAGAGAGAAGGTAATCAAGGCAAGTAGAACAGTCCAGATCTTAAAGCTTCCGCGTTTTTCAGTAACTGCCAAAGAATGAAGCAAAGCTGTACCGGTAAGCCAAGGCATAAAGGAAGCGTTTTCAACCGGATCCCAGAACCACCAGCCGCCCCAGCCCAATTCATAGTAGGCCCACCAGGAGCCAAGAGCGATGCCGAGAGTTAAGAAGATCCACGCAATGCTTGTCCATGGACGTGTCCAGCGGGCCCAGGCAGCATCTAATCTTCCTCCGATAAGAGCCGCTACCGCAAACGCAAAAGGTACCACCATTCCTACATAGCCCATGTAGAGAAGCGGAGGATGGAAAACCATTCCCGGATCTTGAAGAAGCGGGTTTAAGTCACGGCCTTCCGAGGCTGCAGGAAACAGGCGTACAAAAGGATCGCTGGTTAAAAGCATAAATAGTGTCAGGCCGACAGAAATCAAGCCCATAACACCGATCACGCGTGCCATTACTTCCTGCGGTAAATGCTTGGAAAATAAAGCAACACACAAGCCCCAAACTGCCAAAAGCACCGTCCACAACAGAATAGAGCCTTCGTGAGAACCCCATGTTGCGGATAACCGGTAGAACCACGGCAAAAGAGTATTGGAGTTACTTGCTACATTAACAACGGAAAAGTCATTAACGTAGAACGACCACATTAAGCAGCCGAAAGCAATAAGGCAGAATACAGAATTAGCAAATACTGCAGGTCTGGCCACATTAACCCAGCTTCTCACTCCCAAGGCTGTTCCCGCCAATGGCAAAATACCCTGTATGAGGGCCGCTATTAAGGCGAGAATTAACGCAAAATGTCCTATCTCTGGAATCATCCAAATCTCCGAAACTTATGACTTTGAAGCACGAGCTTTTTCATGCGCTTCCTTAACGGCTTTTTCCGCTTCAGGAGGCATGTAATTTTCATCATGCTTTGCTAAAACTTGATCTGCTTCGAAGACTCCATTCTTGAGCTTTCCTTGAGCAACTACACCCTTCCCTTCTTTAAAAAGATCTGGCAAGCTGCCTTTGTAAGCAACAGGAACTTCATGAGCTGTATCAGTAACGTAAAAATTAACCGTCAAACCGTCAGACTGTCTTTGAACAGATCCTTCTTTGACGAATCCGCCGATTCTAAAAGCCCTTCCTTCGGGAGCTTCCTTAGCAACAACCTGGCTTGGCGAAAAGAAGAAGACAAGGTTGTCCTGAAAAGCATTCATAACTAAACCGACAGCAGCAGCTGCGATTGCCAATCCGCCTCCAATTAAAGCTAAACGTTTCTGTTTGGTGTTCATAGGTCTTCCTCCGCCTGATGAGCGCGTGCCTCAAGCAATAATTCTTTTGCCGCTCTTTGACGGCGTCTGCTTAAACTCACTAATTCACAAATAAAACAAAAAATGACCATCCCGTAGGCGCCCCATACATATCGTCCGTAGCCGCCCATAGAAATAAAATCAGAAAAACTTCCCCACTGATCCATTACAGCTCTCCTTTCAAAGCAAGTTCCTGAGCCCACTCCTCACCTTTTTCGCGTTCCAAAATAATGGAGCGAAGGCGGGCAAATGTTGCACCGAAGGTGTATAGCCAGAAGGCGGCAACCATAACGAGCAATGCAGTTAACATGACGGGATGAATGGAGGAACCTGAAGAGGTGAGAGAAGCACCTTGATGCAAAGTGTTCCACCATTGAACAGAAAAATAAACAATCGGAACGTTAATCACGCCGACAATTCCGATGACGGAACAGGCTTTATCGGCCCTTCTCCAATCAGGGATGGCGTTCTGAAGCGCCAAGTAGCCAAGGTAAAAGAAGAATAGAATTAAAGCACTTGTGAGGCGTGCATCCCATACCCAGTAAGCCCCCCAAGTTGGACGACCCCAGAGAGATCCTGTCCAGAGAGCTAAGAAAGCCATCAAGGCGCCGGTAGGTGCCAAAGAAGCAGCAATCATCGGCCAAAGCTTTTTCTCAGTAACTAATCCGAGGATGCAAAAAATAGCCATCAATACATAGAGAAGCATGGCCATCCAAGCACTGGCAACGTGAATATAAAGAATACGGTAGGAATTGCCTTGCGTAACATCAACCGGAGCTACAAAAAAGCCCAGATAAAATGCTATCAGCGCAACAATTGCGGCAGAGACGAGGCAAGGTACCACAAGCTTGCCGGCAAAGCGGTACATTCCCTCAGGTGTAAAGATGGAAGTTGAGGTCATAAAGTAATCTCCTATTCAGCTGCAATCCTCAATGCCGCAGCAGTTGCAATTGGCATGACGACTAAAGAGAAAAGGGTTAAGGCACCAACAATTAAAAAATAGGCGGAGGAGGATACTCCAACTGAAACAGCCTCAGCAGCCCCTGCTCCAAAGATTAGTACTGGAATATAAAGTGGAAGAACGAGTAAGGAAGTCAGGACACTTCCTCCTCTGACCCCGAGAGTCAGAGCTGCACCGACAGAGCCCACCAGGCTTAGAACCGGGGTTCCGATAAACAGGGCAGTAATTAGAGCTACCGTGACCTCAGCACTTAAGTCAAACATTAAGGCGAAAACCACGGAAATTACAGTCAAAGGGATGCCGGTAGTCAACCAATGTGCAAAAACCTTCGCAATCACGATAACTGTAAGCGGCTCTCCCGATAAAAGCATCTGTTCAAGAGTGCCATCGGCAAAATCGTTAGCAAAAAGTCTCGGAAGGGAAAGAAGAGCCGCAAGAAGAGCCGCAACCCAAACCACTCCGGGTGCAATCAATCTTAATAATTGTTGATCGGGACCGATTCCCAGCGGAACTAAAGTAACGACGACAATGAAGAAAAATACTGTATTGAGAATGTCTGACTTTTGTCGAAGGGCCAAAGTCAGATCTCTTATCAAAACTGCTCGAAACAATCTAAACATTTTTCACCTTCTTCATTTCATGACGTCCGAGCCATACGCCACCTTTCAGAGTGATGACCTCTTTTTTATTCGCAGAAATCGGAACTTCTTGGTGTGTTGTCAAAATGACAATTCCGCCGCTATTAACATGCTCAGCAATTTGATTGGACAAATTTTCTACTGCAGCAACGTCCAGAGCAACGAAAGGTTCATCTAAAACCCACAGCTTGGCATGAGAGGAAGCATAAAGTCTTGCCAGTGCCACACGCCTTCTTTGCCCTTGTGAAAGAGCACGTGTAATTTGGTCCTCAAAACCTTCCAAGCCAACCTTTTTAAGGCATTCGTCCGCGTATTCAGAAGTAATCGGATGTTCCCCGATTTCGCAATTGATAAGAAGATTTTCTCTGGCTGTAAGTTCATCCTTTACCCCATTAAGGTGTCCGATATAAACCAGGTCTTTCCAGAAATCTTCTTTTAGTTTTTTGATTTCCTGACCGCCCCAAAGGATCTTTCCTTCCTGAGGAGACATAAGTCCAACCAGCAGACGCAGCAAACTAGTCTTACCCGTTCCATTCGGACCGGCAATTCTTACCAGAGTGCCTTCTTGACAGGAAAAGTTAAGCTTACGAAAAAGCAGCCTTTCCCCACGAATGCACTTCACATCCTTGAGCTCTAGTTGGGGGACGGTTTGAGACATAAATTGAAAAATTTAACGTTAAATTTCAGTCGGAGCTAGTTTAGGAATAAGGAATTAAATTAACCTTAGGCGTTTCTAGTCCTTCGCTTCGCTAGGGAAAGCCCTACTACCTGCGATTCTGACGTCTTGTTTTTTTACGCCGGCCTTTCTCGAGAACAGAAAAATGAAATGTAACCTATAGTGTTACAGCTAATTTATAAAATCCTACTTATCTCTATGTTTTTATGGAAAACCCATTTTAAGCACGCTTCCCCCTAACTGTTTACATTTAAGGTTACAGTTACCCAAGAGGTTCTACGCATTGAACCCTACAATAACCCTTACTGATGGAATTGCTTCTATGACAGAAACTAACTATGAAATGATGCGGCGTCAGGGAGTTTCAAGACGGAGTTTTTTGAAATTCTGCTCTCTCACGGCTGCTTCTCTCGGATTAGGTGCTTCCGGCGCAGCTGATATCGCTCACGCTATGGAAACAAAACCTAGAACTCCAGTTATCTGGCTTCACGGACTTGAATGCACTTGCTGTACAGAATCTTTTATTCGTTCTTACCATCCGTTGGTTAAAGATGTCATCCTCTCTATGATTTCTTTAGCATATGACGACACATTGATGGCCGCAGCAGGTGAACAAGATCACCAAGCTTTGGAAGATGTTATGAAGAAATTCGACGGCAACTATATTCTTGCTGTTGAAGGTTCTCCATGCTTGGGAGACGACGGTGTCTTCTGTATTCCGGGCGGCAAACCATTTATTGAAAAACTCCTTCACTGCGCTAAGGGAGCAAAAGCCATCATTGCTTGGGGCTCTTGCGCATCTTGGGGTTGCATCAATACTGCCAAACCAAACCCGACCCACTCAGTACCTATTACCGATGTAATCAAAGACAAACCGATAATCCGCGTACCGGGTTGTCCTCCGATTCCTGAAGTCATGACCGGTGTCATCACGTACATGCTCACCTATGATCGTCTCCCGCCGGTTGACGGTCAACTGCGTCCGAAGATGTTCTACGGTCAGAGAATTCACGATAAGTGCTACAGACGAGCCCACTTTGATGCCGGTCAGTTCGTTGAAAAATTTGACGATATCGGTGCCAAACTCGGCTACTGCTTGTACAAAGTCGGCTGCAAAGGACCGGTCACTTACAACTCTTGTTCTGCTATTAGATGGAACGAAGCAATTTCTTGGCCGGTTCAGTCGGGCCATCCATGCCTTGCTTGTTCAGAAGCTGATTTCTGGGATAAAGGTTCCTTCTATGCACACGAACCAACTATTCTTCCTCCAAGCTGGGGCCTTGGTATTCAAGCAACTGCCGACCGCGTCGGTCTGGCTGCTCTCGGCGTAATCGGCGCTGCAATTGCCGTCCACGTCGCTGCAAGTGCTGTTGCCAGAGCAAAGAGCAAAGAAGTTAATAAAGACATGGGAGCGAACTTATAATGGCAAACCAGAAAATTGTTGTTGACCCTATCACCCGTATTGAAGGTCACTTACGTATGCAAGCCGTCATGGACGACAACAACGTTATTGTCGATGCCATGTCCACAGGTACAATGTGGAGAGGCTTGGAAGTCATTCTTAAAGGCCGCGATCCACGTGATGCATGGGCTTTCGTAGAACGTATTTGCGGTGTATGTACCGGTATTCATGCTCTTTCTGCAGTTAGAGCCGTTGAAGATGCTCTTGGAATTAAGATTCCTAAGAATGCAAACATCATCCGCAACTTGATGAATGCTACCCTCTATTGCCAGGACCACCTTACACACTTCTATCAGCTCCACGGCTTGGACTGGATTGATGTAGTAAGCGCGCTGAATGCCGATCCGAAGAAAACCAGCGAAATCCAGGTAGCAATTTCTAATCACGCCCTTTCTTCTCCAGCGTACTTCAAAGAAATTCAAGACAGACTTAAGAAGTTTGTTGCCAGCGGCCAACTTGGTATTTTCGCAAATGCCTATTGGGGCAACCCGGCTTACAAGCTTCCGCCTGAAGTCAACCTTCTCGGTGTAACACACTATCTTGAAAGCTTGGACTATCAGCGTCAAATCGTTAAGGTTCATACAATTCTCGGCGGAAAGAACCCACACCCGAACTATTTGGTCGGCGGGGTACCGTGCCCAATTAATATGAATGACACGGGTGCTCAAGGCACAATGGTCAACCAGATTTGGGTTAACTATATCCGCGATATCGCCAAAGACACAATCAAGTTTATTGAAGAGGTCTATTATCCGGACCTCATGGCAATGGCTCCGTTCTACAAAGACTGGTTCAAGATTGGCGGAGGTCTCTCTAATCAGAACTTGCTCTGCTACGGCGACTTCCCAAGATATGCCAACGATCTCTCTGAAAAGAGCTTGTTGATGCCTAACGGCGCCATCATCGACGGCAAACTTGATGAAATCCACCCGGTTGACCTAAAAGATCCTAACCAGATTAAAGAATTCGTTGATCACTCTTGGTATCAATATCCTCAGCCGGATGCAGGCTTGCATCCATGGGATGGTATCACTGATCCGAAGTTTGAACTTGGAGCCGGTACTGAAGGTACCAAGACAGATATTAAGTGGCTTGGTGCTGAAAGCCGTTATTCTTGGATTAAAGCTCCTCGCTGGAACGGTCACGCTATGGAAACCGGCCCATTGGCCCGTATGGTGGTTGCATACGCTAAGAAGATGCCTGAACAGACAGAATTGGTTAATGAAGCCCTTTCAAAGGCTGGCGTACCAATTCAAGCGATGTTCTCAACTCTTGGCCGTACATTGGCTCGCTGCTTAGAAGCTCGTATGATGGCTCGTGAAATGCTTCGCTGCGTTGATGAACTCGAAGCCAACATTAAGGCCGGTGACGAAGTTGCAGCCAATATGGAAAAATGGGAACCGAGCACATGGCCGCTCGAATGCAAGGGTGTTGGTCCTGCTGAAGCTCCGCGTGGCGCTCTTGGCCACTGGTGCGTCATTAAAGACGGTGTCATTGCAAACTGGCAGGCTGTTGTTCCGTCTACTTGGAATGCTTCCCCACGTGATCCGAAGGGCCAATTGGGTGCATACGAAGCCTCATTGCTCGGTACACCGGTAGCCGTCGCTAACCAGCCACTTGAGATCTTGCGTACTATCCATAGTTTCGACCCGTGCTTGGCTTGCGCAACTCACGTACTTTCAACTGAAGGACAAGAACTCTGCAAAGTTCAAGTTCGCTAAGAAGGGGGTTTTATGAAAATCTCGAAATGGTCGTATGAAATTCTTGAAGGACCGATCGAGCCTGTATATGTCTATGAGGCCCCAGTTAGGTTTTGGCATTGGGCACAAGCGGTTGTTTTCTTTCTCTTGTGTATCACCGGCTTCTTAATCGGCTGGCCTCCGATCCCCAACTATGCGGATACATGGAGCACATATTTCTTCGGACATATTATCCTTATCCACTTAGTATGCGGCATGCTATTTGCTGCCCTTCTTGCCTACCGTATCTACTGGGCATTTGTGGGCAACAAATACTCAAGAATGATCTTCATTCTGCCCTTCTGGGACATTATGTGGCTCAAAGGCATCTTCGGCTGCGCTGCTTATTATCTCTTCTTGAATAAGCATCCAAAAGAATATGTCGGACACAATCCTTTGGCTCAAACCGCAATGTGCTTAATGTACATTCTCGGCAGTGTTCTCATCATCATTACCGGGTTTGGTCTTTATGCTCAGCAATGGGGTTGGGATACAGGTTGGATGACATACTTCGGTTGGGTTACTGAATTGCTTGGCGGCCCGCAGCCGGTAAGAACCTTCCACCATTTGCTGATGTACTACATCCTTATCTTCCTCTGCGCTCACTTATACATGAGCTTCCGTGAAGATATCATGGGCGGCGGTACTCAGGTATCCACAATCATCAACGGCATCCGCTACTTCAAGGAACCTCAGTTCCCGGACGCGGAGATCGAAAGAACTTACTCCGGTAAGTAATTCCTAGACGTTGTATAAGATGGCTGCAGAATTACGGAATAAGGGATTCGGGAGAGAGGCCAAATTGTCAGACCTCTCCTTCCTGAAGTCCTGCAGAAGCGCCCCTCACCCGGGAACCTTCCTAGATTCCAGATTTCTGCAGCCCCTTTCTATTTCTCAGGCTCACCTTGCGAGGGCCTTAGGCATCTCAAGAAGAAGAGTTAATGAACTAGTCGTAGGAAAACGCTCAATAACTCCTTCTACCGCTATAAAGCTTGCCCGCTTCTTTAATACGGATCCCGAATTTTGGCTTACGCTGCAAATGCACTGGGATCTATATCAGGAACTGGAAAAGGAAAAGCGACAAAGCCTTTCGACCCAATAAGAAGCTCGTCTCTGACGAGTTTTGTTGTTTTTATATCGTCCATTTCAGTTCTTCTTATATAACTTTTTCATATTACTTTTAGTTAACTCCTCTACCTATACAAAAAATTCAATCGACTCGCTATTTAAGTGCCAATCATTAGTATTTCCACTTACTTTTACCGTATAATCACTTGGATAAGTAAGTGTAACTACGAAGGTTACTAATAGCGTATGACAAAAGAAATTCCAACTTTAATCCTTGGGATCGGAAACATTCTTTGGGCTGACGAAGGCTTTGGCGTAAGAGCTGTTGAAGAGTTCCATAAAAGGTACGCGGTGCTTGATCCGGCAGATAAAGTTATCGACGGAGGCACTCTCGGAATGTATCTGTTCGATGACATTTGCAGATGCGACAAGCTCTTAGTTTTTGACTGCTGTGATTTTCACGGGAAACCCGGTGAATTAAGAGTTCTCCACGATAAAGAGATTTCAATCTGGACATCAACCAAACTCTCCCCACACCAAGACGGTATGAACGACTTATTGGCAGCTGCTCATCTACGCCTGTCTGCGCCGAACCAAATCGTCGTTGTGGGCTTCCAGCCTGTGCTTCTTGATGATTACGGCGGGTCTTTATCCAATGAAGCCAAGAAACAGCTCGGGCCCGCTGTTGAGGCTGCTTTTAAAGAATTAAAAAACTGGGGCGTACCCTTAAGAGAAAGAACTCCGAACGAATCTTACGAGCCTCTGAATGAGAACTCGGCCTTGAACATGGAAAGGTACGAAGCAGAAAGACCTTCTCAAGAAGAGGCTGATCGTACGGGTGACAGAAGATACGCCTTTATCCGCACTAACGAGGCATAACCTATGTGTATCGGAATACCAATGATCGTCAAGGAGCTTCCGGATGAAGGCGTGGCCATCTGTGAAGGCAGAGGCCAGCGGGAAAAAATCGACATAATGATGGTTGGCCCGCTTGAACCCGGAACTTGGATCCTGGCATGGAACGGAACGGCAATGGACGTTCTTACGGAAGAGAGAGCCGCCCAAGTAAACAAAGCGTTAGATTCTCTGGAGAACGCGATGAACGGGACTCTTGATCCAAATACTGAAGATGCATTTGCCGACATCACTGCCAACACCGGACGCCTTCCTCCGCATCTGGCTGCCCAATTAAAAAAGAGGTAATCATGCTTATAGAAGTACCTAAAAAAATAGATCTGCAGACTCATCCCATCTTCAAAAAAATGACTGAGGAATGTGGTTTCGAGCAAATTGATGCCGATTCTTTTGAAGCATTTCTGAAGAAAGACGGTCTTTCTCTGATTCTCTTTGTAGATGATCCAAACCGGATGAAAGAAACTATGGATGCAATCGTCATTGCTCCAGAGTTAGCAAAATCCTGTCAGTTAATCAAAAACAAAGCTGTCATCTGCCCTCCTCATGCCAGAAAACTTTCAGCCATCTACGGCTTTAAACGCTGGCCGGCTATGGTATTTGTAAGAGACGGCGCTTATCTCGGAGCGGTCGACGGCTTGCGTCTGTGGTCTCAACTTGTTGCTGAAGTTGATGAAATTATTCAGCGTTCTCCCTCCTTCCCACCCTCAATCGGAATTCCTGTTAAATCATGCTAAACAAATTTACTTCTCGGCCAATCAACATTCCAATTAAAAGCATCGGCCCCGGTTCACAGCCCGATGAAGAAAAGGCAATGACCATCGGCGTTCCAGATACCGTGGAAACATACGTCCGACCTCATGCTCCGGAAATCAGCGATAAGGAAACGGCAACACGCTGCCGTCAATTATTCATTGAGCTTTATCAAGAAATGAAGAATTGGAACCAAAATTCCAATGCTGCCGGTCCCTCTTTTGCGTTAAACCATCTAGATCCGGCTACCTTGAATTTGGTCAACCAAATGTTGGGTGAAGGTGAAGTTTCTATCATCATCAAACTTCCGCAGGATAATTTCGACGAAATCCGCATCCAAGAATCCATCTTCGTCGGTGTTTGGCGTGTCTGCTATTACAAAGACGGCAAACCGATTTCCGACCAGATCGAAGTAAGCGCCATACCTGCATGCGTTCCGGAAGCTGCTTATCTGACATCTAAAGAGGGACTTAACCCTACCAAGGAAGATCCTGAGGCCATGAACAGCCCTGCCATCTTGGCGGAACTTAACGCCGCTCTTAAGAGCTGGGAACCCGGCGCACCGGCAAAGACATTTAATTTGAGTCATCTTCCTATGACTCCGGCTGACAATCAAATTATTGACACAGCTCTTGGCATGGGTGCCGTGCATATGATGTCCAGAGGATTCGGAAACTGCCATATTCTTTCTACCGACGTTCGTCATGCATGGAGAATTCAATACTTTAACAACGCCCCTACTCGTTTGATGATTCTCAACACCATTGTCGTCTGCGGCCTCCCCGAAGAAGCGCTGGCCTCTGCAGAAGATCTACAGGACTCGGTCTTACGAATCAAAGAATTGGTCGAATGGGTTACATCTAGCTGGGAACTTTCTCCCGTGGAGTTGTCTTAATGCATGGCTTTGAAGGAACTTATTTAGGAGACGCCTCCAAGCTCAAGGACACTGACTGCTTGGAATGCAAGGTCTGTCACTATGTTTACGATCCTGAAAAAGGAGACATTGATCAGAACATCGAGCCTTCTACACCATTTTCCCAACTTCCTGACTATTGGTGCTGCCCTGTCTGCGGATGCGAAAAAGAACTGTTCATGGTAGTTCCCAAAAATTATGCAGAAAAGTAAGGCCCCTGCTGTTTGGAAGCCAAATCCGGCCTCTCGCTTAGAGGCTGGGTTTAAGTACATTCATCAAAACCGAATGAAGGGACTGCCCTTTCTTCACCCGAAAGTTAAAGTCCACGCAGTTGGTTTTAAGAAATGGACTAACTTCTGGCTCGGAGTCATGGTCACGCCTTGGGCCATCAATCTTATTTTATGTGAGGGGGAAGAAGGATATTGGAAATCAGTTCCTGAAGGGAAAAAACTTCATTATCAATTTCCGGCCGGGCTCTATGACTTTATCAGCGTGAAAGATAAAATCCTTGGTGAATACAAAATGTGTTCCCTCCTTTCCCCACTTGAGGAGATTACAGACGATCAAATGGCTGTCGAAGTCGCCTACGCCGCTCTCGATGAAATTATGAAAGATGAGCAACCCGAAGAAGAAGGAACTCCAATGGTTGAATCTAAACGAGAAATCGAAGAAGAGGCCGTGGAAAAAGCCGTAGAGAACACTTTATCTAAACCAATTTCTAGAAGATCCTTCTTTAGAAGGAAACAACAGGAGAACGCATGAGCTTTGTCGGAAATCTCAATATTTTTCTCGATACAGACGATAACTGTGTAAGAAATGCAGCCGTGAAAGCTTCTTCTGAAGTTTCTGTAGAAAAGTTATTTATCGGCAAAACCCAGGAGGAAGTCTTTGAACTCATTCCTATTCTTTTTTCTCTATGCCCCGACTCACAGAGTACTGCAGCCAAACTTGCATTGTATGAAGCTTCGGGACAAGGCACCACGGAAATCTTCAAGGACTGCATTTGGCAGAATTACCTGGAAATCATTAACGAAGGAGTACGTTTCTTTTTGCTGCAGCTTGCTCCTGAAGCTTTCCGAAAAAGACACATTCACCGTATTGTCGAGATTCGCGCACAAGTAAGCGAACTTAAAAAAGTTGATCCCCGCGATTCGGAAAAAGTTAAGGAAGAAAAAAGAAAATTAGCAGACTTGGCTCTTCCTCTTTTGCTGGCCGACTTCGGCGAAGATTGGGAGCAAGATCTTCTCAATGGATTCACGGATGAAACTTCTGAAGATATTCCATCAATCTTTGCAGCTCTTAACTCTCACCGTAACTTAGGATGGTGCAGCCTTCCTCTTCTTAAAAAGACTCCTCGAGTGCTTTTAGAAGATGTGAAGGAAAAGAAACTATGGATGTCGAAAGGCCATAAGTTCGATATCAAACACCTAACGGGGGCAGTGGCGCGTCAAAGAAAAGATCCTCTGATTTCTTATCTGCTAGCGCAAGATGGAAACACGGCATACACCCGGCTTTGCGCCAGATTCGTTGAACTCATTACAACTCTGATGGATGACTTCCCTTCCGAGGTTTCTGCCTCAGTCTTGAAGTTGGAAGATAAATGCGCGCTGAGCGTTATTCAAAACTCTCGCGGCGTTCTTTTTCACTTTGCAAAATTGGAAGAAAAAGAAGGAAAAAACGTCATTGCTGATTACGCTATCTTGACTCCAACAGAACTGAATGTAACCGACACACATGCTTTTAATGATTCTTTAAAAGATATTTCAGGACAGTCGGAAGATGAATTAAAAAAACTGGTTTATCTGGTGGTTTCTTCCTACGACCCGTGTGTTCAAATCAATATCGAGGTCAATAAAAATGCATGAGATGTCCCTGGCACAGAGCATTGTGGAGATTGTTGAGGGCGTTTCACAACAAAACAACAATCGGGATGTAGCAAAAATTAAATTAATCGTCGGTGAGCTGGCCGGCGTTGAGCTGCAATCCTTGATGCAAAGTCTCACAATCGCTGCTCATGGGACTGTAATGGAAGGAGCAGAAATTGAACTTGAACGCCCGGAAGGAACAGCTTGGTGTATGAAGTGTGCTCAAACCGTTCCGTTCCATCATTTAGGCGATCCTTGTCCTATTTGCGGAGGGTATCAGTTAAAAATTAACGGTGGCAACGAATTTAGGGTCTCAGAGCTTGAACTTAAAACAGAAGATTAGTAACACTTGGAGGTTAATATGTGTATTACATGCGGATGCGGCGGCAAAGGCGCAACAATTGAAGATTTAGATCAATCCGGACAGCATATTCATGCTCATCACCATGGTGATCACGAACATAGCCACGGCCATGAACATCCTCACGATCATGGTCATGAACACCACCACGAACACAGCCATGAACATCATCATGATCATGGCCATGAACATGATCATGCTAATTAATCAGCTAGATTCTTCTAACGAATAGAACTAAAAAATAATTTAATTTCTAAAAAGGTATTTCATGAGCGATGTAGATGATCGTTTAATCAAACTTGAGATGGACGTTCTGGCAGCAAACGATAAAGTCGCTGCAGAAAACAGAAATTATTTTGCCGATCACAATATTCTCGCACTCAACTTAGTTTCAAGCCCGGGAAGCGGCAAAACTACGCTCCTTTGTCAGACAATCGAAGCTTTAAAAAATGAAGTCCCTCTGATGGTAATCGAAGGAGACCAGCAGACTATCAATGATGCGGAAAGAATCAGAGCAACCGGTTGCCGTGCTATTCAAATCAACACGGGAGAAAACTGCCATTTAGATGCGGAAATGATTAAAGACGCCTCAGCAAAATTAATTCCCGAGGACAATTCCATTCTGTTTATCGAAAATGTCGGCAATCTTGTTTGCCCGGCAGCATTTGACCTTGGAGAATTATGCAAGGTAGTCGTTCTTTCCGTCACTGAGGGAGAGGACAAACCTTTGAAGTATCCGTACATGTTTAATGCATCAAAAGTCATGATTTTGACAAAAATCGATCTCCTTCCTTATCTCAATTTTGACGTTGAGAAATGCAAACAGTACGCCAAACAAGTCAATCCGGATATCGAAATCATTGAACTTTCTTCGACTACCGGAGAGGGCATGGAAAAGTGGATTGACTGGTTAAAGAGCCATCGTAAATAATCATATGGATTCAAATCTCTACACCCGAAGAATCCGAGTTCGAGGAACTGTTCAGGGAGTCGGTTTCCGGCCCTTTGTATACGTTATTGCTGTTTCCGAAGGGTTAAAAGGGACGGTTTTAAACGACGGAGAAGGTGTAGAGATTATTCTTCAGGGCATTAAAGAACAACAAGATGTCTTTGACAGACGCTTCAAAAAAGAACTGCCTCCTCTTGCTTCAGTAGATTCTTTAGAGGAAGAAGTCGTTGAGTGTCCGGCGTTTTCTTCTTTCAGAATTATTGAAAGCAAATCCTCGGCAGTTAAAACAACGATTCCTGCCGATGCTGCCGTATGCAAAGACTGCCTGGCAGAGCTTGTTGATCCCAGCAACAGAAGGTACCGGTATCCTTTTATTAACTGCACTCACTGCGGTCCTCGATATACGATTACTGCTCATATTCCCTATGATCGACCACAAACCAGCATGAAGGACTTTCCAATGTGTTCTTTGTGCCATGAAGAATATACAAATCCCCTTGACCGTCGTTTTCATGCTCAGCCAAATGCCTGTTGGAACTGTGGGCCTCAACTAGCTTTGAAAGATAAGGACGGCAATCTTATAGAGACCGACGACCCGATTGCAGAAACTTTCAGATTAATAAAAAAAGGCGCAATCGGTGCAATCAAAGGATTGGGAGGTTTTCATCTAGTTTGTGATGCGTTAAATTCCCAAACCGTCGGAGAACTTCGCAAAAGAAAAAACAGACCGAGTAAACCGTTTGCAATCATGACTGCAAACGCTAAGAGTGCGGAAAAATTTCTTGTAATCGACCAAGAAGCCAAAAATCTTCTGGAATCGAGCGCTGCCCCTATTGTTCTTTGTCCAAGGAAGGACGCGGCCGATGAACTGCTTGATGGGATAGCGCCTGATCTTTCTACAATTGGTCTGATGTTCCCTTACACACCCATCCATTGGCTTTTATTTTTTGAGGCAGTTAACCGGCAACCTCACTTTCCACTCGCCTCAGAAGAAGTCCCTCTTTATCTCGTAATGACAAGCGCCAATGCAGGAGGTGAGCCTCTAGTTATTAACAATAAAGAAGCCGAAGAGCAGCTGCAAGGAATTGCAGATTTTTATCTCGAGCACAATAGAAATATTCTCATTCGATGCGATGACTCGGTAATCCGCAGCGATCTTTCGGAACCCACAAAAATCATAAGAAGAGCCCGCGGATACGTTCCAAAGGTCACTAAGCTGCCGAGGAAAGTACCTTCCTGCATCGCTACAGGCTCTTGGCTAAAAAACACCGCTTGTGTTTCAAAAGAAGATAATGCGATTCTTTCTCAGCATATTGGAGATTTGGACAGAGTCTCTAATTGCACGGCTTTATCTAAAGCTATTGAACATTTGATTGAAACGTTTGATATTCACCCGTCTATTATTGCCTGTGATTTTCATCCCGACTTCTTTTCAACTCGATTAGCAGAAGATTTAGCGGATAAATACGGAGCCAAGCTTTTTCCTGTCCAGCATCATCACGCGCATATCGCCTCCGTGATGGCTCAGCATGGTCTGGAAGAACCTGTAATCGGGGTTGCCTTAGACGGGGTTGGATTAGGGACGGATGGTACCAGCTGGGGAGGCGAAATTCTTCGCGTAGATCCGAAGGGGTTTCTGCGTTTAAGCCACTTCAAACCGGTTGCTCTTCCGGGCGGAGATAAATGCGCAAAAGAAGGATGGAGAATTGCCGCTGCGTTTTTAGCACAAAACGGTTACCGCGAAAAGGCTCTGGAATTATTCCCGAACAGGAATGTTCGAATGATTTTTCATCTGATGGATTCAAACTTTCCCGTTCCACAGGCCTCAAGTCTTGGCAGACTTTTTGACATGGCAGCAGCACTTCTTCGGGTTAAGGACTCTTCTACCTACGAAGGCGAAGCCCCTGTTCTACTGGAATACGCTGCCAAAAACAAAAACGGCCGCTTTTTCAGAGAAATGGTCAAACGTGAAAACGGCATTCTGAATATCGATGAATTTCTTCTTCATCTTGCCCAAAGGCAAGACAGAGCAGAAGCTGCTGCAGATTTTCACACGACAATTGCTTCCGTTCTTGCCGAAGAATTAATTGAACAAAGTTCAAAGACAGGCATCACGAAAATCTGTTTTTCCGGAGGTTGCTGCCTCAATAATCTCATGATGAAACAAATCAAAAGTGCATTGAAGCACCAAAAGCTAAAAATTTACGAATCTACCGAGGTCCCTTGCAATGACGGAGGTTTATCTCTCGGTCAGCTGTGGGTCGCCGGTATGGCAAATGTTATAGAGAAGGAATAAAAATGTGTTTAGCCGTTCCCGTACAAATTATTGAAGTGCTTCCCGGTGATGAAGCAATCGCAGAAATCGCCGGTGTTAAGAAAACAATTTCTACGGCTTTGATTGAGAATGTACAAGTCGGTGATTATGTCATTCTGCATGTCGGTTATGCTCTTCAGAAAATCGATCCGGAAGAAGCCCAAAGAACCATTCAACTTTTCAATTCTCAGGTCTCCGCTTAAAGATAGTTTATGAAATACATTAGTGAATATCGCGACTCGGCAATAGCCAAAGAGATCACAAAGAAGATTGCGGAAGAAGTCAGGCCGGATCGTACCTATCGTTTAATGGAATTTTGCGGCGGTCATACTCATGTCTTAAGCCGTTACGGCTTAGAAAATATTCTTCCGAAGAATGTAGAAATGATTCACGGTCCGGGCTGTCCCGTTTGCGTCATGCCAATCGGACGAATTGACTCTGCAATTGAGCTAGCCGTTAAGCATCATGTTATTTTGTGTACTTACGCAGACACCATGCGAGTACCGGCATCCGGCGGAATTTCCATGATGAAGGCGAAAGCTCAAGGTGCAGATATCCGCATGGTCTATTCCGTCAGCGATGCATACAGGATTGCAAAAGAAAACCCGGACAAAGAAGTTGTCTTTTTTGCTATAGGATTCGAAACAACAACGCCGCCTACAGCGGTCGTTCTAAAACAGGCAAAAGCAGAAAATATTAAGAATTTCTCAGTGTTCTGCAACCATGTTTTAACTCCAGCGGCCATGAAGCATATTCTGAACAATCCGAACGGTGTCAAAATTGACGGGATTGTCGGCCCCGCTCATGTCTCCACTATTATCGGATCTGATCCCTACAAGGAGTTGGCTGAGAAATATAAAAAGTCCGTTGTGGTCGCAGGTTTTGAACCATTAGACATGCTTCAAGCGATTCTTATGCTCATTAAGCAAATTAATGACGGAAGAGCGGAAGTTGAAAACGAATTCATTCGCGCGGTCAAACCCGAAGGCAACGTTAAAGCTATCAATCTAATGAAGGAAGTTTTTGATATCAGAGACTCTTTTGAGTGGCGAGGCCTCTCAAGTGTTCCCTATTCCGCTCTAAAGCTAAGTGAAGACTATGCCTTCTTTGATGCAGAAAAACGTTTTGATCTTCCCTACCGCAGAGTCCCGGACAACAAAGCATGCGAATGCGGCGCAATTCTGCGAGGAGAAAAGCATCCGTCAGACTGCCGTGCTTTCGGAACCGTCTGCACCCCGGAAACTCCAATCGGAAGCTGCATGGTCTCCAGTGAGGGTGCCTGCGCAGCTTATTACACTTACGGAAGAAGAACAAAGAAATAGCCAGTATCGGTACAAATAAAATGCAAGAAAAAAAGAAACATTATGTCCGTCCGCTGAACATTAAAAACGGAAAAATCGAAATGAACTATGGCGCAGGCGGCAAAGCCAGCGCACAGCTAATCTCCGAACTCTTTGCCAAGTACTTCAATAATGAATATCTTATGCAAGGCGATGACGGGGCATATCTTCCAACCCCTGAGGCTCACATCGTGATGGCGACCGACTCTCATGTCGTTTCTCCCATTTTTTTCTCCGGCGGTGATATCGGTTCATTATCCGTTCATGGAACCGTTAACGATGTTTCCGTGTGCGGTGCGAAACCTCTTTACTTAAGCGCAGGTTTTATTCTCGAAGAAGGTTTCCCTTTAGCCGATCTGGAAAAGATTGTGAAGAGCATGGCCGAAGAGGCCAAGAAAGCCGGAGTCTATATTGTGACCGGTGATACCAAGGTAGTTGAAAAAGGCAAAGGAGACGGCATTTACATCAACACTACGGGCGTTGGCGTGGTACCTAAAGGTATTCACCTTTCCGGAGCAAACTGCAAACCAGGCGACGTTATTGCCGTGTCAGGCGACATTGGAGACCACGGCGTTGCCATTATGAGTCAAAGAGCCAATTTAGGCTTTGAGACCGAAATTCAAAGCGATTCCGCAAGTCTCAATTCCATGACAGAAGCATTAGTCAAAGAGATTCCTTCTTTACGCTGTATGCGTGATCCGACACGCGGAGGTCTTGGTACCACACTTAATGAACTTGCAACTCAATCTAAAGTCGGAATGAAAATTGAAGAGGCTAAGATTCCGGTGAAAGAACAGGTTGCCGCTGCTTGTGAATTCCTCGGTCTCGATCCTTTATTTGTTGCCAATGAAGGAAAGCTTATCGCAATTTGCGGACCTGAAGATGCAAAAAAAATGCTGGAAATTATGCGTGCAAATCCCTTAGGAAAGAATGCTCAGATAATCGGGACTTGCGTAGAGGATGAGAACTGCTTTGTTCAGATGGAAACGCCCTTCGGTGGAACTAGAATGGTGGATTGGTTAAGCGGAGAACAGTTACCGAGAATCTGCTAGCCCACTACTATATAATCGTTCCTATCACGCATATTTAGGAGAAAGTATTTATGAAACAGCCTCATTTGGTGTTGTTGGTAGATGACCATTCTCTGATCACCACAGCAATGAGCGCGTTATTAAAAAGCATGTACCCGGAAGTCCAAATTTATACAGGATCTTCGGCAAGAGATGCGCGTGAGTTAGCAAACAAATTTGGTGATTCCGCAGACTTGATGATTTTAGATTTATGCTTACCTGACTCAAGCGGTACCGGATTACTTGAACAATTATTATCTGAATATCCTGCTCTGAAAATTCTTGTGTTATCAGGGGTAGTCGATCCGGACAGTATTTTGAAGAGCCTATCGGCCGGTGCTGCAGGTTACGTTCCTAAATCCTTGGATGCTACACTCCTTAAACATGCAATTAGCTTTGTGCTTGAAGGCGGTGTTTATATCCCATCCAAAGTTCTCTCTCAACAGCAGTCTGTAGGAATGAATCCTCAGCAGCCGCTTGAAAACCCGAGCTCCTCCGTGCACTTAACTCCAAGGCAATGTCAAGTTCTTAAACTGCTTAGCCAAGGAGATTCAATTAAGACTATCTGCAAAAAAATGGAACTCTCCGAGGGAACCATTAAGACTCATGTCGCAGCTATTTACCGAGCATTTAATGCCAAAAATAGGACTGAGGCCCTCATAGCAGCACGTAAAAACGGTTTCAATGTAGATTAACTCATAAAAAATCCGCCAAATCGGCGGATTTTTTATATTCTACTTTCTTCTTCTAATCTGTTTTCTTCCTTTTCTCTTAGAAGACTTCTTAACTTCTTTGACTGCCGCTGCAGGTGTCTCTGCAGACGGGGCAGCCTCAACTACTTCTTCTTTAACTTCGGCTTTTGGCTCTTCCTTGATTTCTTCTCTCGCCTCCGGTTCAGGAAGTTCCTCTTGGATGAGTTTTTCAGTTTCAGCTTGCTCTTTCTGTTCATCCTCTTTAACCAACTCCTTAAGGCTGTACTGAAGCTGTTCAAGAAAGTCGATTACAGCATACAGCTGTTCATCAAGAGGATGCTTTTTAGAGCGTGATTTAAGAATCAGTTTAAAAATTTTGTCTTCTAACTTAATTCTTTTTTTGATTTCTTTTTTGGAAATATCTTTTTTCTTAGACATAATTCCCTCCGTCACTTGATATTGAGAAAATATTATTGCATTGAGTTATAGGTATTATTGGATTTTACCCGAAGAACAACACGCTTCCTTCGTTCCGGAATAAGAAGTCAGATTACCTCTTGAACTGACTCTTAAACAGCTTTAAGGCTGATAAGGCTCTCCGCTTTTTCTTTTCGACCCGTTATCTGTTAGTTCTTCGAATCCGTTTCCTTCATCCAATGGCTTAAAAGGTTTTGGAGAGTCATTGACTAACCGTTCCGTAAAACCGAATTGATTTGGTTCTTTATCTGAAGGTGCGAACATTAGATAAAGCATTAGCGGAGGAAACATAAAAAACACAATGCACCAATAACCTGAGTGTCCTACGTCATGGAGTCGGCGAATAACCAAGAGAATTGAGGGCACGATGGCAAGGGCAAAATAAATCGAAACGATAATCGGATAATCCGAAACTATTGTATCCAGGCCAAAGCATAAGGCCGCAAAGAGAACAAAGAACAATACATACCAATTAAATTCTGATCTCCCTGCCCTTCCTCTGAAATCAGAAATTTTGCTTATTGCAAATTTGAACCATCTCAGCCCTGTTCTCATAAATCCTCCGTTCCTTCACAATAGCGCAAAGGGAGGCAGAAGCCTCCCTTTTAAAAACGAAGTGGGTATCAAATATTATGGAACCATGTCAGTAATTTCGTCTTTTCTGACTTTCTTGACTAAGTCCTCTCTCTTAACTCCTAAGTAGAGAGCGATAGCCGCAGAAACGAATACTGAAGAGTACACACCCAACAAAATACCAATAGTTAAAGCTAAAGCGAAGTAGTGGAGCGCAGGACCTCCGAAGAAAAACATCGCTAAAGTCACCATCAATGTCGAGGAGTGAGTAATGATCGTTCTGGATATAGTCTGGGTAATAGCCGTATTAACAATTTCTACCGGTGTTCCCTTTCGAATCTTTCTGAAGCATTCTCGGCAGCGGTCGAAAATAATTACGGATTCGTTAACTGAGTAACCAAGAACGGCCAGTACCGCAGCCAGCACCGGCAAGGAGAACTCCCATTGGAATAAAGAGAAGAACCCAAGCACCAAAATTACGTCGTGGAAGTTAGCGATGATGGCTGCCACAGCGAATTTCCATTCAAAACGGAATGCTAAGTAGACCATGATACCGATAATCACAAGCAAGAGTGCTGTTAAGCCGTCAGTTGCCAATTCTTCACCGACCTGAGGACCGACGAATTCAGTTCTTCTCAACTCGGCTTTAGCATCGTGCTGATGAATAACTTCCATAACTTCGGCGCTCATCTCTGCAGATGTCTTATCCCCTTTCAGAGGGAGACGAATTTGAACGTCTCTTGCTGTACCAAAGTTAACAACCTGAACCTCCCCGCCCGTAACTTTTTCCAAATCCGTACGGATTTGCTGAATCGGCGCGGCTTGCGGGTAATTAACTTCCATTACCAAACCGCCCGTAAACTCAATGGAAAAAGCTAAGCCTTTAATGACCAGAAGAGCAACTGCAATAAAAAATGAAATAAACGATATCGCATTCAAAATTTTTGAATACTTCATGAATGGAATCGTTTTATGAATCTTAAACAGCTCCATGATTAGGCTCCCTTTTTAGTTTTTTCTGCATCAGGGATCCAAACCTGACCAATTGAAAGCTTAGTAAGTTTCTTACGGCGACCATAGTAGAGATTAACAATTGCTCTAGATACCATCACGGCAGTAAAGATAGAAGTAAGAATACCTAAACAGTGAACAACCGCGAAGCCTCTGACCGGACCGGAACCAAAGATCAGCAGCGCAACACCGGCAATTAAGCTCGTAATGTTGGAGTCCAAAATGGTATTAAAAGCCATTCCGTAACCTTCCGAGATTGCCTGCTGAGGTGTACGTCCCACTCTCAGTTCTTCGCGAATACGTTCGTTAATAAGCACGTTAGCGTCAACAGCCATACCAAGGGTCAAGGCCATAGCTGCAATACCCGGCAACGTGAGAGTTGCTTGGAGCATAGACAAGATGGCAACCAGCAAGAATAAGTTGCAGGTCAAAGCTATTGCGGAAATTACACCAAATAAATGGTAGTAAATAATCATGAATACGGAAACGGCGATGAAGCCCCATAAAGTGGATTTAAAGCCAGCTTTAATATTTTCTTCACCAAGGCTCGGACCAACTAGTCTTTCTTCAATGATTTCCATCGGAGCAGCCAAAGAACCGGCTCTTAACAACAAAGCAGTATCCGTTGCCTCAACAGTAGTCATTCTTCCGGAGATTTGGACGCGGCCGCCTCCGATTTCCTGACGGATAACCGGAGCAGTGACGACCTCACCTTTACCTTTTTCGAAAAGGATGATAGCCATTCTCTTACCGACATTTTTACGAGTAACGTCTTTGAACTTTCTTGCGCCCTTATTGTCTAAGGTCAAGTTAACCGTCGGTTCTTGAGTCTGGCTGTCGAATCCCGGCTGAGCGTCATTTAAGTTTTCACCGGTGAGGATGACTTCACGCTTGACGAGAATTTCTCTGCCTTCTCGATCTTTGTATTTTTCAGTACCGAAAGGAACTGTTCCTTGGGCAAGAGAGTTCATTGCCTCCGGACTATCGTCGACCATACGCACTTCCAAAGTAGCTGTACGACCAAGAATGTCTTTAGCCTTTGCTGTATCCTGAACGCCCGGGAGCTGAACGACAATACGGTCTGCACCCTGCTGAGCAATTACAGGCTCTGCCACGCCAAGTTCATTAATTCTGTTATGAAGAGTAGCAACGTTCTGCTTCAAGGCATATTCCTGAACGTCAGACATTGCCTTTTGAGACATTGTTCCTCGAATGATGTAACGATTACCGCTTCCAGGCAGTTCTTCGTACTGCATATCGGACGCATGGTCTCTCAGTACATCGTAAGCAGCTCTTTGTTCTGCTTCACTTCTGAAGAGGATTTCGATGTTATTTCCGCTACGTGTAATACCGGCGTGTCTAATCTTCTTTTCTCTTAAGAATGTTCTTACATCGCCGACTGCAGCTTCAATTCTCTTTGAAACGGCTGCTTCCATATCGACAGCCAAAAGGAAGTGAACACCGCCGCGAAGGTCAAGGCCTAAGTACATCGGCAAAGCATTAATACTTAAGAGCCATTGCGGAGTGTTTGGAACAAGGTTAAGAGCAACAATGTATGTTGGATCTTTTGGATCGGGGTTAAGAGCTTTGTCAATAACTTCTTTGGAACGGAGCTGAAGCTCGCCTTCAGTCGGCGCAAATCTAACTCTGATGGAGTTTTGCTGAGCACCTTGTTCGAAGAACACACCGTTAGGAGAAATTTGAGCCGCTTTTAACGCGTCTTCAACAGTCTTGAGAGTATTTTCCGTTACTTTTGCAGTTGCCTTGCCTGGGCTTACCTGAACGGCAGGCGATTCACCATAAAAGTTCGGCAAGGTGTAAACCAAACCGACAATAAGGATCACCGCAATCAGAACATACTTCCAAATAGGATATCGATTCATGGTTGGGAGGGATTAGACCACTAAAAATAAATACAACAAAAGCCCTCATTCGAGGGCTGAGTGAGCAGCTTTTAGAACTTGACTGTTCCCTTAGGAAGAACTGCTTGAACAGCTAAACGCTGGAAAGTGATAGTCACAGGTTTGTCGTCGACGGAAGCGATCTGAAGAACAAGATAGTTTTCATCGGCTTCAACGATCTTACCCATGATGCCGCCGGCTGTAACAACTTCATTACCAATGGTCAAAGCATCAATCATCTTCTTATGTTCTTTTTGTCTCTTTTGCTGAGGACGGATGAGCAAGAACCAGAAAACAACAAAAATCAAAAGCATTACGCCGAAAGAGGACATCATGCTTTCAAGGCCACCAGGCTGAGCTCCGGCTGCTTGGGCATATGCATCACTAATAAAAAACAATTTAAATCTCCATCACCGACTGGTGCATTAATAATTAACTTGGGAATTATAAAGGAGTTGAGTTAATTAGAAATTATTCAATTCCTCTCTTTCTATCCTCTGCGAATTTTTCGCACCATTCGTCAAACGTATCGTTATCCAATGCGTCTCTGATTTCCTGCATAAGATTGAGATAGAAATGAAGGTTATGAATCGTATTGAGACGTGCCCCCAAAATTTCATTGACCTTCTGCAAATGATGCAAATATGCCCGTGAGAAATTTCTGCAGCAATAGCAGTCGCAAGTTTCATCCAAAGGTCTCAAATCATTCTTATAGCGGGCATTTCTTAGCTTAATATCACCGTAGCGAGTGAAAAGCCAACCGTTACGAGCGTTACGTGTAGGCATAACGCAGTCAAACATGTCAATTCCTCTCTTGACGCCCTCTACCAAATCTTCGGGTGTTCCGACCCCCATCAGATAATGCGGCTTATCTGCAGGCATTCTTTCGCTCATATGGTCAAGAATGCGCATCATATCTTCCTTAGGTTCTCCGACAGAAAGACCGCCAATAGCGTAACCGTCAAAACCAATCTTCATCAGGCCTTCAAGAGATTCATCTCTGAGTTTCTCAAACATTCCGCCCTGAACGATGCCGAAAAGTGCATTAGGGTTCTGAAGTTTTACGAAAGCATTCTTGGAGCGCTCGGCCCACCTCAAAGAAAGTCTCATAGAGTCCGCAGCTTCTTTTTCAGTTGCGGGTCTGCCGTCGATTTCATATGGCGTACACTCATCAAAAATCATTGCGATATCTGAATTGAGGACCTTTTGAATCTCCATCGAGACTTCCGGAGTTAAGAAAAGTCTTTCACCGTTAATCGGAGAAGCAAACTTAACACCTTCTTCGGTAATTTTTCTCAATTTGCCAAGAGAAAAGACTTGAAATCCGCCTGAGTCAGTAAGAATCGGCTTTTCCCAACCCATGAACTTATGAAGGCCGCCGTGCTGTTCGATGACTTCCAGACCGGGACGCAGCCACAGATGGAAGGTATTACCTAAAATAATTTGGGAGCCGATCTCATTTAATTCAAGAGGAGACATAGCCTTGACGGTACCGTAAGTGCCTACAGGCATGAACACCGGAGTTTGGACCACCCCGTGGTTCAAATGCATCTCGCCTCTTCGGGCTTTTCCATGAGTTTTATGTAAATGAAAAGTCAAACTCATACAGTTTCCTTTTTCTCCAAGAAACAAGCGTCTCCGTAACTGAAGAATCTGTATTTTTCTTCTACGGCATGCTTGTAAGCTTTAAAAATTTCATCTTTTCCGGATAATGCGCTGACCAACATCACGAGGGTTGATTTGGGCAAGTGGAAGTTCGTGACCATAGCTCCGCATACTTTGAATTTATACCCGGGCTTAATAAAGAGGCGCGTCTCGTGTATTCCAGCTTTGACTTGGTTGTCTTCTTCAAGTGCAGCAGCTGATTCAACAGCGCGCAAACTTGTTGTGCCGACGCAAACCACTCTTCTTCCTTCCTTAAGTGCTTTGTTTATGGCATCTGCTGTTTTTTGATCAATGTGATACCACTCGGAATGCATTTTATGTTCAGATAATTTTTCTGAACGAACGGGCTGAAAGGTTCCGGCCCCTACGTGTAAGGTCACAAAGACTTCTTCACATCCTAAAGCCTTGATGTCTTTAAGCAGTTCATCCGTAAAGTGAAGTCCTGCTGTAGGCGCAGCAACCGCTCCCGGCTCTTTTGCATAGACCGTCTGGTATCTGGATTCGTCCGATTTAGAAGCTGCATGCGTGATATAAGGAGGCAGCGGCACCTTTCCGAATTTTTCCAAAACATCGAGAACAGGCTCAGTAAATTTCAGGAGAAAGAATTCCCCTTGACGGCCCGTGACCTCAGCTTCTGCCCTTCCTTCAACTCCATCTTTGACAAAAAAGAGTTTCGTGCCGGGTTTCGGAGACTTGCTTGAACGAAGCATTGTTAGAACTTCATATTCTCCGAGGATTCTTTCGAGCATCGCTTCGACTGCGCCGCCGGACTCTTTATTGCCGTTAAGACGAGCTTTAATAACTTTAGTGTTGTTAAACACGAGAAGATCGTCTTTTCTCAGCAACTTTAAGATATCTCTGAAAGTTAAGTCTTCTATCTTTCCGTCTTTGGAAACATGAAGAAGTCGAGATGCCGTGCGGTCTGCGAGCGGGAATTGCGCAATGAGCTCTTCGGGAAGCTCAAAGTCAAAGTCTGATAAATATTGTTCTGTTTCCATGGCTTTACCGGCCACTCCATAAAATAAAAATAAAGGTCCTTTATAGACCGTGCAATTCTAGAACAAAAATGGATGAGTCCAACTGTTTTTACAGTTACAACTTATTGAATTTTCGTATTTCTTCAGTTCCAAAAACCGACATCTTAAAGGCCGGTTTTTGGCTCAAATCAAAGCTGGTGAGGCGTTCCCGGAGGATTCCCTACATAGGTTACCTCGAGAATATCGAGTTTCTTGACTCCTTTAGGAGTAGGCAGTAAAACAGTATCTCCTTCTGATTTTTTCAAGAAAACTCGAGCAATCGGAGAAATCCAAGACACATCTCCCACAGTCGCATCGGCCTCGTCAATTCCAACGATTCTAATTTTTGATTCGTTGCCGTCTTCATCGCTGAACAGCACCGTGGCGCCAAAAAATACTTGATCTGTCGGCGGGCGCGTAGCCGGATCGACAACTTCGCTGTTTTCCAAACGTTTATTCAAAAACCGAATTCTTCGATCGATTTCACGAAGTCTCTTCTTGCCATAAAGGTAGTCTCCGTTCTCACTTCTATCTCCGTTGGAAGCTGCCCAAGAAACCACCTGAACAACCTCCGGTCGCTCGACTTTAACTAACCTTTGTCTCTCATCAAGCAGACGATGATAGCAAGCCGGCGTCATGTAGTTCTTCGAACCTTTGATTTCCGGAATCTTTATTTCTTCCTCGTCATCATCTTCGTCAGTTAGGAATTCTTCTGCCATTTCTTTCATCACGAATAAAAGAAGGCCGCCTTAGCAGCCTCCTGAATCTAAGTTAAGACAATTTTACTTGTTCGGCTGATCTTTTTTATCATCGTCAGCCAGCTCTTCAATTGCTGACTTCGGGGCATCAGAAGCCTCAGGCTTTTTCTCCTCTCCGGCTCCAGAAGCCGCAGGCGTTTCAGAAACAGTCTCAGAAGAAGCTTCAGATACGGGCTCTTTAATTTCGGTTGCTTCAGCATCAATAACATCGTCATCCTTCTTAGCAGCTTTTTTGTGAAGCTGTTTAGGAGGTCTCGGATCTTTTCCGTCCATAATGTCGTCAATCTGTGCAGCGTCGATCGTTTCCCATTCCAAAAGGGCTTTGGCCATTTTGTGCATCTTATCTTGGTTTTCTTCGATAAGCTTTCTGGCAATCGCATACTGTTCATCGATGATGCGGCGAACTTCAGCATCAACCTTGCGCATTGTTTCTTCAGAAACATGCTTAGTCTGAGTAACGGAGCGTCCCAAGAAAACTTCGTTTTCGTTTTCTGCGTAAACCATTGGTCCCAAAGCATCGCTCATGCCGTATCTCATAACCATATCGCGAGCCATCTGAGTCGCTCTTTCGAAGTCATTAGAGGCACCTGTAGTCATTTGATGCATAAAGACCTCTTCAGCAATACGGCCGCCGAAAAGAATGGCAATACGAGTAAGCAAATACTGCTTATCGTAAGAGTAATGGTCTTCTGCCGGAAGCTGCATGGTCAAACCAAGAGCTCTTCCGCGCGGAATAATCGTAACTTTATGAACAGGGTCGCTCTTCGGCATTAAACGGGCAACCAAAGCGTGTCCGCTTTCATGGTAAGCCGTATTTTTGCGCTCTTCCTCGTTCATGGCCATGCCTTTTCTTTCGGCACCCATCATGATTTTATCTTTGGCGCGTTCGAAGTCTTCCATGGCAACGACTTTACCGTTTCTGCGTGCGGCGAACAAGGCAGCTTCGTTAACAAGGTTAGCCAAGTCAGCGCCGGAGAACCCGGGGGTTCCACGGGCAAGAATTTCTTCGTCCACATCAGCACCGACAGGAATTTTTCTCATGTGAACTTTCAAAATCTGCTCACGGCCACGGATATCAGGAAGCGGAACTACAACTTGTCTGTCGAAACGGCCCGGACGCAATAAAGCCGGATCCAAAACGTCAGGACGGTTGGTTGCAGCAATGACGATAACACCGGAACCGGTATCGAAGCCGTCCATTTCCACAAGCATCTGGTTAAGTGTCTGTTCTCTTTCATCGTTGCCGCCGCCTAAACCGGCACCTCTCTGACGGCCGACCGCATCAATTTCATCAATGAAGATGATGCAAGGAGAATTCTTCTTGGCATTTTCAAACATATCGCGGACACGAGCGGCACCCACACCGACGAACATTTCTACGAAATCAGAGCCGGAAATCGTAAAGAATGGTACCTTTGCTTCCCCGGCGATAGCTTTTGCCAATAACGTTTTACCTGTACCGGGAGAACCAACCAAAAGAACACCGCGGGGAATTCTTCCGCCGAGCCTTTGATACTTGGTCGGGTCTTTTAGGAAGTCTACAAGCTCCGTGACCTCCTCTTTTGCCTCATCGCAGCCGGCGACATCAGCAAAGGTAATATTATTGTTGGTGCTGTCGAGCATACGAGCCTTGGACTTCCCAAAGCTGAAAGCACCGCCTTTTCCGCCGCCCTGCATCTGACGCATGAAGAAAATCCATACGCCGATTAAGAGAAGCATCGGGAACCAAGAAATAAAGAGAGTTGCTAAGAAGCTCTGTTCCTCATCCGGCTGTCCGTAGACCTGGACTCCCGCTTTTCTAAGATCTTCGACCATCCAAAGATCTCCCGGAGCCGTAATCTTATAAGAGGCTCCCTCTACGGGTGTTACTGTAAGAGTTCTTCCTTGGACGTCGACACGTTTAATCTTGCCGTCTTTAGCTTCATCCATAAATTGGGTGTAGCTTGTAGTCTGCTCAGAGGACGCAAGGCGTTTTGCGCCGTCAAACTGCTTGAAGACGGTAAACAACACAAAAGCGATGACAATCCAGATAGCTGCCTTCGCAAATAAATTTTTATTATTCAAAGTTTCACCTCAAACAATGAAGCTTGCTTGCTTCGATTTAATGAAGATATTCAATCGTTACATCAAAAACTAACAAAAGATTATGACAATAACATTATCGAAAAATTCTATCTATCAACACAAAGCAAGAAATATCCCACTTGTAATTATGTTGTGGTTGTCCGAGGCTTTTTCAAGATCCAGCCTCGAATTAGGAGATGAATTTTTGCAAACTACTTATAGTTAATCTTCGCCTGTTTTATCAAATCCGAGTTTTCAACTTTTGAAAGGTTCGCTCCTGATAATAGCGCAGAGAAGTTGGCCGGCAACGGGATGCAGACTTCTGTGTCACCTTCTCTTACTTTAATTTCAATCGGAGTAGTTCTCAAAGAAGACGGATGAACGGAAAGTTCTTCAATCAGTGCTTTTAACTCGCTCATTTTTCCCTTTTTATCTAGAACCAGCTGCAGCTTCGCTCCGTGAGATGCTCTGATTTCACTAATCGGACGCATGGATTTCAGATTCCAAGAGAAAACATTAGATTGATCGTTGTAGACGACCGTTCCTTCGACCATATACACTTCATCGACTGAAACCTCTTTCTTGCAGAACTCATAGAGTTCCTGCGAAGTTCTCATTTCGTAACGATGCAATCCGTCATCGATATTTAATTTACAGAAGCGGTTGCCGGTTTTACTGACACCGAAATTGATGCTGGAAACTACACCGAAGCCTTTGAAGTTACTGAACTTGGTTTGAGTATCCAGAGGACATTCTTTAATGGTCAGACCGCCGAAATGGTCTTTGATTTCTTCCCGGCAAGCATCCATCGGAGAGCCGGTAAAAAAGAAACCGATGATGCTCTTTTCTTTCTTCATTCTCTCGAGCGTGTCCCAGGGCTTGTACTGAACCAACTCGGTGCTCATCTCAGAGCTTTCTTCCCCGAACAAACCCATCTGATCGGCATTTTCTTCATTTTCTTGAGCCGACCGATAAATCTGCGGAACGTTTTCCAGCCACATTCTGCGGTTCGGATCGATTGAATCGAACGCTCCAATCGTACTCAGAACTTCCAAAACCTTTCGAGACATAACTTTGGTTCCCAATCGTTTGACCAGATCTTCCATGTCTTTGAAAGGACCGTTCTTGGTTCTCTCTTCCACAATCGCATTGGCCGGGCCCTCTCCCATGCCTTTTAATGCGCCCATTCCAAAACGAATAGTCTTGGAATCGGGAGCGGTAAAGTAAAACTCGCTTGCGTTAATATCGACCGGCAGAACCTTTATGCCATGACGTTGGGCATCTGCTATGTAATCAAATAACTTCGTGGAGTTCAACATGACTTCACAAAGGTTAGCGGCAATAAATTCTGCCGGGTAATAGCATTTAAGCCACGCGGTTTGGTAAGCCACGTAAGAGTAAGCAGCAGCGTGAGACTTGTTAAAACCGTATTCCGCGAACTTCCTCATCTTATTGAAGAGCTCTTCGGCAACTTCTTCTTTTACCCCGTTCTTGACAGCTCCTTCCAAGAAAATCTTAGACTGCCGTTCCATTTCTGCAGCGTCTTTCTTACCCATGGCACGGCGAAGAATATCAGCACCGCCAAGTGAATAGCCGGCGATAATCTGCGCGACCTGCATCACCTGTTCCTGATAAATCATGATTCCGACCGTTTCTTCCAAAACAGGAATCAGTCGATCATCTGCATACTCCGGCTTCTTCTCGCCGCCTTTTCTGAGCTCAATAAAGTCATCTGCCAAAGCCATCGGACCCGGGCGATAAAGAGCATTCAGAGCGATAAGGTCAGAAAGCTTAGTCGGAACGGAACGGACCATAATGTCGCGCATGCCCGGTGACTCAAACTGGAATACCATCGCGGTATCCGCAGGTTTAAAGATTTTGTCGTAAACCTTCTTATCCGTCGGCTGTAAATGTTCGATATCAGGACGTTTGCCCGTATTTTTTTCGATGTAATCCAATGCTCTTGCCACGATGGTAAGAGTGGTTAAACCAAGGAAGTCAAACTTAACCAGACCGACTTCTTCCACTCCCTTTTTGTCATACATACTGATGACGTTTTCCGGAAGCATATCGGCGGCATAAAGCGGACAAAAGTCGGTGAGTTTTCCCGGAGCTATCAGCACGCCACCGGCATGAATACCGATATTTCGGCACAAGCCCTCAAGCTTAATAGCAGAAGCTACTAAAGGTTTTAGCTCGGGAGAGTTGCTGATAATGGCTTTGAATTCGGGTTCACTTTCAATGGCCTGTTCCAAAGAAACTTGCTGCCCGGGATTAGAAGGAATATGACGTGTCAGTAAGTCGCATTGGTTATAGGGAAAGTCAAGAACACGGCCGACATCCTTGATAACACCTTTTGCCGCCATGGTACCGAATGTCGCGATCTGGCTTACCGCATCAGAACCGTATTTCTGTTTTACATATTCGATCACTCGGCCGCGGTTATTCTGGCAAAAGTCCACGTCAAAGTCAGGCATGGAGACGCGTTCAGGATTCAAGAATCGCTCAAACAGCAAACTGAATTCGAGAGGATCCAAGTCCGTAATTTCCAAGCAAAAAGCAACCAGAGAGCCGGCTCCGGATCCGCGGCCCGGACCGACCGGACAGCCGTGACTTTTAGCCCAACGGATGAAGTCCTGAACGATAAGGAAGTAGCCGGAAAAACCCATCTTTTGAATAACGCCGATTTCTCTTTCTAAGCGCTCAACATATCTTGGTCTTTCAGCGTCTCTCTTAGCCTCATCCGGATAAAGAATCTTCAAGCGCATTTCCAGGCCTTCTCTGGAAAGCTGTGCCATATAGTCGTCTAAAGAAATACCGTCAGGCGTTTCGAACAACGGAAGCTGAGGCTTACCGAGTTTCATCATGAAATTGCAGCGTTTGGCTATTTCAACAGTATTTTCAATCGCACTGGGGATGTCTTTAAAGAGGTCCTGCATTTCTTCTTTGGTTTTGAAATACTGTTCTTCCGTATATTCTTTTACTCGATTAGGATTAGCCAGCGTTGTCCCCTGAGCAATGCAACAACGGATCTCGTGATCGAGATATCCGTCGGCTTCTTGGAACTGAATAGGATGCGTGGCGACCACGGGAAGCTTTAGCTTATTTGCCAGTTTAATCGTCTCGGTGACTAACTCCTCATCAAACTTGCGCCCTGCTCTTTGAAGTTCAAGATAAAGCCGGTCTTTGAAAATAGAATGAAGTTTTTCCGCTTCTTCTTCTGCCGAGAAATTTTTATTGTTCAGTAAAGAACGTCCGATTGCACCTTCATGAAATCCGGAAATAGCAATAAGCCCTTCGCAGTTTTCTTCCGTCAGCCATTCCTCTTCAATGAGCCCTTTTTCATCAACCTGATTTTCTAACCAAGCTTTTGTCAGCAAGTCACAAAGGGTGTGATAACCGTGTGCATTTGCACAAAGCAAAAGAAGTTTGGACGGATGATGAGCGTCCGATGGGTTCCTTATCCATGCATCTACACCGATAATTGGTTTTAAACCTTGCCCCAGACAAGCCTTATAAAAGGTAACGCCGCCGAAAATTGATCCTGCATCCGTACATGCTAAAGCTTTCATTCCTGCGGCCGTCGCTTTATGTACCACCTGTTTCAGGCGAATGGTACTGTCGCGAAAGGAATACTCCGAATGCATGCGCAGATGAACGAAATCTTGGCTCATAAAACAAAAATCCAATGAAGATGGAGAATGAAGAAAAGAGAAGCTTTTACTTAGGAAAAGGAGTTTAGCAAAATCGATCCGACAAGGTAAACGACTCAGCGATAAGCAAAAAGCCGGCGTCACGGCCGGCCGTCAGGCTGCTAAGGTCTAGTTACTTTAAGTCCCGCGCAACGATATAAACTTCCGCAGAAGAAGTTCTGGACGCTTCCGGCTTACGAGAAGCAACCTTCTTAAACAACTTCTTGCATTGTTCTACGAATTGAGAGTATCCGCTTCCTTGGAATACTTTACAGACAAATGTTCCGTTTTTCTTAAGATTTTCTTTGGCAAAATCGAGTGCCAATTCGTTCAGAAGCAAACAACGTGCGGCGTCTGCAGCTGCCACGCCGGAAAGATTCGGGGCCATGTCAGAAAGTACAACATCAACTTTTTCTCCTTGAAGAAGTTCGGTAAGCTGATCTGCAACTTCCTGTTCACGGAAGTCTCCCTGAATAAAGTTCACTCCTTCGATTGGGTCCATCGGCAGAATATCCAAAGCGATGGCGCGTCCTTGAATTTTTCCGTCAGGACCCATGAGTTTTTCTTTGACAACTTGACTCCAAGACCCTGGAGCGGCTCCCAAATCGACAACCGTCATTCCTTTTTTAATGATTTTATCTTTATCATTAAGTTCAATTAATTTATAGACAGAGCGTGCCCGATAACCGTCTTTTACTGACTGCTTTACAAAAGGATCATTGATATGACGTTTAATCCAGGCAGGATTAGAACGAAGTTTTTTTTCTGAGACAGGCATCGGTTTACACTCTAAAAAAATTCATAGGAGATGTGACTATCATGGCACAATTAAAGTTACCTCGCGATGAGCGTATCACACTTCGGGCGGCTGCTCACCATTTAGACCCTGTAGTTTTACTCGGTGCCTCCGGCCTGACAGAAGCAGTAAAAAAAGAAGTTAGCCGTGCCCTCGATGCTCATGAACTGATCAAGGTTCGTGTACCCAGCGATGATCGCGAAGAACGTGTAGAAATCTACGAAACATTAGCAGAAGAATTAGGTGCTGCAAAAGTCCAATTGATCGGCAAACTTTTTGTTCTTTATCGTCCGAACCCGGATAAAGACAAAAAAGAAGCGCCGGCCGAAAAAGCCCCGGCAGAGAAAAAAGAAAGAAAAACCGGCGCTAAGGCCAGAAACCAAAGAAAACGTTTGACTGAAATCATTCAGGCTGAAAAGAAAGGCAAAGCAAAGAGTCTGCCCTGGGCCTCCACGGTAAAGAAAGGCAAAACTCCGAAAGGACAGGTTAAAGCCGTCGGCGAAAA
The DNA here is from genome assembly GCA_900542195.1 of uncultured Sutterella sp. GTDB lineage: Bacteria > Pseudomonadota > Gammaproteobacteria > Burkholderiales > Burkholderiaceae_F > Turicimonas. The sequence continues at coordinate 2,167 of UQNA01000025.1, read as the reverse complement.
AGGGACTCCTCTTGGAAAACGGCTAGCCAGAAAAGGCTTCTCTAAGTAATTTCTTTAACCTAAACGAAACGGCATTCGAGTGAATGCCGTTTTCATTTGCGTGAAATCTCAATTGTCTAGATATATTCGATGTCAATGATTTCGTATTCGCTGACTCCGCCCGGAGCTTGAACCTCAGCTACATCGCCGATTGTCTTGCCGATCATTGCGCGTGCAATCGGACTGGCAATAGAGATGCGATTGTTCTTTGTATCACTTTCATCATTACCGACGATTTGGAAACGCTGTTGGATACCGGTTTCAACGTCTTCAATGGTAACGGTAGCACTGAATACGACTTTTTCCGTACCTTCCAAAGCTGCCGGATCAATAATCTGAAACTGAGAGATTTTGCTCTCTAACTCAGCAATTCTTCCTTCAATAAAAGCCTGAGACTCTCTAGCTGCATCGTACTCAGCATTTTCAGAGAGGTCGCCCTTCTCACGGGCCTCCGCAATCGCCTGGACAACAGCGGGACGATCCTGGGTCTTCAGTCTGTTGAGTTCTGCCTTCAACAACTGAGCTCCTCTTACGGTAATTGGTATAGGCATTTTCGTTTTCCAAAAAATTTGGGCGTCAATCGCCCAGTTCTTATATTTTCGATAGCCCAATATTAAACCATTCTTTGGAGAGTTGAGCCTGAGAAAATGAAACCGGCTTCCCCAAAAAGGAGAAGCCGTTAAAAATTGTTAACTATGCTAAAGAAGAAACGAGCACAGCTTTAATTGTCGGAAGTCTGTTGCCAGCTTGCTGGAACACGATAGAAGCAGGAGACTCAAATACTTCTTCCGTGACTTCGATCCCGTCCTTGAGTTCCGGATAAGCTTCGATAACGGATTTGCCAACCTTTGTTTCAGTGTTGTGATAAGCCGGCAGGCAATGCATGAATTTAACATCCGGATTGCCGGAAGCTTCCATCAATTGGCGGTTAACTTGGTATGGAAGAAGAGCTTTAATTCTTTCGTCCCAAACTTCTTTCGGTTCGCCCATCGAAACCCAAATATCAGTGTGAATGAAATCAACACCGCGGACGGCTTCGACAGGATCTTCAGTCAAAAGAATTCTGGCGCCGGATGCTTCCGCAAAGCTCTGGCACAAAGCCAAGAGTTCTTCGTTCGGCCAATATTCCTTAGGAGCACCGATTCTTACATCCATCCCCATCTTCGCTCCGATCATCAGCAAAGAATTGCCGGTGTTGAATCTGGCATCGCCAAGATAAGCAAAGCTGATCTTCTTCCATGGTTTCTGGCAAGTTTCTTTCATTGTCAACAGATCGCAGAGCATCTGAGTCGGATGCCATTCATCGGTCAAACCGTTAAAGACAGGAACGCCTGAGTACTCAGCTAATTCTTCAACAACTTCCTGAGAAAAGCCTCTGTATTCGATGGCGTCATACATAGAACCGAGAACACGGGCGGAATCTTTAATACTTTCTTTATGGCCGATCTGAGAGACGGACGGGTCAAAGAAGGTTGTGTGGGCGCCTTGATCGTAGGCAGCAACCTCAAAAGCGCTTCTTGTACGAGTAGATGTTTTTTCAAAAATCAGGGCAATGTTTTTGCCTGTCAGTACATCGTGACGAATACCTTTTTTCTTTTTCTCTTTCAGCTCTGCGGATAAGTCAATCAGATATGTAATCTCTTCCGGTGTGAAATCCAGTAATTTTAAAAAGTTTTTTCCTGTTAAATTCATTTCTTTTTTACCTCTCAGTTTATTATCATTCAGCTTTTTCTATTTTCTGCTGTAAAAAATCGCATCTTGCCTGTGTTTCTTCGACAGAAAATGGTAAAACACCTTCTGTCATGTAAAAACTCATGTCAAAGGATATGCGCAATCCGCCTACGCTACTTGCTTGATTTGATTAAAAACAGGGCTGCCGTGCGGGCAGCCCATGTTACTATTCTTACTTTTCTTTTACATCTGCTGCTACTTCTACCAGAGATTTGGCAAGTCCTGCCATACCCTGAATTTCTGACGGAATAATAATCTTTGTTGCTTTGCCGTCTGCTGCTTTTGCAAATGCCTCCAAACTCTTGATCTGAAGAACTGCTGCATCCGGAGAAGCCTCTTTCAGGAAGCGGAGACCATCGGCGTTTGCCTGCTGGATCTTCAGAATCGCTTCTGCCTG